>JABDBB010000007.1 GCA_013288845.1 Chlamydiota bacterium | reverse complement strand
TTTTGTCTTTATAGATATTCAGAAATCCGTTCAAAGATTAGTTCTCTAAGTTTTTAAAAACGCATCGACAAGTCGATGCGAGGGCAAAGCGGTGACAAGTCACCGCACTCCAAACGCTGCGCGAAAGAAAGGCTTCTATCGGACTGCACTATCGGGAGCGGCGTCCTTTTTCCTGACGAATAGAGTACACCGGTTTTTCTAAAGTCCCTTTGATGGTGACCGTCATGAGTTCGGCAAATTTGAACAACAGATTATATTGCTTCATACGTACTTGGATGTACATATTGCCGTCAAAATCGATATAAGAAGGACTTGATCCCGGAGGGAGATAAAATTTTGAACCTTTGGATTCACTATAAATATCTTTGAATTTGGTAAAAATAATTTTACCGTCTGAAAGTTTATAAAATAAGTTCCCTGTAATGGGAGTGAGGACAGAAGGGTTGAGACCTATTCTGGTAATCAGTTCATGAGGAAAAGCGAGAATAGTATTTTGTAGATTTGTTTTTGGAGGATTAGAAAATTTCATTTTTCCTGATCCTGTCCATGTATTTACGTCTCCGATTTTCCCGGTGATATTATTAACTTCTATAGAATTGATAATCAATGAGTTAGATTTTGTAGGTGATTCAGGAATCATTTCTTTTAATTTACGCGGTCGAAAATTGCTGATATACAAAATCGGAATTTTCATATTCATTAAATCGGAAGTATCCGCATAAAAATACATTTCCGGCGCAGAAACTATTCCGGCGCTATCCCGGACAGAGAATTTTTCAATTTTGATATTGTCGGGATTATATTTTAATACACCGTTAACATTATCAAAAAGATAGCCTTTAAATCCGAAATTTTCACCGTATAAAGTACCCATAAAATTAGTGATGGAATCCGGATTTTTACTTAAAGCCAATTTTCCGTTACAGCGAAGTTCTCCGGCCATTTTATTATCACGGCATTTTTCAAAAATATTTCCTTCACAAAAAAGAGTTGCTTCCGGAATTTTCATACTTGCTTCACCGACCATGTACATAAAATTTTCGTCGAGAGCTTTATCAAAATCCCCGGAAAAATTGAGAGTCAGTCCGCCAAGTTTTCCCTTTATATTATCAATATGGAATCCTTTATATGGATCGTTCTGCCAATTTATGGCAAAAAATTCTTCCTTAGCATTTTGCGGAGATGCATTTTTATTGGTGATGAAAAGAGTTCCCCTTTCTTGAGCAGGATCTGTCGAACGGAAAGTAAGAAATAAATCTTTTCTACCGTGGCGATATCCTGTAGAAATTTTCATGTCACCCGGTTCGTAATCCATCTCAAAATCGGAAAGATAAATATTTTCCCCTTTGTAATGATAGATCCCCTCGGGAAAACGTAAGACAAATCCGAATTTTTTCGCAGAGTAATGTAAATCCAAGAAACAGTTAAAATCTTCCGTCTCTTTAATACCGGCAATAACCGTTTCGGTCGCCCCGGAAATATCTTCATAAAAAGCATACCGTAATTTGGCTGCAAACCATTTTAAACATCGATTAGGCACATAGAATTTAATCCCTTCCGCATTCGTACGATCTTCATGAAAATCGTAATGCATTTTCTCAATATTCAGACGTACATGCTTGTCTTTTCCATCAGGAGAAAGCATCGTCGAGGAAATATTTCGGAATATGACACCTTGGTCGTGTTGGATATGACAGGAAAAATTTTTGGCCTCTCCGAAAGCAATATCCCGCAGTACAATATCATTTCCTGTGAGGGTAAAAAATCCGTCATAATTTGCGTATTTACCCGATTTATTTTTTTCAATGACAAAGCTGCCGTTTCCCCTGAGAATTCCTTTAGGTTGATTTTTTTCAATAAATTCTGCCAGTTTTGGCCATTCATTTAATTTATCGAGATAAATTTCCAGAAGATTGATTTTTGCATCTAATCTGTCTGCTCCGTCGGGAATATCCCCTTCGATACCAAGGAGGATAGAATTTCCTGCCCTCAGACCGAGAAAGTTTATTCTGCGGCTATTTTCCAATCGTCTGATTTCTGCAGCGATAGAAATATCATCGAAACGAAACTGATCGACAGTCCAAATGTTATCTCTTACAGAACCTGTAAGCAGCATAGTGTCACAGTTGTACGGACCTGCAGCAAGTTTGCTTCCGATTGCGTCGTAAGAAAATATCCCTTTTTCGTTTTCATAAGCCAAACGGATTTTAAAATCCCCTTGCGCCTCCCCTATTTTATCGATTTCTGCCAATAAATTTTCAGGCAGGAAAAAAACTCCTGCTCTACAGGCTCTTTTTATATCGGAATATAAAGAGGATAAATTGAGCCTCATATCCAATAAAAATTCTTCCGGAATCTGCCAATTTTTTAATGTTAAAATAAAATCAGAAGGATAGACATCGCTAAAATGTGTCAGATTTTTATCCAGTTCAAAAGATACCCGGTCGTTATTTTCATTACCCTCCTCTCTACCTCCGGTGGTTTTTCCTGCTAATCGGATAATTTCCCGATTTTTATCTCCGATCCATAAATCAAATGTTCCTATATTGTTGGAGAAATCGGAAAAAGCTATTTTATCGCCAGAAAAAACATACTCTTCGATTTTCCCGGGTTTTCCGGTCAGAAGAGTTCCTCTGATGTTATCTAAAACTAATGTATTTTTTCGTTTATCATAGTCGATATTCATTCCCAACTCTCTCAGAGAAATATCGAGAGGGTGAAATTTAATGATTCCGTCAACAAGAACTGCACTGATCTTCATGAACAGATTAGTTTTTTCAGGACGTACCTCGAAAAACAAATTCGCCCCTCCGTCTCGAAAAAAGATGTCTCCGTCAATAGGGAAATCGGTAAACATCGGTGATTTATTAAATCCGGAAAATAAAGTTTGTAATCCGGATAATTTACCCGCCATTGTATCGAGGAGGATGTCTATATCGAAAGATCCTTTTTCTCCGGAATCCCCTTTTACGCATATATTCCCGGAAAAAAACAGATCTGAACAGAAACCTTCTACATTTGTACAACGGATTGTATTCCCTTCAAAATCAATTTTTGTAGAGACTTCTTTGAATAAAAGACCTGTATTCTTGTCTAAGTAGGATCCGTGGATTACCGGCATAGAGCCAAAATGATCCGGTTTACGAAAATCCAGATAGTGAAAAGCATCTTTAAAAAATCCGACTTGCGAAATTCCCGTATTGATTCGCGGAATTTCCATACGAAAATCACCGGTTTCTAAAACTACATTAGAAGCAGAATAGTCGATTGCTACTCCGTTTCTGTCAAATTTGCCTCTGAATACGCCGATTCCTTCTAAATTAAAAGTGTATAGATCCTCTTCATTATCCGGTTGAAAAAGAAAAGGTCCTATATAACGTTCTAACGGTAAATTTTCTCCGAAAATCCATCCGTTTGCTATGCTTAGATGAGGAAAATTATCTTTTAATCGATCGGATTCATCTTTAATTCTTTTTCCGATCGTTTCGAAATCTTTGCTCTCCGGTGCTTTTGATGAAATCGATTCCACCGTCGGAAGTTCCGCCCCTGTTTTAAGAACATCGAATCCGAATGCAATATTTTCCCTGGTTCGCAAAGAATGTGAGAAAACTTCCAGCAATCCTTCTACATAAAATCCGTATTTTTTTGGCTTTACTCCGATATTGACCTCTACAAAATCATCCGGAAATTTTTGCGCTACTCCTCTTCGAATTTGATCATTTACATATACACCTATTTTTGAGGGGTTGCCGCCAAAGCGCAGTTTGAATACCTCGTCGTCTGATAACCAATCCATCTCAATCGTTCCGGATAATCCGGCAAAATTCGCTTGGGCCACAGATTTTTGAATGACTCCGTTTTTAAAAGAAATTCCGGTATCCAAATTGGACAATTTCCATAATTCTTTATCGTACCCTACAAAATGTATGATCCCCTCTTCAATCATTAAATCGGCGTCGGTGGTTTTGAGGAAATCGGACTCACTAAAATTCATGGTTATAGAACCGCTGATGCCGGCCGCACTTCCATAAAAATTTAGCGGATACACATTGAATTCGAGATCTTTTACTGTAGCTTTTTTGATTTCCAAATTTTGTATGGTAAACCCTTTAAAATAGGCGACCGCTTCGGCATTCAATATTCCCGAATGAAAAACAGGAAAATTACTTTCTTTGGTATCTTTAGAAACGATGATTTGGTCTAAAAAATTAATCTCTCTTTTCGTGATATTTTTTAAGGAGATTTCGGCACAATTCCAAAGAGGACAAAGTCCGTTGAATACAATAGTAGCCGATCCTGTTTGACCGTCGTCATAAAGAGTCCGGAAATGTATATTCATAAGACTTTGCGAAAAATCAAGGATTTTGGCATCTCCTGTCAATTCCAAAGAAAATCGGTCTTCATCGGATGTACAAATAGTTGAACCGTGAAGGGAAAGCCGGCCGTGCTTTTCTAAAACAATTTGCCCTTCTAAGTTCTGCAAAAAACGATTGCCGGTATCGGCAAAAGAAAGAAATGTATCCCCTCCTAAAACAATTTTGCCGTATGTTTTTACTCCGTCCGATCTCTCCGGTGAGAAGTCAAAATTGATATCCCCTATCCCAATCAGGAGTTTTTTTTCCTTTTCTTCCAGCAAGAGCTCCCTGCAAGAGATCGCTCCCCCCACATGCAATCGTTTTCCGGAAATGCGCCCTCCGGAAATTTCACCGTCCGCCATCCCTTGTTTGATAAAGTGCTTGCTGAATACCGGATGAATCTCCTCCAAAAAGCTTCCTAATAAACCTAAATCGGTTTTATTCAATAAGGCCTCAAAAATAAAGCTTCCGTCCTCTTCATAAGAGGCTTTCAGTTTCATCATCGGAGTCAAATTATCATTTCCGGGCAGCAAAAAGTTTACATATTTTACGGATCCATAACCGAAACTTCCGGAAAATGCCATCCGGTCTATTTTAGAGTCTGTTTCCGACTCTTTACGTATTTCTCCTTTATTTATTTCGATTACAGGACGAAAAGAGAAAAATGTTTTTTGCTCAAGAAATCGATTGACCAAATAATGAAGGCGGGATCGATCCCGTAAAATAATTTGCGGTGCTTCGATGACAACATCTGCATCAATTGTCAACGACCAAGGGAAAAAGTGATAACGGATTTTTATTGCATCGGCAGAAAAAGAAATTCCGGTTTGGGAATCGGTATCCGGCGTAGTAAATCGAGGATTAGTAAATCTGACCTCTTCGGAAGAAAAAGAATACCCGTCATGGGTTATTCCGACACCCAAGCATTCGATGCAGGCGCGATCTACCAATTTTTCTACAATAAACCCGGCAATAGGATTCCAAAAGAAAAATACACAAAGAAGCGTAGAAAAAAAGGCTCCCGACGCCCAAATTTTTTTCATAAAATACGTTCCGATTTTTCCAAAATTTTTCGAAACAACTCAATTTGCTAAAGCACAATGAGTGGAAGACCGGTGGTGGTCTTGCCGATATTTTGAAGCACGAATCTGACAAAAGCAAGGAGTTTTTTTATAAAAAAACTATTTCCAAGTTAACCAACCTCTTAAACGAGCTCTTATAGACTTTCTTTCATCACTATTAAAATATTTTTTTAGAGGGCCTTCTGTTTTTAGTATATTCGCATAATATTTGAGATCTGTTCTATCTAATAACTGTTTAGCAAATACAGATTTGAGTTGTTCTTTATTAAAAATCGGTATCTTTGTATTCCAAACAGTTTTGTCTTCTATTTTAGGATTAGAATTGTTTAGAGAAATAATACAACTTTGCCCGGCGGTAAACTCTATGAGAAATTCATTATTACAAAATTGATTTACCCCCGCTACGAAACTTTCGAGATCTGCAGCATCTTTTTGGAACTGCGATTCGATATATTTGGATTCAACATTAATTATGACTTCATAGAACGATTTCCAATTATATGCAGGAAACTTTTTTTTTATACCTTTACACAAGCATTTAATACGTTGTTCTTCAGATAATTGCCCCTCTTTAGAGTATTCAAAAATACAAATTTTATTGTCGTTCGAATCTAATAGAAAAAACTTTTTATGACCATTGCTTACACGGAAAAAAAATGATTTAATAGCGATACCATAGAACTTTATTTCTTTCAATGCCTGATTAAACGACTTAACAATTGATGTGTCAAACGAGGTATCGTAGAAAGATAAAAGATTTAATCTTGGGTCTTCTACGTGATCCTGTAACACCACCAATTGTTCTAATAATTTTGATTCCTCAGGGAACTTTTCCGCTAAATTTTTAAAAAACAGGAGAGAAACTTTGGCGGACTCTTCGGATCTATACTGTAAAATAGTGACCGGTTGATTCAAGCAACAATATTGTACCAAAATAGTTCTTTCATCATTTTTCACTATAAAAATACATCTTTTAAGACTACTTTTGATTCTTGTCACAATGCATTGTAACTTTTCAATGATCTTTTCTGAAAAATTTCGCTCCCAAAGAGTTCCGTACAAAGCAAAACCGTTTACTTCAAAGGAGCTCCGATCTCTTATAAATAATTCTTTATACTCATTTGTAAAATTATAATCTTTTGTAAAGTTACTATCTTTTATGGAAAAAAATGAATCCTCTAACATCTCCGTTATTGTTCTTAAATCCACATTATTTTGTTCTTCAATCCGATATAGCAACAATACAGGATCCAAATTTTGTAAAAGCATGGTATCGTTATATTGACGGACGGCGATTACAGAACCGGTAGCCTCATTAAAGCAAATTTTTTTGAAAGAATATTCGCGGTGGTTTAAGCAGTATTTTTGAAAGGCTTCCGTTAAATGCTCGGTAAACTGTTCCATAGATCGGGCAAGCGAAGATTTGTTTTCAGCATCCCTTATAGGCGTATCTATAGATAGCGGAAGTGGATGTCCCGGAGTTGGCAGCGAAATCGTCATAAAAAATACTCTTTATGTTTAATCTTTAAATTGCTAAAAGTCAAAAATTTAACACAGATTCAATTAGATTAAAATCTAATTTTTTTATTTTTTATTTTTTAAGAGGTCCTTCCGAGGCTAATAGGAAATATCAGCCTCGGAAGATATTTTGAAGGACAAAATGTACGAAAATTAATTCGTCCAAGATGTAATATCACTAAAATATTTTTTTAGAGGACCTTTTTTTATTAATAAATTTGTATAGTATCTGAACTCATACTGCCCTGCTAACTCTTGAACGAATACCTTCTTGAGTTCTTTTCTATTAATAAACGGTACAAACGGAGTAAAAATAATGGGGTCAGATTTTTCAAGATGTACAGAAATTTTACAATTATATCCTTCGGTAAACTCCATGAAAAATTTCCCATGGCATACTACATTTATCTTCGTTATCAATCTTTCGAGATATGCGGCATCTTGTTGGAAATCCGATTCTTCATATTGTAGTTCGACACCCCTGATTGTAGATATCGACTTCCAATTGTATGCGGGAAACTCTTGTGTTAAACTTGCACAAAATTTCTGAACTAATGCTTCTTTAGGTAATTTTTCCCCTTTAGAATACTGAAAAATACAAATTTCATTGCCTTTTGAATCTAGTGCAAAAAACTTTTTATGGTCATTCTCTACACGAAAAGAAAATGATTCAATGGCAACACCATAGAATTTTATTTTTTTTAATACTCGATTGAACAATTCAATAGTTTCTTCGTCCTGCGGGGGCATTGAGGTAAATAAGAGTCTAAAATTTGAAGCCAATCCGGTGATACTGTCCATACTTTACTTCCTTTTTTTTTGATTTCTTCTTTGAACTTTCAAAAAAATCTAATTGACTCTATTGTATTGAAAAAATTTTAAGTTTCAACATATTTTTTTTATAATCCATTTAATACACCGGTTGTGAGGTGTTTTCTGTGTATTCCTGTAACAATTCCGATACACATGAAATTAGACAAATATAATCAACGCTGATACACATGTTTAAATACGTTTTTTTATTTTTAGCTTAAACGCATCGACAAGTCAAAATTTCTTGACATATTTAGAGATTCCTAACTAAATTTACTAATTTCAATTGAAAATCTTCTATGTGCTCTAAATGTAGATACTTGCCTATCCCTTCAATGAAATTTATTGTAAGTTCATCGCGAGATATCGGAGAGATATATTCCTCGATAACAGAACCTTCCTCTATAAATATTTCTATAGATTTTCCTTCTTTATAGCGGATTATAAATTTTTCACTCTTGTCATTCTGAGTATAACTTTTATTATATAATTCATTCAAAAATTTTACAAAATCCTCACAGTTTTTATAAAAACTCATACGAAGTTTACGTGCTTCCTCAGAAGTCTCTATTTCTTCGGTGACGGACATCTTGATTTGTTCATAAATATTATTGAACTCGATCACTTCGCTTGTCGAAAATTTTACATGCAAACGTTGAAAAAATCTCTCTTCATAATCCTGTTTCGATGCTGATTGTAAATCCTCTCTGTCGTAGCTAAAAATAGGAATTTTTTTATTCTCATCAGCATTTAGATAAATGACTGTTGTATCGCCCTCTACATATTCAAAGTTTTTATAATAATCAGATTCAAAGGAGATACAATACATTTCTAAAGTCTGATTGATCCGGTCGACAAATTCCTTTTCAAATTTTATCGTGACAATGTCCGATTGTATTCCATTTCCGGTACAGGATTTTTTTACTTCGTCTCTTTCGTAAGGCAACTCTTTTTGCACGCTTCCCAAAAGCATGGATAATTCATCTTTTCTACTCGACATATTCTTTAAAATAAATTTTTTCAATAATGCAGCTTCTTCAGGAAATTTTTCTGCTAAATTTTGGAAAAAATATTCCATAATTTGTTTAGGAGAGAATTCCATTGATAAATGATACTGTAAAATAACATGCGATTCTAAAAAAGATTGCACTACAATTATTCTTTCACTATCGTCCGCTATAAAAATACATCTTGTAATCGCCTTTTCCATATGTTGACTAATATAGTTTAATCCTTTAACGATCATCCGGGAAAAATTTTTCTCAAACCTGTCGCCATATAGTTCAAAACCGTTTACTTCAAATAAATGCATATTTTCTATAACCGAATAGAAATATAGGGTTTTAAAGTCACAACAGTCTCTTCCAAAAAATATTCTTTCTAAATTCGTTAGTATTATTTCTAAAACTAAATTTGTTTGTTCATCTATCGGATACAGTAACGCTATAGGATCAAACCTTTCTAAAAGAGGGATATAACTTTCTTGATGAGTTTTTCCGTCATTACGTACGGCAATCACAGAACCGATTTTCTCGGAAAAGTAAATTTTTTCGAAAGAATGTATTTTGTTTTCCCGACAATACAATTGAAAAGCATCCGATAAATGCTCTGTAAATTTTTGCATAGATGCAGCAATTGAAGATTTATTTTCCGTATCCGGAGAGTCATCGGGAAGACGTTCTTCATCCGGCATTGTAGGATAAAGATTTATAAATACGTTATTTATAGGTGAAGATTTCATGAAATACGACTCCTTATTTTCCATCGATTAAAAGTTAAAAAAAAATTACCGGATAGTACATTAAATTTAAATTTAATTTTTATTTTAGACTTGGGATCAGAATTGGGGTCAGGCCTGACCCCGGCACCGGCACCGGCATCGGCATCAGATGTACCCGGGGAGGGGGAATTCGGAACATAATGTATTACCTTTTTTTACTTAATAATTTAAAGTTGTTATAGTGCTTCGCTAAATTCAACATGTTTCCGGTTTTGATATAGGAGTCGGTATTTCTTCTATAACGCCGGACACGATTTGCTTATACTTTATTTTAAAATCAGCGGTATCAAATTCCCATTTGCTTTGTTCTACCTGATCTTGCAAACGTTGAAAAAAAATGTCTTCATAGTCATATGAGGAATATAAATTTCTTTCATCGGGAGTATGCCAAAAAATAGCAATTTTCTCATCTTTTGAAGTATATGCAGAAATTGTCGTCGTCTCATTTTGGTTGTTTGTACGACGTATAAAACTGTTAATAGAGTTCGTAAAACATGTATTAGAATATTTGTAAAAATATGTGTCTAAAGCCTTATTGAGCGAAATAACAAACTTCTCTTCAAATTTTGTACCGGTAAGCTCATAAAAATTCTTAGGAATTGCGCAAGTTTCCGGTATCAGTTTGGGAATCGGTATTGTTTCAATCAAAGAATTTATAAAATTTTCAGACGCAGAATAATGATTCTTAGGAATTTCGCAGGTTTCCGGTTTTGGTATAGGAGTCGGTATTTCTTTGAATATGTTCCTATTGTTTATGCACCAATTTATATATTGTTTTTTAAAAATGTAGCTTTTCTTTCTTACAAATATATCTTCTAAATTCTTCAGTAATCTTTCTAAAGGCTCATATTTTTGTTCAGCGGTCGGATACAGTAATCGTAAAGGATTGAAATCTACTAAAATAGAAATATCTATTTTGTTGATCCCTAGGGCAATTACAGAACAGGTTGCCGGATCAAAGTAAACTTTTTCAAAAGAATCTATCATGTTTTCAACACAAAAATTTCTAAAAGCATCGGTTAAGTGTTCGGTGAATTTTTCCATAATTTCTGTACTCGGAGATTTATTATCCGGATCGCAGGCCGGGATAGCCGGATCAATCTGTACGTTAGGATTCCCGTTTGAACTCCATATATCTGTATAATTAATACCCAAGCTACTCTCTATACCTCTCATAAATACAACCCCCTTATTATTTTCATTTGATTAAAATTAAAAAAATTACCGGAGACAGGATTTAATTTAAATCTCATTTTTTTATTTTATCGCGCTCGGATTTTTTGAACTCTTTTCGGCAAAAGAGAATATGAAAAGAGTCTGATAATTTTTTAACTCCCCCCTCTCACATAATTCTATTTGACATTTCGGGATTTTTTGTTAGCCTTAGGAAAAGATTAATTCCGACTTGGATTTTACAATATGCTACGTAGGTTTCTCGATTATCAGCTTTCTCTCACTAAAGAGGGAAAACCCCTTCATAAGATCAAACCTCTGATCACTGCCGGCGATACGTTTATGTATGAAGCCCCTCTCAATACTACCCGAGGGCCTCATATTCGGGATGCTATCGATGTCAAAAGATGGATGGTCATTGTTGTATTTGCTTTATTGCCCTGTATTTTGTTCGCATTTTGGAATACCGGTTTACAAAGTATTGTGTATTCTTCCGGGGATTATCAATTGATGAACGAATTTTTGGCAGCAGGAAATTCTTTCGATCAATATATAGATTTTGCTACAAAAGACAATCGATGGATGAGTATCTTGTCTGAAGGGATTAGAATTGTCCTTCCTATTATCATTGTTTCTTATGCCGTGGGAGGACTCTGGGAAGCACTTTTTGCCTGTGTGCGCGGACATGAGATTTCGGAAGGATTTTTAGTATCCGGTATTTTATATGCCTTGATTCTTCCCCCGACCATTCCTCTTTGGATGGTGGCGGTCGGAGTCAGCATGGGGATCGTGCTATCCAAAGAAATTTTCGGCGGTTCCGGAATGAACATTGTGAATCCCGCGCTTGCCTGTCGATGTTTTCTTTTCTTTACATTTCCCGGAAGGATGTCCGGAAGTGTGTGGGTGGGATCGAGCTTGCCGACAGTGCGTGAAAGTCTGGTAAAAATGAATAAAGATGCCGGCACCGGTCCGGTTGACGGGTATACTCAGGCTACGAAAATGGCTGATTTCAATATATCTCCTGAAATTAAACGCATTCATGTCGATGCCATTGCATCGAATAATTTGGGTAGTGAAGTCGGGTCATTTTCGACGATAGAAAAATATTTCGGCAAGTGGAATGAAGCCGGAAGTCACGGAGCTACTTTGGGAGAACTCACCGGAGAACAGATGCAAAGTTTTGTGACGACTCCCATAGCAGAGGGCGGATTGGGATTGTCTTCAGGCAGTTATGTCGATGCGTACCATTTTTCCTCTTTGAATTACGGATTAGGTTACAACAATAATGATTGGGGATTTTTCTTAGGAAATAAATTAGGGTGTTTGGGAGAGACCTCCGGTTTATTCATTCTTTTCGGAGCGCTCTTTTTGATATGGACAGGAGTAGGTTCGTGGAGAACGATGGTGGCGATGGGACTCGGAGCTTTCGTGACCGCTTTGTGTTTCAATTTAGGCTCTACCTATTTAGCGCAGGATCACGGAGCATGGACAGCGGCACAATACGGTTTTCCGGCATATAAGCATTTGCTTTTGGGAGGACTTGCTTTCGGTCTTGTCTTTATGGCAACCGATCCCGTCTCTTCGCCCGGGAATAAAGGGGCCAAGTGGATTTACGGAATTTTTTGCGGGCTGGTGGCGATAGTCATTCGCGTTGTGAATCCTGCTTATGCTGAAGGGGTTATGTTAGCCATTCTGATGGGAAATGTGTTTGCTCCTTTGATTGATTATTATGCCGTTAAAATAAGCAGAAAGAGAAGGAGAATTCGCCATGTCTGAGCCTGAAACAAAAAAAACAAATGACAGCACACGCACGATTGTCTACATGATTATTTTGAGCGTAGTTTGTGCGCTTATTCTCTCTGTCATTGCAAGTGCTTTGGCACATCCGCAAGCGACCGCCAAAGAACTTGATCGAAGCGGACAGATGATGATGGCGGCAAAAATTTTAAGTTATGACGGATATTTCCTCATAAAAAATGAAAAAGGGGAATATGTTCCCGGAAAATATACTCCGGGCGGATTTTTAGCACCCGGATCCGAAAAAGATATAGCGACGAATAATGAGATATTAGAAGTATTCAGTCACAGGCTTCTTCCTCTTCTTGTCGATGATAAAGGAGATATCAAGACATTTGCCCAAGCGGGAGTGGATGAAAACCTTTATCTCTCACAATTTAAAAAATCCGGTTATGCGAATCTTCCTCTGAAATTAGTCTATAAAATTTTGCCCAACAGTAAAGAGACGACAGATCCGTTGAAAGCGGAGGCGGAAGGCTGGGTCATTCCCATTAACGGATTCGGACTTTGGGATGCGATTTACGGGTATCTCGCTCTTCAACCTGACGGGGATAATGTTATCGGCATAACCTGGTATGATCAGAAGGAGACTCCGGGACTCGGAGCGAATATCGCAACTCCGGAATGGCAGAATGAGTTTCCCGGAAAAGTGATTTTTGCCGAAGGTGTCGGAGGAAAAACAGATTATAAAACAGCTCCTTTAGGAATTACAGTCATTAAAGGGAAAGTCAGTGAGGTTCTCGGTGATTCTCCTAAAGCAAAAAACGCTGTCGACGGAATGGCCGGTGCCACTCTTACAGGAAACGGAGTAACGGAAGCATACAAAAATTGCTTAGCTCCGTACAGACCGTTTTTGATTAAAATTGCAGAAAATAATAAAAAATCCGACGCAAATAAAACCGAAGAAAAAAAATCGGATGATGCAGATAGTAAAAAAGATGACGGGAATCAAGAGGCGAAGTAAAGGAGAAACATGGCAGTCGTAAAAGGAAAACCTCTCACTTATCTTTATGATCAGGTGTGGCAAAGCAACCAGATTTTGGTTGCAATTTTGGGTATATGTTCGGCTCTCGGTGTGACAAATCGATTATCGGTGGCATTGACTATGGGTTTATCGGTTACTTTTGTAACGGCCTGTTCTTCATTTTTCGTATCATTATTAAGAAAAGTGACTCCGGATAGTGTTCGGATGATTGCAGAACTTGCGATTATTTCGGTATTTGTGATTATTATCGATCAGCTTTTGCAGGCATACTTTTTCAATATCTCTAAAGTTTTGAGTGTGTTTGTCGGTCTTATTATCACCAACTGTATTGTAATGGGACGTACAGAGGGTATGGCACTTACGGTGGATCCGGTATCCGCTTTTTTTGACGGGATGGGAGCGGGTTTAGGCTATGCTTGGGTTTTGTTGATTATCGGAGCCATTCGCGAATTATTCGGATTCGGCCAATTGTTCAATATACAAATTATTCCTTTGTCCTGGTATGCCTCAGCGGAGAATCCGAACGGCTACGAAAATTTCCTCATGATGGTCAGTCCTCCGGCAGCTTTTTTTATTATCGGCGGGATGATTTGGATCTTTAATATTTTGAATGCAAAACGGGGCACATAGCTATGTTTATGGGAGACTATCTACCGATCAATCTTTTTGGATTGTTGGTACAATCGGTTTTTATTGAAAACTTCCTTTTGGCAAATTTTTTAGGGATGTGTACCTATTTAGCCTGTTCGACTAAATTAAAGACAGCCAACGGATTAGGTGCGACGGTCGTGTTTGTATTGACCTGTTCCGGCGTATTGAATTGGTTAGTCAATACATACGTCACGAAACCCGGGGCTCTTGCCTGGTTGAGTTTATTGGGAATAGATGCTTCCGGTATCAATCTGAATTTCTTAGGATTTTTGCTTTTCATATCGGTGATTGCCGGATTTGTACAGGTGACGGAAATTGTCATTGAAAAACTGTCTCCGGCTCTTTACAACAGTTTGGGAGTTTATTTACCTTTGATTACAGTGAATTGCGCTATTTTAGGAGCTTGTCTTTTTGCTGTCACGAGGGATTATCCTTTCGTGCCTAATCTTATTTATGTAATCGGTTCCGGAGTCGGTTGGTGGTTAGCGATCGCTTTGATTGCTGCGATACGTGAAAAACTGGCTGTGTCCAATGTTATTCCCGGGTTAAGAGGGGTGGGAATTGTGTTTATGATGTCCGGAATAATGTCGATGGCTTTTCAAGGTTTTACCGGGATTAAGCTGGCGACTCCTTCAGGAGAAAGTGACAAAAATCAAGTTATTGAACTTCCGAAAACCGAAGCCTCCGTCAAAGAAGTCAGTTAAGATAAAATGAATTTCATTCGCGCAGCGTTTGGAGTGCGGTGACTCGTCACCGCTTTGCCCTCGCATCGACTTGTCGATGCGATTTAAGCAATGTTTTGTGTTTGTAGATGTTCGGAAATTCGATCAAATAGCAGTCTCTAATTCTTTAAAAACGCCTCGACAAGTCGATGCGAGGGCAAAGCGGTGACGAGTCACCGCACTCCAAACGCTGCGCGACTTAAAATCTTCTTATCGTTCTATGACGGAAACTGTGATTTTTGCTTTCGGTTTCAGATTGATCTGTTGTCTTTTGTAGTAGGCACTTTCAGAGATGTCTACTTTATCCAAAATCAATTGCGCATTCAAATCATTCTGATGATAGACCTCACGAATAAGAGCCTCAACCTGATCCTTTAAGAAATGCAGTTCAAAATCATCCGGATCCAAACAGCTCTGCAATAAGGTGATCGCTTCGGAATGTCTGAGTTGCACCTCTTCCGGTTCTATTTGTTTTGCATTTACTGCCAATTCGTGAATAAGGGTAACGACTTTTTCGCTCCAATGTTCAAAAGAACCTACAATAGTGACCCGTTCATCGATGACACTTTCAATAATCAATTCGTTCTTTGATAGAATAGCATTATGCTCTTCATGAAGACTGGATAGCAATGTTCTGATAATACCGATCTCACGCTCCATAGCTTCCCGAAGTTCTTCTTTCTTAGTATGTACAAACGGTGTCATAGACATTTGGTGTGCTCCGTACGATCCGCATTTTGGATTGCCTGATTTATCTTCACCTTAACATTCAAAAAAAAAAAAGCCAGAAAAATTTTAAGAAACTTGGCTTCCGGGAGGAGAAGCGACCTCTAAGCTTGAGAAGCCGATTTTTGCATTCAACTTATCCATAAGAAGATAAATAACCGGCGTAAGAAATAAGGTCAGCATTTGCGAAAATAACAAGCCGCCGACAATCACCATTCCCAGCGGTCTCCGTGAAGCTCCCCCTGCTCCGAATCCTACAGCAATAGGAAGGGCACCGAATATGGCTGCAACCGATGTCATCATGATCGGACGAAATCGGGTAAGGCACGCATCAAATATTGCATTAAAAGGAGTTTCTCCTTTATCGCGTATGTTATGTAATGCAAAATCTACGATCATAATCCCGTTTTTTTGCACAATTCCCAACAGCATAATCAATCCCAAATAGGAATAAAGGGAAAGAGGCATGCCGAAGATCCACAGAGTCAACAATCCTCCGAACATTGCGGGGGGAAGAGTGGACATCACAGTGATCGGATGTATAAAACTTTCGTATAGAATTCCTAAAATCACATAGACAACAAATAAGGCGAAGATAAGAAGAATGGCAGAACTTTGTATTGATTCGGCAAAAGTTTGCGTGGCGCCGATATTATTTCCGCTGATTCCCTGAATTAAAATTTTGTCGGTATACGATTTTAATTTTCCCATCCCCTGACTTAAAGATACGCCGGGAGCCAGGTTGAACGATATAGTGACGGAGGGAAATTGGGAGATATGGTTGATTGTTTGTGCTCCGATATCTTTTTTCCAAGAGGCTACCGCACTTAAAGGGACAAGATCTCCGGTGATAGAAGACCGTACATACATTTGATTTAACGTATTTTCATTTCCCTGATAGCTGTCTAAAAGTTCGAGAATTATTTCGTACTGGTTGATATCGGTAAGAAGTTTGTTTACATAATTCGTAGAAAATCCGTAATCAAAAGCTTGTTCAATATCTTTTGCCGTCACTCCCAAAGAAGATGCTTTATCTCTCAATACGTCTATGTCTACTTGAGGAGTATCCTGCTCCATATCCGACGAGACACTTTGAAAAGTAGGATCGGAACGTAAATTTCCCAATAATTTTGCCGCAGCGGCATACATATCTTTTGTATTCAGTCCTTGAAGAGCATATTGATAATCTGCTTTTGATGTGGTTCCGACCGAGAGGTTGATCATGGGAACACCTTTGATAAAGGCTTCTACTCCCATAACGCTATTCACTTTCGGATATAAATCCTGAATCAGTTCGTTCACCGGTTTTCGATCTTTTAACGGGACTAAATTGACAAAAAGAATTCCCTGTCTGTATTCCCGATAGGCTCCGATAGAAACTACTTTATCGACTCCCGGCTCTTTCAAAACAAGGTCTTTCAATATTCCCTGCAATCTTTTCATTTCCAGAGAAGAGGTTCCCAATTCTGCCTGAGTGTAGATGGTGAAAAATCCGACATCTTCATTGGGAATAAAATCTATGGGAAGCACTCTCATTAAAATATAAGAGCCTAAAATACTTAATACTCCGATAAGAATCGGAACGTAGGTGTGATTTAGCATCCAGGTTAATTTAGGTTTATACCAATCCAATAGTTTACGATTCAAACGCTCACCTATAGGAACTTTTTCTTCTTTTCCTTCGTGCTCGCTTCGGGGCGGTATAAATCTGCTGCATAGCATAGGGGTCAATGTGAGGCTTATTAATCCGGAAACAAGGACTACATAAATCAGCGTCAAAGAAAATTCGCGGAACACCAATCCTAAAATTCCTGCCATGAATACTAAGGGAATGAATATGGCGATGAGAGAAAGACTCATGGACAGGATGGTAAAACTGATGAGAGCCGATCCTTTCAAAGCTGCTACCCAAGGTTTTTCTCCCTGTTCGACAAGTCTGACAATATTTTCCAAGACAACAATGGCGTCATCGACGATAAATCCTATGGCCAGTGTAAGAGCCAAAAGAGACAATTCATCGAGAGAAAATCCTGAAAGGCCCATCAAAGCAAAAGTTCCGACGATGGACATGGGGAGAACGATAGAGGGAATGATGGTATCGGCCAATTTTCCGAGGTAAAGGAAAATTACGATGACCACCAGAATAAATGCGAGGAATAGTGTAAATTCTACATCTTCGACTTCCGCCCGAATATAAACAGCTTTATCATAAAGGACAGACATATCTACAGAACCGGGAATGTCCGGTCTCAATTTATCGATCAGTTTGATGACATTGTCGGCAACCTCTACGGTATTGCTTCCTGCCTGTTTTTGTACTGCGATGATGACTGTATTTTCTTCTCCGTTTTTTGTAGAAATTCGGGTGGATATCCGATCATTTGCAAGACTGTCTACTGCATTCCCTATGTCCTGTACTCGCACAGGAGCTCCGTCTTTGTAAACAACGATCAATTGATTATAATCATCGGCATTCAATAATTGCCCATTGACATTGATAAGAGGAGCCTGTTTTAATCCGTCAAATTGTCCTAAAGGAAGTACCGGACTTCCGTTTTTTAATGCTTGTGCCACCTCGGGTAAAGTCAGATTCACAGATTTAAGAATGTTCGGATCTACCTGAACGCGAATGGCATATGGTGAACCGTACACAATAACTTGCGAGACACCTTCTACCATGGAGACTCGTTGTCCGATCCAGGTATTTGCATAATCATACAGCTCTCTTCGCGGCATTGTATCGGAAGAAAAGGATACATACAGAATCGGAGTATCGGCAGGATTCACCGTCTGATAAGTCGGCTGATTAGGCAAGTTAGAAGGAAGATTGGACTGCGCTCTGGAGATAGCAGCCTGCACGTCTGTGGAAGCATCGTTAATACTTCTGTTTATATTGAATTGAAGAACAATACTGGAGCTTCCGATACTGTTTTGTGAGGTGATGTTATTTAGCCCTTCAATCTGCATGAATTGTTGCTCGAGAGGGAGGGCTACGTTATTTGCCATCAGCTCGGCACTTGCTCCGGGATAGGATACTGATACGGTAATAGTGGGAAAAGCCACATCGGGCATATCGCTGACAGGTAAACTTTTATACGCCATAACACCGACCACGATGACGGCCAGCATGACTAATGTTGTCATGACCGGTAGTCGAATAAAAGGCGCCGATAAATTCATAATTTCGTCCTACTTTTGTTCGCTTTTCGGATTCGCATCAGGTTGTTTTTCCGGAAGATCGGGAGTTTTCTCATCAGGTTTTTTTACGGCACTATCGGGAGTATCCGATTCTTTTACGATCACTTTCATTCCCGGTTTTAAATTCAGCTGCCCTTCCGTAATCACCTCATCGCCCTCTTTCAGGCCTGCGGAGACCATAAGATAGTCCTCTACTTTTTCTACGACCGTGATATTTCTTGTGGACACAATATCCCCTTTTTCAAGAACGAAGACGTACGGCCCTTTTTCTCCGGCTTGTAGTGCCTCACTCGGCATAAGGAGAGCATCCTTTACTATTTTGACAATCAGTTTCACCTTTCCGAATTCTCCCGGCCACAAAGAAAAGTCGCTGTTTTTGATGGCTCCTTTCATTAAAATAGTCCCTGAATCAGTGCTTACATTATTGTCGACAAAATACACTAACCCTTGTCTTGTCATTTCTGTGCCGTCGGTATCCAAAACAATAAAGTCAAAGTGAGTATCTCCCTGTTCATGTTGGTGTTGAAATTTAAGAAAATCTTTTTGGGAGATAGAAAATACGAGGTCTATAGGATCCATTTGACGAACTGTTGTCATTTCCATATCGGAATTGGCTACGATCAGATTTCCCGGATCAAATTTGTTGTAGCTCATTTTTCCGGTTACAGGAGATTTGATATAACAATAAGCAAGATTGATCTCTGCCTCTACAATTTGCGCTTTATCGAGATCGACCCTCGCTTTTCCCAGCTCTACGTCGGTGACTAATTCGTCATATTGCAGTTCCGAAATGAATTCCTGTTCCATAAGAGGGGTATTTCTTGCGACTTTATCTACTGCTAATTTCAGACTTGCCTGAGATTCTAACAATTGCGCTTTTGCTTTGTCGAGAGCTGCCTGATAAGGAGCGGGATCAATGGTATAGATCAGTTGGTCTTTAGTTAAATAGAGACCTTCATCCACATGCGCTTGCAGAAGTATTCCTGTAACCTGGGAACGTATATCGATCATATTTTGCGATTCGGTATTGCCGACAGCATATATATAAAGAGGAGAATCTTTTTTAATCACTTTTTTTATTTGCACGGAAAGAGGAGGTCTTTCTTTTTTTTTGTCTTTCGTGCAAGAGCACATTCCGAATAATAGCGATGCATAAATCGGAAAGAGAATTATTTTTCTGTTCATTGATTTAATCCTTTATCTCTTTTGATCGGCAAAAAATCCGGATTATTTCCGATAGTTCCTGTTGTATACGCAATCCCGGCAATGGAAGTAAGCCATTCCGTACGGGATTCAATAAATTGTGAACGGGCCTGTGCCAGATCTTTTAGAGCATTTAAAACTTCTAAAATTGTTCCGACACCGTTCTTATAATTGGCAAGGGCAACATCATAATTCATACGGCTTGCGTCTAAATAATCTTTACTATAGCCCAAATTTTCTAGTGCGGTTTGGTATTTATAATACGATTCCAAAACTTCGAGGAGGATGTCATACATTTTATTTTGGAGAGAGGCGTAAGCAGAACGGACCTCTTCCCGAGCTTGTTTTATTTGATTGACATAGAAAAATCCCGAAAAAATAGGAACATCAAGAACTACGGCTCCCGTATAGGTATATCCGTCCAATCTTGTGTTGTTAATAAAATGATCATCTTCAATGTCGACATTCCCCGTCAAAGTAGGCAACGCTGCCGATTGCGCAACCCGAAGTTCCGCCTGTTTTTGCAAAAGCTGTGCATGAACCGCCGCTAAATCCGGTCTGTTTTGTTTGGCGATGCACATCAGCTCTTCTATACTCGTCGATACCTTTTGCACCTCTAAATTTTCAGGAATCACTTGAACCTCTAAATGTGTATCGGCCGGAAGTCCTAATGTACGGGCTAATTTCCCCTGACTGATTTTAAGATTCCCTGCCGTATCGACAACATTCAGCTGAGAGCCTGCATAGGTTGCTTTTGCCTGCAAGACATCCGCAATGGTTTTTATCCCTACTGACAACATTGTTTGGGCTGAATCCAAAGCCATTTTGGCATCTTCCAAAGTTCTTAAACTTGCTAAATAAAGAGCGGCATCATTGATCTCTTGGTAGTATGCGTCGATCACATTGATGATCACTGTTTGCAAAGTTCTGTTATGAAGCCAATCGGAAGCATAGAGAGCCTGACGCGCCGCCTCTATATTTCCTTCTCTTCCGCCGAAATCCAAAATCAAATAAGAAAGCAAAAGATCGGTAACAAGAACCTGAAAATACTGCGGATTATTTCCGAACCCTCCTATCCCGTTCGTTCCTCCCGCAATACCTGCTCCGGCGGTTCCGCTTACATCAGTAACATTGCTGATGATCGAAGAATTTACTCCGCCTCCGGAACTTTCTTTAATAAATGCAAGCGTCTCCTGCACGGAAACTGTCGGATAGAGCGCACTTTTTTCCATTCCTACATTGTAGGCTGCCGCTCTGGCATCCGCCCAACTTTTTTTAGTATCCGGATTATTCCACAAAGCATAATCGATCATTTCAAATATACTTAAAGGCGTTGTCGGATCGGGAACGGCGTATTGTGTTCTTATTTTAGAAGAGACCTTGCGATACCAGTAGCAGGTTCCTTGTGTTTTGGGATTCCATTCACAACCTCTTCCTGAAGGTGCAGATCCCGTTCGACTCGGATCCGGAACACATCCCGTTGTGAACAGCATAGAGGTTAAACAGGTGAAAAAAATATATCTACAAGGCTTACTTTTTCGGATCATAAGTATGTTTATATCCTCGGCCACAAAATGGTGACGTATCTTTGCGAAATGTCCCCTTTCTAAAAATCGCAGTCTGTATGAAAAATCATTTTTTGAAAACACTAATTATTGTTAAATCCGGATGTGTTACAAAGGAATAATCAGGATATACGAAAAAAATGCCTTTTCTTTTTCTTCTCAATGAATTTCACTCATATTTTTTGGATCAAAATACTCTTTTCTAATGATTTAAAATTTTCTTGATATGAATGATGCATTATTTACGGGTCTAAAAAATATTTTTGGGATATAAATAATCAGAGAACAAAAAATACACGATACACCAAAGGAACTGATTATGTTAGCACGTATAACAGGTTTAGTAAGAAAACAACCCGTCCAAACTCCGGAACCCGATCTCGTACAATTTGTTTACGCCTCCGACTTACCTCCTCCAACCTCTGCAACTGAAGCAACCCCTCCTTCTCCTCCTTTATCCAATATTTATGAGGCAACTAAAAAAAGCCTGAACAAACTGGCAGATGCACAGGCAAAAATCGGACTTCAAGATCCTCAAACATCTGTAGCGATACAACAGTGTGTGGATATTGCTAAGCTATTGATAAATGCTAACGGAATCATTGATTTTTCCAAAATTTCAGACATTATAGCGAATTTGCTTACCGGAAAAGATTCTTATTCAAAAACTGCAAAAAAAATGCTTGTGACTTTTCAGGAACATCAAGATGACACTCAATCATTTGTTACGAATCTTCAGGCTCCGAAAGAAGGTTCCGGAAAAGCCCAATGTGAAGAAGCGATTCGTGCTACACTTCGTCTTAGCCCGTCAAAATCTATTACCGGACGGGAAGCAGCCTTGTGCGCTTTTGTATATTTACTTTGTAATCCGCGCCAGGACGATTCCGGCAGCTGTTTTGGTTCCTGCGTACAAATTCTACAGCACAAAAAATTCATTCTTCTTCTTCAGGACGTAAAAAGTATGGTTGAAGAAGGAGCTATATTTCGCGTTGTAGACAACCAACAGAAGATTTATCCGGCCACACAATTTTTCTACTCCCCCACACTTTTAAATGAGGTTATCCTCAGTGCTGAAGGTAATGTAGTCTCTGACGATACTCTGATCAATACAGCTCCGGGGATTATTTACGCATTGGAAGCAATGGGCATTCCTAATAGCTCCGAAAACCTGACTCAGGTAATGACTATGCTTCTTCCTGAAGGAACCGGTGAAATTACGGTCTCTGCAGCACGACTTATAGAAGCGTACTCTCAAATGACAGAAGATTCAAAAACTGCCGACTCACAAAAAATTTCGGGTTGGAACGGTTATTCCGCTTATGCATTATGTGCGATTCAAATGAGAATGCTTTCTGCGATAGGGGGACTTTCCTACAAAGTCGGACCCTTAATTAACGATCTTATTTATTCAATTAACACAGTTGTTTTTGAAGGGATGCAGGATTGCGAAGGAATTAAGAAAAGTCTTATGGAAACAATTAGAAATCAATGTCCCTACATCTGGGACATTGACTTCAATAAAATTGATGAAAATACACCGATTTATTCCGTCGGACGATTTCAATTATATCATCACAAAAATTCAGAATTTATTCGTATGAATAATGAAGAAGACTATAAAAATATGGTATTTGAATTACTGAATTTAGTTGCGTCGCAACAACCTGACGGACCGAATAAAGAGCTGTTTGAACAGAGAATCGAGGAGCTTTCTAATAATCCGGCCACAATACAAAACCTCATCGATGAATACACCAAATTATATAAAGAATGGGCACATTATTATCCGGATCCCGCTCAACATTTACCATGGCGTAATCTGGCTTGCAAAAGCTCTCCTGTCTTTTTTCCGGAATTTTTTGGAGTCTCTCCGAAACCGTCGACAGAATTTACCAAATGCTCACCGGCTAATTCAAATGATCTTATTGATTTCCTTATCCCGCTTATTAATGGGTCAAAAAATAACAATGACACTATCCCTACCGGATGGATCGGCGCCTTGCATGGAAAATTCGGAGATTCTTCTATAGGTCACTTATTCACATGGACATTACGTAGCCGAACATTGTTGAATTTAATCGAATCGGTGGCAAAAGGATCGACCATAGAGGTAGCTATCGATACAGCAGTCGGAGTTCCGGGAAGAGAGGTAGGAGACCAAGAAATTAATCTTAAGATTAAAAAAGAAATTATCGATAATCTGCTAAAACAATTAGAAGAAAAATTTAAAGGAAAAACTTCTGCGGATTGCGAAAAAAACTCCGATCCGATCCGGACGGCCCTGCGTGAAGATCAAAATCAGGCAGCCGAACTTATTTTAAAACATCGCGATTCTATACAAAATATCGTGAGCGAAAAAGAAAAGGATACGTATTACACCTTCTCTTCCGGCATTTATAATGAGATTGTAAAACTCCTTCCGAGCAGTGTTGAAAATTCTTATGTAAACTTAGCTATCGCCGGATTTCTTGATGAAGCTATTCGCTCTGTGCTAAATGATGAGGATTTATCAAAACTTCTCAATCCTCCTATTTGCCTGGCTAACAGCAATTGGTTTATCGGAAACGATGACATTCTTTTCGCGAACGGGTGGAGTGTCACTTTGGGAACAACGACTCTTTTTAGTATTACAGAGAATTCAAAAAACATTCTCAACTACTATCCCGCAGAAGGAGTAGAGTTTCGCTTCTATAATCAATTAATGATTGATGAGGTAGCTCCTCCTCAGCAATTTACTTATCAGCCTCCAAAAATAGAAGAACCAAAGAAGAAAACAAGCTTTTTTGGGCTTTGGTAAAAATTTTTCAATATTTACCGACATCGGCTTATTGAGCCAATCCACATCTCCCCATGTTCCCGCTGCCTTTCATTCAGATTTTCAACAAAAATCTGAATGAAAGGCAATATTTGTATTTTTTGATACTGTTCATTATTGTCAAATAAGTTATATAGATAACTTGAGGTAGGATATGTGGTTTAAAGCATTCAGGGATTATCCTGTAGATTCCCCTTTACGAAAAGAAACCGTGGAGCCCGGTAAAGGGATCATCGGCTGTGAGATGCATGAGGTAAACGGATGGAACGATTATCCCTTTATTTCAGAAAATCATATGTCGAAATCTCCGAATGTTCGTATTAAATCCGAAAATAACGGTCCGGATTCTCATGAGCGATAAAAAAGGCCCGGCAGGCAATCACAATTGGGATCTGACGATTAAATACCATTGTTGCCCTAAATGCGAAAGTATTTTCGAAAGTCGGGGAGCTTATGAATACCGCTTGGGCGATATGATCAAAGAGCTTACCTGTCCGCGATGTGATTTTTTTTTCCGGACAAAGAAAAATATAGATATCAAAATAGGCCCTTTTTTCGGCAAAGAAGAACCTAAAGAAATTGATTGGGAGACTTAAATGGCAGATACCCTCATACATGAACCAAGTGAAAGAGAAGAGAAAATTGCGAAGGATACTTTGGAAAGATATTCCGGTTCCGATGTAAAAGATTTTCAACCTTATCTTCTTCTGACGAATTTTCCCAAATATGTACATTACTTTGCGCAAAGCAGAAATGTTCCTGTCATTGAAGGGAGCATGTTTAAAGTGGCCCATTGTCCGAAAGAGGGCATCAGTATTTTAGATTTTAAAATCGGATCACCCTCTGCGGCATTGGTGGTGGATCTATGCTCATTCCTCCCGATTAAAGCCTCTCTTATGCTGGGAATGTGCGGAGGATTGCGAAGACAATATAAAATCGGCGATTATTTTGTTCCTATTGCTTCCATTCGCGCTGAAGGGACCTCCAATTTTTATTTTCCGGATGTTGAAGTTCCCGCCCTTGCCAATTTTTTGGTACAAAAAATGGTGACCAACGTATTGGAAGAGGAAAAAATTCCGTATCACATCGGAATCACCCACACGACAAATAAACGATTTTGGGAATTCAATGTAGATTTCGTTCATAAGATAAAAGTGACACGTCCGCAAGCGATAGAGATGGAGTGCGCCACTCTTTTTATGGCGGGCTATTACCATAAATTTCCTTTGGGAGCACTTCTGTTGATTTCGGATCTTCCTTTGGAAAGGGACGGGATTAAAACAAAAGAAAGTTCAGAAAATGTATTTGTCAAGTACACCTTGGATCATGTAGAGATTGGGGTGCGTATTCTTCATGAATTTGATCGTTCATTGAGCGATCAACCTAAAGGTATTTTCCGAGGCCGTCGCCGTCATTTGGAAGGACATATATAAAACATACTCTTCACTATAATACAAAGTCTTATTTTTATAAAATTCCTTTACAAAAAAATTTATACGCTTGTAAAATAAATTTTTTAAACAAAATATAGGGGAATGTTTATGTCTTTATCTTTAGAGCCCGGATGGTATAATTCATTACAAGATATTATATACAAAAATTTTAAAAAAGAAGACGATTTAAGAGAAGCAATCGAACACGTTTTTTCTTATGTACAACGCAGCGGAAGATGCACTTCAAAAAAAATCTTCATCGAAGAAAAAAGAGAAAAAATGATTGCAAAATTTTGCATCGCATATTTCAAAGATACAACACCCGCAGAACTTTGCAAAACTAAATTTTTGCGAAAATTGGCAAAACATAACAAGGTTGATACAGAGTATTGTGAACGTATTTATTCCCGTATTTTATTGAGATCTCTAGATAGTTTTCCTACTCGCGCTGCACTCATTTCTTATGTGGCCGCCGCCTCGTGGAGAGCGGATATTGAAGAAATAATATTAGATCCGCCAAACATATTTATCTGATGCATCTCCTCAATATAAAAAAATACTGACTATCGAGCGCGGGACCGGTACGGAATATATAAAACGGTTTTTTTAATATGGGAGATACTCTGTCTGCTCCGAATTTCTATTAAAATTCAAAGCCGGCAGAAAAATTCACTCCGTCAAAACTTAAGTCGCCGGAGCATCCGAAACGATTATAATCAAAATATCGATGATGCTCTAATCCAAGCTCCAGCATCAATATTCTGTTTGTGCAAAAGCATGTTTGCCAACGAATTCCTAATCCTGCATCAGTAACAGCTAAGTTAGCATTAAGATGTTTGCATACATTGTAACGGCTAATAGCACCGGGGAATTCATTAGAGCCGGCAAAATTTACATCAAAGTTTCCATATAACCAAGATATGGCAATATCTGTATAAAAACTAAAATTACACCCCATATTCCATTCAGCTTCTAATCCCAATAAAGGCCCTACTCCAAAAAACTTCTGTTTGCTATTGTTTATATTAGTGAAATTACTCACTTCGGAATCACATGTTGCATTTGGATCTGAAGCCATATGTAGATTTTGATGAATTTTTGCTCCGCGTAAGCCTAATAAAGGATTTAAAGAAAAACAATTATTTAAATCGCACTCGTATCGGGCCACCAAATCTATCACATTGTAATTTACATTCAGATGAATTTCATTAGCATGAGTATTATTTTGCGCTTTCGAATAAAAATGAGTCCAATACACGGAAAGATCCCAATCGCTACATGGTAAATCATATCCGATACCTATGCGAAAACCAGGATCCCACCCAAAATGTAGGTCTTGACCCCTTCCGCAAAATTGGGAAACCAACACTCCGTCTGCGTTAATAAAATCCGAAACGACACAAGGTGTGCAAATATCGAGCCCGCTTTCAAAAGTTCTCCAATATAAGAAATCTGCACTTACGAACCATGAATTACAGCAAGCCGGTTGACAAGAATTACAATCCGAATTTTCTATACATTCCCGACTATCTCCATAGGAAAAATTCATCGAATTGATCAACAAAAACATTGATATTCCATACATTTTTTTATTGAAGTTTTTCATATGATATTTCCTATTTATAATATTATTGTAGCCTTGTAATAACAAGATGAGCAGAAACAGGTTCTGTTCCTCCTGCTAAGGGAGTTATTGTTAATGCCGTACTTTCCGAGATAGGATTCCGTACTGAGAGTATTGAATTTACAACTGTTGTCTCCACAATAGCCATTCCGACTAACTGAGAAGTACCTGTAGCTCGCCCTACTACTGTATAAGCTAATTCAACAGCTCCGGCTCCGGAATCAAGAGCCAAAACTAATTGTGCCGGCTCATTAATACTTACTTGAAAAAAGATTTGATAAAAGCCTATGTCTACCAGACCAAAAGTATCTATGCCGGTACGCACTATTGATGTTCCGCTTGAAGGCCCGTCTTGTGGGAAATCTACGCTTCCTCCGACAGCAACAGTTGCAGCATTATCAGGAGGCATTAAAGCAAAGAAATCAGCAAAACTTATAAGTCCTGACGAACCGGTAGCTCCCGTAATTCCTGTTATTCCTGTAACACCTGTGATGCCTGTGATGCCTGTTATTCCTGTTATTCCTGTGACACCTGTTATTCCTGTTATTCCTGTAACACCTGTGATGCCTGTGACACCTGTTATTCCTGTGATGCCTGTTATTCCTGTGACACCTGTTATTCCTGTGACACCTGTTATTCCTGTTATTCCGGTAATTCCTGCAATGCCCTGAGCGCCTACATCACCCCTTGGTCCCTGAATTCCCTGAGGCCCCGTTGGCCCACTCCCGATATCACCTGAATCGATAAGTAATCGGAGCAGTTCAACAAGCTGAGGCTGCACTTGCGGTAACTCTAATATATTATTGTTTAAGATACTTTGAATAGCCTGCAATAACTCTGCAGTAGAAGGCTTCGTTGCGCAACTATTATTTCCGATGAGACATCTTTCATTGAGTGTTGATTCAACATTATTATCATCTTTAATAATGTTTTGATCTGCCGTCAAAGGAAATATCATTGTCAGCATGAGGAGGAGTATTGATAAAATCATAGCGGGGCCTTCATCTCTACGTAGATCATAATTTTTTAATTTTCTGAGCAAGCAAATTTTTTAAAGCAACCCAGACATTTATAAAATAAAATTAAAAAAACATAATATTATTGTCAATAAAATTTTAATTTAAAAAAACCGAGCTCTTTTATTATCCCTAATTTTAAACAATTACAGAATACATTTTTTTGCAATGAAGTGCTTTCACCTATAAAACAGAGCCTTTTTTTACAAAAATTATTTTACATAAAAATCACATCTATATAAAATAAATTTTGAACAAACATATAGGAGCATTTTTATGTCGATAACAACAGGATGGTTTGACTCATTACAAGATATATTATCCAAAAGTATTGATGATGAAAGCAAATTAAGAACGGCAATCGGACACATTTTTTCTTATGTAGAACTTAAACATTGCGGAAGATGTACCTCAAAAAAAATATTCATTGAGAAAGAAAGAGAAAAGATAATTGCAAAGTTTTGCACCTCTTATTTCAAAGGGATAACACCTGCAGAAATTTGCCAAACTAAACTCATGCGAAAATTTGCAAAACATAATGAAGACAATGCAAAACATTATGATTTTATTTATCCTCGGATTGTAAATGCACAATTAGATAAATTTCCTAATGCAACTGAATTGACTTCTCATCCCACCGTTCTTTCATGGATGTTAGACTTTAATCAAACGATATTAGATCCGGCAACTTTGGAAAAACAAAAAAAATGTTTAGGCGATCTACCTCCCGAATATGCAACAATACTGACTACCGAGCGCGCGCGTGTCGGTCCAATACTTGTAAAAGCTATCGGCGATAAACTGATAGGACAAGAAAATTTATTAAATCTTGTCAAACGAGTAAGTCTTCCCTGTGAATTTGAAGAGGAACCTTCGTTAACAGAATCTGCCGAAGATTATTTTGCATATCATTATCAAAAAATTATTGCAATGGGCGGCCCTCATGCTGAAGCTTTTAAAAACAGCTTAGCAATGGGACTGGAGAATTTAAGTCGCAGCCCTGACGTAACAGGAAAGGCCTTTTCCGAAGCTCCGGCAAAAGTCTGATAAAGTAAATTTTTTACTATATGAAATCCGGTTATTCATTAACCGGATTTTTTCTCCCCTTATTTTCTTTTCTTTACTTCAAACGAAAAGTTTCATAAAATTATAGTTTTCGTCCGGGAGAATAGTATTATGAAAGAAATTTATTTTAAAGATAGCATCAGGACTCCGACCGGAGTAAAAAGCTCTCCGTCAGGAAAAATTCGGGAAAAAGATCCTGAAGTCTCCGAACGTTGGAAAAAAGCTCTCGAAAGAAAAACGCCGGACAAATCCGTTTCCCCTGAAGACACCGAAGAATCCGGATTAACATCATCCGGAAATACAGGTCAAAAATCTTCCGTTGTACAATCTTCTGAGTCTCAAAAAAAAATCTGCTCTCCGTTTGATTTAGCCGGAATTCGTAAGGAGACAAATTCGGTAAAATCGTTCGATCGATTCTCCGCGAAAAAATCTGAAGACGGAAAAGTAAAGTCTGATTTTCAAAAAAATGAAGTGTATGCGATGAATTTGCTCCCTTCCGATCCTTCCGGGAATGTTTCGGTCACCGGAAATTTAGACAGTGCGGTAAATGCAGAGTCGATGATTTCGCAAAAAACTGTTATGGAAATCAGGCAGATCATAGAAAAAATGGCGGAAGAAATTTCTATAAAAATGACTCCCGGTCTTACTGAAACAAGTATTACTTTAAAAAATGCCTCTTTATTTAACGATGCCGTTGTTATTGTTTCGGAATATGCGTCTGCACCTAACCAAATCAATATACGATTTGAAAACCTCAATACCCATGCACATGATCTGATTTCGATGCAGATCAATCAGGAAACCCTGAAACTGGCTCTCGATAAAAAAGGGTATCAAGTTCATATGATCACCGCCCCGACAGAGATTGCTTCTGCCGAACCGGTTTTTAAAGGCAATCCGGGATTTTCGGGTAGGGAAAATAATAAAGAAGATACCTCCGATCCGCGACATAAAAAGAATCAAGACTCCTAAATTTACGAAAGAGGCATTGAATTCGCGCAGCGTTTGGAGTGCGGTGACTCGTCACCGCTTTGCCCTCGCATCGACTTGTCGAGGCGTTTTTTAACATTTCGAACTAATCTTTGAACGAATTTCCGAATATCTATAAACACAAATAACGCTTAAACCGCCTCGACAAGTCGATGCGAGGGCAAAGCGGTGACGAGTCACCGCACTCCAAACGCTGCGCGAATTAAATTCTTATTAGGTCATTAGGCATTTCAGGACTAATTCTTCGAGCTCTTCCGGTTTTGAGGTAGGTTTGAGAGGATATTTTTTTGTGATCGGCTTTTCTTTTTCGGATTTTATGGTGATCACATAATTTTTTTCAATTTTGACCTGTGTGAATCCCCTTAGAGAAGCGAACAGTCGTATTCTTGAAAAATGATACAGCCAAATTGCAGCTTCAGGAAGAGGACCGAAACGATCGATGATTTCGTCCATAATCTCTTTTAGTTCTTCCCAATTGATCGCTTCACCCAGTCGTTGATAGATTTCCATTCTGAGAGACGATTCAGGAATATAGTCTTCGGGGATGGCGGCGAGTCTGAAAAAATCCACTTTGGTTTCGGTAAGAACCTGAACAGTCGATCCGACAAGAGATTTGATTGTTCTTTTCAGCAGTTTGCAATAAAAATGAAATCCTATAGCAGAGATATGTCCGGACTGTTCTTCGCCGAGAATATGACCGCCCCCTCTAATTTCCAGATCGCACATAGCAAGCCTCATTCCGCCGCCGTATCCGGTGGATTGAGCCAGAGCATCCAGACGTTTTCTTGCCGGTTCGGGCAGAGTGTGTAATCGACGCACGAAAAAATAGGCATAAGCCCTTCTGTTCCATCTGCCGATCCTTCCTCTCAGTTGATAGAGGTCTGCCATACCGAATCTGTCTGCATTGTCGATGATCATTGTATTGGCATTGGGGATATCGATTCCGCTTTCGACAATGGTTGTGGCGACAAGGATATCAATCAGTCCGCTTTTAAAAGCGTGAAACACCTCATCAATTTCGGCGCTGCCCATTTGCCCGTTAACGGTGGCGATACGGGCACCCGGAAGGAGTTTTTTCAGGTGTCCGGCAACTTCGGGGAGCGTTTCCACTCGATTGTGAATATAGTATGCCTGACCGTCCCTTGCCAGCTCTCTGAGGAGAGCTGCTTTTATCATTTCATCGTTAGGTTCTGAAATGACCGTTTTGATCGGCAATCGATCTTGCGGCGGAGTATTGATCACCGACATATCGCGTGCGCCGATAAGAGACATGTAGAGCGTGCGCGGTATGGGGGTGGCAGAGAGGGTGAGACAATCCACGCCTACTTTGATTTTTTTTAGATGTTCTTTGACCCTTACTCCGAAGCGATGTTCTTCATCGATGATGACAAGACCCAGTTCTTTAAACAACACATCCTTACCGACGATACGATGAGTGCCGATGAGGATATCAACGGATCCGGCGGCGACCTCTTCGAGAGTCTTTTTTTGTTGTTTTGCGCTGACAAAACGGGAAAGATGGCCGATTCTTATCGGAAAATTGCTCATTCTTTCGACAAAATTTTCGTAGTGTTGCAGAGCGAGAACGGTGGTGGGGACTAAAACTGCAACCTGTTTTCCTCCGTCTACGACAGCTTTGAAGGCAGCCCGCATAGCCACTTCGGTTTTTCCGTATCCCACATCTCCGCAGATCAGACGATCCATGGCTTTATTGGAGACCATATCACTTTTTATTCCTGCAATTGCAGCAAGTTGGTCTTCGGTCTCTTGAAAAGGAAATTCCTCTTCAAATGCAGACACATCATCGCTGTCTTCGGGGTAGGAAAATCCCCCTTTGATTTCCCGTTTTGCATATAATTCAAGAAGATCCTGTGCATATCCTATTATTGCCTGTTCCGTCTTGAATTTAATTTTCTGCCAATTTTTGCTTCCCAGAGTATGCATTTTCGGCAAGGACTCGTTGGATCCTATGTATTTTGTGACCATGTGTGTCTGATTCATAGGTACGTATAATTTAGCCCCCTCCGCGTACTCGAGAAGCATAAATTCTTTTTCAATTCCCGTATGATCGTTTCGTTTTTCCTGTCCCAGGTATTTTCCGATACCGTTATTGATATGGACAACTAATTCTCCCGGGGCAAGGTCGTACGTTTCTACGGGAGAAGTGTGGTATGTGCTGCGCAATTTTTGACGGCGAATTTTATAGCGCCTTGTCACTTCCGTCATGGGCATGAGGATGAGATCTGAGTGTGCGATTGTAAATCCGGAAGAGAGGTAGCCGTCAATGACCGCGGTTTTTTTGGGAAGATTGATATGAGCCTCGAGAATTTTCTTATGAAAATTCATTTTCTCTGCTTCCGAATTACAGAGAACGATCAGTTCCGTTTTTTCCTGAGGCAATTTGCCTAGAGCATGAAAAACCTCTTCCCCTGAAATTTCCGCATCGACGGGAGCATCTTCAAAAAAAGCATTTCTTATCGGAGTAAAAGGATGCACCCATCTTCCCGCTTCGAGTTGTCTGTTGAACATTTCGAAGCCGATTTTATGGATCGGAGCATTTTCGGAATAAAATCCCCCTTTTCTTCCGGAGAGAATACGAATATCTCCTAATTCTTCTATAGGAGTCTTTGAGAGGTAGATTTTTTGCAGAGGAGCCATTTGCTCCATAAGCTCTTCCATTCCTGCAAAAGAGCTTGTGGAAGTTCCGCACATCGATACGAGACTTGCATACTTATCTTCGAGGGCAAGGAGATCGTCAAAAATGACCAGAACATTGTCATCTAAATAATCGAAAATGGTACAGAGACCCTCTTTTCCCGATACGAATTCCATTTCACGGCCCGGAGTGATCCGGCATTCTTTTACGATAGCGATAGATTTTTGGCCTATAGGATCGTAGGAGCGGATCGATTCGATATCATCACCCCAAAATTCGATCCTGAACGGTTCGTGAGAAGAGACGGGAAACACATCGATAATGCCCCCTCTTACAGCATATTCCCCTTTGTCTGCCGCATTGACCGAGCGGGCATATCCCATTTCCTTGAGTTTTTCGATTAAAACCGTGTAACCGTAATTTTGTCCTGTTTTTAGATCGAGATAGAGCCGATTAAAATTGCGCGGTAAAATGAGTTTTTGGAGGATGGCCTGAAGATTTGTAATGATGATGTTCGGTTCGAAATCCGACTCAATTTTTTCTAGAACTTTGTAACGATCTCCGACGATGTCCGGACTCGGAGGGATTCCCTCTCCCGGCAGAGTTTCCCAGGCCGGAAAGTCGATGACGGGGCAATCGGTAAAGAAAGGAAAGTCGTGATAGAGACCCCTTTCTTCGTTTTGTGCCGCTGTGAGAATGATGATGTATTTTCCCGTGGCTTTTTGTGCCAATCCGGCGATCAGAGCTTTGGGAGAATTCCACAATTCTTCAATAACGATAGAATTGCCTTCCTGCAGTTCCCGATGCAATTCAGAAAATTTTTCGTTATCCGCACATAATCGTTCAATAAGAGACGTTTCTTTAGAGTTCATGGATGATGCCGGATTCGTTTATGTTATCGGGAATTTCTTTTTAATCTCTGTAAATACCTGTTGTAGATTTGAAGCTGACTTTCCTCCTGCCTGTGCAAAATCCGCTTTACCGCCGCCTGTTCCTTCGATGAGGGGGGCTATATCTTTTACAATATCGACAGCTTTGATCCCTTTTTGCACCCATTTGTCGGACACTTTGACAAGCACGTTGCATTTACCGTCTTCGGATACGTTGGCCAGCACTAAAATGCCCTCTCCCATTTTTTCGATGATGCTATCGGCAAACGATTTGACATCTTTGGAAGGAAGATTGATTTGTGCGCTCAAAAAATTGATTCCGTTTACAGTTTCCGGTTTTTCTAAAATGCTTCCGGTGATAAGATCCCATTCTTTTTTCTTTGCCGTTTTTATTTCCTGTGTGAGCAGTTTATTTTCTTCGAGAATTTTTTCTACCCTTTCCGATAATTGCGGCACAGAGCTTTTTAGTATTTCTGCAAGAGATTCCAAAAGATCTTCATTTTCTCTATAAAGAGCCATCGCTTCCGGGCCTGTAACAGCTTCAATACGTCTGACGCCGGCAGCAATGCCTGTTTCTTTGGCAATGCGAAACGGACCTATTTTCCCTGTTGCGGATGTATGAGTACCGCCGCATAATTCTTTAGAAAATCCGATGTCGACAACACGGACATTTGCATCGTATTTATCGCCGAAAAATTGTTTGATGTCCTCTCTGTTTCTTACCTCTTCGTAAGGAAGTTCATAAGAAACAACCGTCAGATTGTTTTGGATTTTTTCATTTACAAGATCTTCAATTTTTCTGATTTCTTCCGGAGACAGTGGTTTATGGTGACTGAAATCGAAACGAAGACGGACAGAGTCTACGACAGATCCGGCTTGTTTAATATGTTCTCCCAGTACCATTGCAAGAGCTTTATGAAGGATATGAGTCGCGGTATGGTTATTTGCAATTTGCTGTCTGCGTTCGGCATCGATGGAGGCGATCACAGATTTTCCTACGCTGATTTTCCCTTTCTCTGCTTTTCCGACATGACCGACCAGTCCTTTAAAAAGGATTTTGGAATCATTTACACGAAAGCGAATCTCTTCGGAAGTAAGAAGACCTTTATCGCCGACCTGCCCTCCCATTTCACCGTAGAAAGGCGTTTTATCCAAAATAATAATCCCTTCTTCCCCCTCTTCAAGAGAATCGACAAAGGCACCGTCGGATACAATTGCTTTGACAATCGCTTCGTTACCCGCCTGATCGTATCCTGTAAATAAGGTAGGACCGTTTGTTTCGAGATAGCCTGTAAAAATATTGTCGCCCATCTCCTGTTTTACCGTTTTATGAGCCAGACGTGAACGTTCTTTTGCCTCGGCTTCCAATACCAGATAACGCTCTTGGTCTATGGAGAGATCTGCATCTTTTGCCAAAAGTTGAATTTCATCAAAAGGCATTCCATACGTATCTTTTAGCTTAAATGCTTCATCGCCGGTAATCATTTTACCGCAATCTTTTGCTTTTTCAATAATCCGATTTAAAAGATTTCCTCCCCGATTAAGTGTGCGTATAAAAGATTCTTCTTCAATCGTGAGAATTTCAGCGATGCAATCTTTTGAGGTAATCAATTCGGGATAATCCTCACCCATTAATTCCACAAGTGTCGGTAATACCAAAGCTAAAAACGGTTTATCAATTCCCAGAAGTCTTCCGTAACGTACCGCTCTGCGCAATACTTTTCGCAACACATAACCCCTATCGACATTGCTCGGACGCACTCCGTCGGCAATCGCAAAAGCCAATGAACGCAAATGGTCGGCAATAACACGAAAAGCCGAAAGGGTATCTTTGTCATGAAGATCGTAAGTGACTCCGGAAATCTCTTCTACCTTTGCAATCAATCCTCTTAACACATCCGTTTCAAATACACTGTCGGCATTGATAATCAAACAGACGATCCGTTCAATTCCGGCTCCGGTATCCACAGAAGGTTTAGGCAACGGCTCCAGTATCCCGTTTTCTGTTCTGTTGTATTGCATGAAGACGAGATTCCAAAATTCAATAAAACGATTTCCCTCCGGGTCTTCCGCCGGATTTTGTCCGGATCCGTAAGTAGGTCCTCTATCGTAATATAATTCCGAACACGGACCGCACGGACCGGTTTCTCCCATAGCCCAAAAATTGTCTTTTTCGTCCATTCGTGT
>JABDBB010000006.1 GCA_013288845.1 Chlamydiota bacterium | reverse complement strand
TTTACCACGCAAGAAAAACTCAAAAAAGAACTCAATCTTGAGTGGGATCAGATTTCACCGCGCCTACAAAAACTGATACAAAAAAATCTGGTTACACAAAAAGGAAATCTTTTTCATCTTCATCTGGAAAATCCGAAGATGACTGTCCCCCCCGGAACAAAAATCACTCAACCGATCGTCAATCAGCCCTATAATTTTGCTGCAAGAATTGGCCGTAAATTTTCTAAAAATCAAATCGAAAAAATTGCCAAAGCCGCTTTCGGTCAGGACTTTACCATCCGTTCTATGTGTGAAGTCTCTTTACCTGTACATGTGATAGAGGTGCTGAATCCCGATAATTCCGTACAGACAACATGGTGGAATGCTCTGACAGGGGAACGTATCGACAACAAAGGATTTCCCGGACTCTAAGCAAATTTCGATTGATAGGCGGTCCTATCCATCAGCTTATTCACCTCTTCCGGATTTTTAAGCTTTATTTTGAAGAGCCATCCGTCTGTTTCGGATGAATTATTGACTAATTCAGGAGCGTCTTCCAAAGTCCTGTTCACCTCAATAATTTTTCCGGCTACGGGAGAATAGACATCCGCAGCAGCTTTTGTCGACTCAAGAACTGCGGCTTCATCCCCTGAATTCACCTCTTTTCCAACAATCGGAAGCTCTACATAGACGATGTCTCCCAGCTCTTTTTGTGCGTAAGCCGTGACTCCTACAGTCCCTATACCTTCAGAGACTACAATCCATTCATGCGATTCTGTAAATTTCATACGATCTCCTTATGCTTTTCGGGATGATAAAAAGGAATTTTTGTAATGCGGGCTTTTTTAAAATCGTTTCGGATTTTTATATGCACGATATCATCGACTGCTAACTTTTCGGTAGCGACGATCAATGCGATAGACTTATGTAAGGTCGGAGAATTTGTTCCGGAGGTGACATAACCGATCCATTGATCCGAAGAAAACACTTCATATCCTTCGCGGGCAATTCCCGGATCTTCCAAAATGACTCCGTAAGCATACAGCTTAACGGGCGAATTTTCTAATGCTAACAGAGCTTCTTTTCCGAGAAAGTCTTCTTTATCGAACTTAACGGTCCAAGCTGACACACTTTCATTCGGAGGAATATCAGCACTGAGTTCATGAGAGTACAAAGCATATCCCATTTCAAGCCTAAGAGTATCTCTTGCTCCTAAACCGACAGGTTGAATACCGAATGTTTCTCCCGCTGCAAGGATACGACTCCATAATTCCGGAATGACGGCAAGCGGGGCAATGATCTCTACCCCTTTTTCTCCGGTATAGCCTGTATGGGAAATGATGATTTCTTTTCCGGAGAACTCCGATTTTATAAAACGAAAGGGTTTTAATCCGTCGGCCTCGGGAAAGAGTCCGCGCAATATAGGAAAAGTTTCCGGTCCCTGTAAAGCTAAAATTCCGCAATCATCGTAATGATCTTTTACCGAAACCCGGTACTTTTTTGCATATTCCAAGAGATGAGCTAAATCTTTATCGCGATTCCCCGCATTGACGATAAGAAAAAAATGTTCCGTATCCTCTTTAAAAATAAGCACATCGTCAATAGAGCCTCCGGATTTAGCTGCGAGAACGGTATAAACGGAAGAATTATTTTTTTTGCCGGAAATTTCATTGACCGCAAGATAATCGAGAAATTTTTCCGCCTCCTCTCCTTCTACAGTGATATATCCCATGTGAGATACATCAAAAAGTCCGGCCTTCGTACGAACAATCTGATGCTCTTGTATAATTCCTGTATAATAAAGAGGCATGGACCAACCGTTAAAATCCACCAATTTCCCGCCGAGGCGGCAATGCTCTTCATATAAAACGGTTTTCATCTGACCAACCTAAAACTTGCCCACAAAGAAGGTTGCTCTTCAATACGAAACTCTTCAGTCAGAGCACTTAAATGTTGCGGAGATTCTCCCGCACGATTGATTCTATAGCTGAATCCTATCCGGTCAAATTGTCCCGGATCATATCCGGACAGACACTCGGAAGGAATAAAAATATTCATTTCGTATCCGTCTTTCTTCATGACCGTTTCATTTTTCAAAAGGGTCGGATCACAAAGAGGATGCTTTTCTTCTGAACGGAAGCGGGTAATTTCTCCCGCAAGATGTCCGTTTATCGCCTCAGGCAAAAAAAAGAACCGATGGCAAAATCGTGTATTGAATCCCGAAGTTTTCACATCTCTGGTATCAAAGAAAAGCTCTACGCTATCCCCTTCGGTTACATCAGGATAGGATACCGCTTCAAAAGGGCTTTGTACTTTAATAAAAAGAATGATCCCCTCTTCATGCCATCCCATGGCAACTTCTGCAAAATTGTCTTCTCCTGAAAGAGGGGAGCTATCCGGAACGAGAAAATCGGCGTATTTTTTGCCGAATTTCTTTTCGGGAAGATAACGGCAATCGGAGATGATTTGAAAAAAATTGAGGGGATTTATTCCGTTAAAATCATCGCCGAACATCTATTCTCCGTGTATTTGTTCATCCGGAGTTTTTGCCACAATAAATCCGAGATGCAGGCCGTTTTTTTTCTGCATTTCGCCGATCAGTTTTTCGGTGAGAAGAACTTCCGCTTCGTCACCTAAAAAGGCGGAAACCGTGCCGACTTGTTTCGCTATAATCTTATCTTCCGGCGCATTCGTTTTTTCCTTTGCAATAAAGAAGAAGATATCGCCGTTGACCGGGGTATACACTTTGCTTGCTTCGCCCGGATTCAAACTCAACACTTCATTTTTATCGGTAAGAGTATCTTTACTTCCCCGAGTCGTTTCGTATGGACGTGCAATCCGATCCCACTGCATTTCGGGAGCTTTCCTTGCAGGAAGTTTATTGATGCCGGAGGCAAGCTCTGAATCGGAATCTTTTTCCTTGTCGACCGGATTCTTTACATATTCCTTTTTGGCATCTTCGAAATACTTCAGAAATCTTAAAGAAGCCGCGCGAGCCGGCGTCATATTCCCCTTCACATTGTCTTTTGATACCGACTTTGCATATTCTTCAATAGAGGCGATAAAATTTTTATAGTATTCCTCTGTAACTTCTGTCGACACTTCGGAAAAAGGCTTTGGAGTTTGATCGCTGTTTACATAGGTTCCCGGATTTTTTATCTTTAGGTTCTCATAAAAAGTTTTTAAAGTTTTATCTAGCCGTTCATCGAGAACTCCGCTTTTATTTGCCTCTGCAAAAGTCATGATTTCCGATGTTGCCGATTTATCCAAAACTTCTATTCGATAATAGTGTTTGTGGTCAGCAGTAAAATAGTTCAACGGACCTTTAGGATCGGATCCGAGAGGAGCGATATCGAGAAGAGTCATGAATTGTTTCCGGTCCGTATTTCCCTTCACAAAAATTTTACCGCCGTTTAGGGGTATATCGACAGTCATCTTTTTAGAAGGCGCTTTATCCAAAGCCTGTCTCATTTTATCGGGAGATTCGTCCAAAATAGCCAATCGGGTAAACGTATCGACTCTTGTTCGTGTATTGTTATCCAAAGTATCTAAAGCGGCAAATCGTTGTTCCGTATTTTCTGCTTTAGACAAAGCCAACTCCGGAAATTCCACCTCTAATTTTTTCCAAAAATTTTCTGTCGTCTGTTTTTGCCACGTATCTTTTAAAGAAACTTGTGAAGCCAAAGCCGGTTTAGAAATTTCTGCTACATTCAATAAATATTGTTTAAAAAGAAGTTCCGGTGCAGTTTTTTCTATTTGTGCGACCGTCTTGAATTTTTTCGGTAAATCCTGCCGCTTTTTATCCTCTTTAGGTCGATCGGCCACTCCGTCAAGGTAACTTTCAAATTTTGCTAAAGATCCCGGATCGGCAAAACGCAACTCTTCCGGAAGTCGATAGATAGTTCCCTTCACTCCTTCAAAAGCATGGGCATTATAATTTTTAAACGAATCGGAATCGACAAATACAGCGCTTCCCGTTTCATCAAAAAGCCTTCTGAACAGCAAAACTTTCTGCCAAATACTAACGGCCATATTTTGGTCTAATCCCATGAGAGTAAGTTGATTTGCCATGTATTGGCTAGGATTCTCCGCATTCAGACGATCGCTCTTCTCATTTTGTTTAAAACTGACGACGGCATTCCGTACGAGATCGGCCAAGGCCTCTTCTTTCGTCACCACATAGCCTCTTTGCTCTGCAATGATGGAAGCGTTAATGATAAATCCTGCAGTGAGTTGCATCAGTTTTTTTCCAAACCAGTCTTCAGCGCGATGATAGCCGAATAAAGAAAGATCGGCATAATCCAAAGTAGAATCATGCTCCAGCCCTTTATATTGCTTTTCCTGAGAAATGAGCATGTAGCGTTTAAATCCGGGCGGCAATTTACGCTCGGCACTAAATAATTTAAGGCGCGATTCAAATGCTTCGGAATCCAACGGATTTTCCGCTTTTGTTAATGTCCGGTAGCTATTTTCCGTTCCGGGGAGAAAATGTTTCCAAATGCCTTCCGTTCCGATAAATTTTGCCTGCGGGTGTACATAAAGAGAGTCTTTCTTTTCTTTCGCGGACTTAACGGCAAAATCTTCGGCCAGATAATCCGAAAATTGTTTTGCCAAAACAGACAACATTCCGGTTTCCACAAAATTTTTGCTGATTACACCGTCATTCAAAAAATTAGGACCGTTGACACCGCCGTAATTTCTTTTTTCTTCCGCATCCGTTCCTATAAAATAGGCAATCCGGTCGATTTGCGAACGGGAAATTTTAGTGCCGTCTACAGCAACAAAAGCCACGGGGTCTTCATTACGGGAAAAGGACATGATGCCTGCGCTGCCGCCCAGAGTGAATGTAATGATGACGACAGTTGTGATCACCATAAAAATGTACTGTTGGTATTTACGAAATAATTGTAGCATGAAATAAACCTCTGACTATAAGCATGAGTTCAAAGAGAAATCTTAACAAAATTATAGAAATGATGAAAGTGAAATATCCCAAACAGAGTCTTTATGCAAGAAGAGTTGAATTCGCGCAGCACATCAATTTTTTTATATGTTACCCGGGTCGTTATATAAGAGGTAGTTGAATTCGCGCAGCGTTTGGTCTAACACAGACATGGTGTACACCATGTCTGTGTTAGACCAAGCGATGTTTTGTGTTTAAGCATGTGTATCAGCACTAATTATAAGGTGCGAAGCACCTATACATAAAAGCCCGGGGCGCATCGCCCCGGGTAAAAGTAAAAAAAAATTCCGGTCTATAGGACCGGCATATAACCTAAATTTGGCTCGCCAAATTTGATAATATATCGAAGTCTATCTATATAATAATTTTTTATAAAAAAAATAAGTTTTTAATTTGTAGACAGATAAAAAATATCTATGCCAAATATAGAAAGATTAGTTCTCTAAGTTTTTAAAAACGCATCGACAAGTCGATGCGAGGGCAAAGCGGTGACAAGTCACCGCACTCCAAACGCTGCGCGAGTTCAATTACCTCTTACACAAGTCATTAAGCGGCAGTATGTTATAATTAGTTTAATCCGGAGAATTTAACTCTTCAAAAAGTCGAATAAACTCTTCGACACCAAGCTCTTCCGGTCTCGCTAAAGGATTCAAAGACACTTTTTCCAAAGAACGACAAATTTTTTCTTTCGGATATAGCTCAATCAAAGAACTTTTTAACATTTTGCGCCGCTGCTGAAAGGATCTTCTGGTAAATCGGAAAAATTCCTCCTCACTGCTTACTTGGGGAGGCTCTTTTAAAGTAATGGTTACAATGGCCGAATCAATTTTAGGCGGCGGATAAAAACTGTTTTTTTTCACCATAAATTCATATTTACAATCGGCAAAATAATTCAAAAAAACCGTAAACGATCCATACTCCGAAGAACCGGGTTTCGCAGTAAAACGACGGGCGACCTCTTCCTGCACCATGATGACAATTTTAGAAAAAGTTTTATTCATCGGAATAAGTTTTTCCAGAATCGGTGTGGTCAGGCTATAAGGAAGATTGGCTACAACTTTCGCTTTTTGTCCCGGTTGCAATAGTTTTTGCACCTCTTTTTCGATAGGAAACAGTAGAATATCATCGCGGAAAACATAGAGTTTTCCTTTACACATTTCGCTCAAACGGGGGAGCAAACCGGAAAGTTCCCGGTCTTTTTCCACAGCCAACACAACACCCTCTTTATTGAGAAGCTGTTCCGTTAAAGCTCCGGGACCCGGACCTATTTCGAAAATGATCTCACCCGGAGACACATCGGCCGTCTCGGTGATTTTTCTTAGGATATTTCCGTCGATCAAAAAATTTTGCGACAGTGCTTTTTTCGGATTGACTCCGTTTTCAATGAGGAATTGTACTAATTCCGTAGGTCTATAAAGAGGCATAAAAGATCAATGAAGGGAAAAAGGTTCGAAATCGGAGGAAATAAAAGGGGTCATCTCTTTTTCATCGAAATGAAAATGCTCATATAGGCGCTTCAAATAAGATTCTGTTTCGTCGTCCATTACTTTACTTCTGATTTGATCGAGAAGTTTATTTTCCACCTCTTCAAAAGGGACGTTCCCTCCCTGAACAAGTTTTTCCAGATAAAATATTTTGAATATCCGACTTTTTCCGTCAGGACTCGCCCGGTCGAGCGGCTTGGAGTAAGTATCCGCTTTCATACCTGTAAGAGAAATTTTATTAAACTCGGCTATATCTTTTTCGGTATTGTGGATAATCGGTGTAATGTTGATTTTTGTGTCTTCATCATAAAGTCCCATCGCCTTGACTCTTTCTTTGACCTCGTCAAAAGAGACATTTTCGACCTCTAAAAGCTGCCCGACGATTCCTGCGATTTCCGCCCCTTTTGCAGAGTCGGAATGTTGGATCGACACAACCCGGTAATCCCATTCGCTTTGGCGTTGATTCACTTTACAATATTCTTCGTACGCCTGCCGGATAGCCAAAGGGGTGACTTTACGCATAGACTTAAGGTTTACACGCATACTCAACATTCTTTGCAACAGCAGGTCACTTTCCACCACTTCCTGTGCATCTTCATAAGACAATCCGATCCGATCAAGATTCGATATAATATTCGGACCGAAAAGAGTTTCCATTTCCTGGCGTACATCACCCGGACTGACCGGCAATTTCACCTCTTTTGCGTCGGATATAATGAGTTCTTTATCGATCATATCCCGCAGTGTAAATTTCCAATGGTATTGGTAAAATTGAAATTTTGTCTCTATGGAATCGGCATACTGAGGATATTGCTTATAAAAAGTGACATCCAGTTTTTTTGCCAGGTCATATACAGTAATAGGCTTTCCGTTTACAACCGCCATAATCCGGTTATTCAACTCGATATGTTTCGGTTTTACTTGGTCAAAAAGAAAAGGGCTGTTCGGAAGACTTCTTGCGGCAGGAAGATTTCCGGTAAACAGAAGAGAGAGACAAAGAAAAAACAAAACAATTTTTTTTGACATAGAATACAATTTCCCGGGATTGATCAAACATTTATCGTAAATTACCTATCCTTTTTTTGGAAGAAAAAAGGGCCGGACTTTTACACTCATACTTTATTTTTAAAATAATAGTCTATTTTAAGGGCGCCGGAGCACCCGTTCGATTTCCGCCGGAATCTCTTGAATATTACATCGGGGTAGTATAATTAGTTGATATAAGAAACGATGTCGATAGAGTGGATTTGCCGAAGTATGAATAAAGAACCTATAGCTTTGTATATATTTCGATTTGTTCTCGGAGCAGCGCTCCTTTTATTTGTCGCTATGCTCTATTGGTCCAATACATTAATTGAAACAGATCTGAAAATCATCCGAAGTGACGTGACCGAAATAAAAGAAGATATACGTCAAATAAAACAGGAATCCGGAAAAATCCGCGACGACCTCGTCGAAAGAGAGTCCGATCACCACACAGCAAAAACCGCTCTTGCGCAACCCTTCGGGAATTCTCAGTCCGACGGAACAAATCTTCTCTCCGTCGATCCGTTTTTCACCAAAATTTTTCCGGGAATCTTACCTAAAAATTTTAAACCGACCGGAACATTTCGAAGAGCTACAATAGGAAAACCCCATAATTTACACCCCTTCAGCGAATGGAGTCACATCGCCGAATGGAACGATCTATGCAGTGTATCCGCCGCTAAAATGTTGTTCGGTAAATATGAAACGATGGCTCCCGATATGGCGCTCAAAATTGAAGAGAGAAAAATCGGTGATACAGAAGCTTCGGAATTTTGGATCTATCTCCGCGACCGGGTATTTTGGGAACCTCTCAATAAAAGTTTTTTTCCCGGGATGAATATCGCTCCGTTTTTTTTGCAAAAACATCAGGTCACTGCTGAAGATTTTAAATTTTATTTTGATGCAGTCATGAATCCATACGTCCAGGAACCCGGAGCCATCGCCCTTAGAAATTATTTGGGCGATATCGTAGAAATCAGAATTATCGATAAACTGACCTTAGTTGTCAGATGGAAATCGGAAAAAATCAAAGAACCCGACGGCAAAGAACAAGAAAAAATTAAATATATCGCGCGCCAATGGACAGGAAATCTCAAACCGCTCGCCTCTTTTGTCTATAAATATTTCCCTGACGGAAAGAAAATTGTGGAAGATGACAGCAATCCGGAAACATACCGGACAAATTCTGTTTGGGCACAAAATTTTTCTCAGCATTGGGCAAAAAATGTGATACCGAGCTGCGGACCTTGGCTGTTCAACGGAATGAGCGAACGGGAAATCCGATTCAGACGAAATCCGGATTTCTATGAACCTCTTGCTGCAACGGCAGAAAATATCGTCATCGCCTTTAAAAGCTCACCCGATGCGATATGGCAGAGTTTCAAAACGGGAGAACTCGATTCGTACGCGATTCAGCCGGACCAACTGATGGAACTCGATGAGTATCTCAACAGTCCTTATTATATCTCGCAGGCAGATAAAAAAAATTCTATAGAAAGAATTGATTATCCCGGAAGAACCTATTCCTATATCGGATGGAATATGGCTAAACCCTTTTTTACAAGTAAAAAAGTCCGGCAGGCCATGACCATGGCAATCGACAGACAAAGGATTATTGCACAAAATCTAAACGGAACAGGCAAGGAAATTACCGGAACTTTCTATATCCATTCCGATGCATACGACTCATCTATTGAACCGTGGCCTTTTGATCCGCTTCAGGCAAAAAATATATTGGAAGAAGAGGGCTGGTATGACACAACCGGAACCGGTGTCATCAACAAAATGATCGACGGGAAAAAAGTACCCTTCGAATTTTCCTTGACCTACTACGTGAAAAATCCGCTGGCTAAAGCGATCGGCGAATATATAGCGACCGCCCTTAAAGAAATCGGGGTGATCTGCAATCTGAACGGAGTCGATATAGCGGATCTGTCGGCTAAATTTGAAGAAAAAAATTTCGACGCCATTTTCCTAGGATGGTCATTAGGTACGCCGCCGGAAGATCCGCGACAGCTTTGGTATTCCACAGGTGCTAAAGAGCAGGGATCTTCTAATGCTGTCGGATTCGCCGATAAAGAGGTCGATAAAATAATCGACAGCTTATCTTACGAATACGACCGGGAAAAAAGAATAGCTCTCTACAGGCGTTTCGATGCGATTATCCATGAAGAACAGCCTTATACCTTTCTCTATACTCCCAACACCACCTTTTTATATAGAAGCTATTTACAAAATGTGTTTATTCCTGCCGACAGGCAAGACCTCATTCCCGGTGCTAATGTGTCTGAACCGGACCAAAATATTTTTTGGATAAAAAAATTTGAATAATCGGCCGATTGAGAAGGAATCATGCCTGCTTATATTATAAGAAGACTTTTACTTTTGCCCATCACTCTGTTTTGCATTATCTTTGTCAATTTTGTGATCATTAATCTGGCCCCCGGCGATCCGGTTACCGTCACGGAAATTTCTCCGGAAGGATTCGCCACCCGTAAAGAAACTAATTCCGTCGCTTCAGGAAATAATGACCGCTATTTACAATTTAGAGAATATTACGGATTAACTCTTCCTATACTGTTCAATACATGGCCGTGGACAGATATTTCCTATGTAAAAAGAACATTGTCTCAAATCATTTCTAAAAAAGAAAATCCGGAAGATAAAGAAGAAATCCCCTTCAAAAAATGGACCGAAATCCGGACCGATTTCGGCGACCGCTCTCGCTATATCATGCCCCTTCTCCTGTCGATAATCAATGATGATCGGGAAAGCCTCGGAATGAAGTCCATGGCCATAAATTTTTTCATCCGCGGAGGTACGCGACAAGCCATACTGGGGCCCGATCTTTCTCCTGAAGAAAAAGCATTCAACAATAAAATTTCCGTCGAAAACAATACGCTAAAAACTTTTACTATAGACTCCTCCGATACTCAGGAAGAGGCAAATAAAAAAATAGTCTCTCTCAATCAATGGTATTCGGCCAATCAAAATTTTTATACATTCTCTCCGGATACACACGAAAAAATAATGATATTTTTTACAAACTCCCGTTTTTTTCGCTATTTCGGAAAAATACTCACCCTGGATTTCGGAACTCTTCGCAATGATAACAATAAAACCGTGATCAGCGAGGTCTCAAGCCGATTCAAATATTCTCTGACTCTTTCCTTAATCCCTATGATCGTGACATTTTTTCTTTGTACAGGAATCGGATTGATCATGGCGATAAAACAAAATAAATGGGAGGACAGATTACTCAACTTAGTCTGTCTGATCCTCTACGCCATCCCTGTTTTTGTCGTAGCACCGTTTTTGATAGAAAAAGTGGCATTAAACGGATACTTTCCTTTTACAAATATTCCTATCCCTCTTTTCGGATTCACTTCAGCCGAGGCAAAATATAATAATATGACCTCATATCAAAGGCTTTTTGATGTCATCCAACATGTTTTTTTACCCATGATCGCTATTTTATACGGCGGACTTGCAGCACAGGCGCGATTATCCAGAACTGCAATTTTAGAGGTCATGCATCAGGACTATGTACGGACAGCAAAAGCAAAAGGTCTTTCTAATTCGGTTATTTTATTTAAACATGTGGGAAGGAATGCCGCCATCACGATCATCACTTCGATTGCCGGATCATTGGGAGTAATTTTAGGCGGCTCACTAATTGTAGAGACCCTTTTTGAAATTGACGGATTCGGTAAATTTTTTTACGATTCGATTATCAATCGGGATTATAATGTGATTATGTTTTCTGCATTAGCAGGATCATTTATTACCCTGGTAGGATATCTGGTAGCGGATATCATTTACACAATTTTGGATCCGCGAGTGACTTTGGATTAAATATGAATAAACATACGTTTTCACAAACAATATTGTATAAATACAGCAAGCATTTTTTAGGAATGGCAGCGCTGACAATTATTTTCTTTTTTTGTTTGGTAGGTGTATATGCGCCGTTTTTCGCCTCCGGGAAACCGATTTTTGTCATGTATGACAATGTCGCTTATTTTCCTCTTTTCCGATATTTATTCTATTTAGGATATTTTACAAAACCTATCGATCTTTTTTTTAATCTGCTTATATTCACCCTTCCCATTTTTTTTATCGGATTTTTCCTTCACAAAAAAAATAAAAAAATCGGAACGGGTATTTGTATATCTGCCCTTACAATACAAATAGCAGGATTTATTTTAATCATGTCAGGAATTGTAAAAGATCCTGCCGCCGATTCGGAATTAAATCGAATACAACAAAAAAATCTGAAAGAATATATTTCAGAACATCATAAATCTCCTCTTCCCGATTGGAATGAATCTCTACAATATCTCAACGATTACGGAAAATTAAATATACTTTTAAAATATATCCGAAACAAAGAACAGAATGAAAACCTGGAAAAATTTGAAAGTGAATTTAAAAAAGGGAATTTGGAAAAATGGCTTAATATTGCAGTTAAAGAAAAAAGAGCGGCTCTTTTAAGAGAAGGAATAAAAGCAGATTCCCTACCTAACGAAAAAGAATTGAGAAAAATGGTTTTAGAAACGACTCCGGCACATATCTATACAAACGCCTCTTCCATGCCGACTCTCTATAAATTAAATGAAATTAATGAAGAAAATCTTCTTCGTCAATTTAATAAAACACTCGAAAAATATGCTGCAGAAGGAAAAACTACCGATAAAGAATATCTATACGCAGCTGCAAGAAAAAAATATCTGATCGAAAAAAATTTGTGGATTCAGGAAGAAATAAAAAAAATTCAATTCCGCATCATGCCCCTTTTACGCTCTTTTCATTGGGAAGAGGATGCAGGCGGTGAGCAGGAACTCAACAAATATATCTCTTTTTGGGAACTCACCAGAATCAACAGAAAAGATATGGTCTCGGCACTTATTTTCGGCATACGTATCTCACTCGTAGTGGGAATCATTGCTGTCGCCCTCTCTCTGGCAATTGGAATCCCCATAGGAGCTTTTGCGGGTTTTTACGGAGGAAAATTCGATATCATAGTCTCCCGATTATTGGAAATTTGGGAATCAATGCCCACCATATTTATGCTCCTCTTCATTGTCGCCATCACGGAAAGTAAATCTATCTTACTCATCATCACCGTCATCGGACTATTCGGATGGACAAATTTCAGCCGATTTGTCCGCGGTGAATTTTTTAAACAAAGAAATTTAGCCTACGTCGAAGCATGTAAAGCCTCGGGATTCAGCGATAATTACATCATCTTCACACACATACTTCCGAATGCAATCCCCCCGTTGCTCACACTCCTCCCTTTTGCCGTTATGGGAGCCATTACGAGTGAAGCGGCCCTCTCTTTTTTAGGTTTAGGTGAAGAGGGATCCTGCTCTTGGGGAGTGCTTATGGACGAGGGAAGATCGGCATTTCCGGGAGAAAGCTATCTCCTATGGCCCCCCGCATTCCTTCTGACTATCCTACTCATCGCCATCGCTATGGTTGGAGACACCTTAAGAGATGTCTTAGACCCCAAATTTTTACGCTAACATTCAGAAGAATATCATTCGCGCAGCGTTTGGAGTGCGGTGACTCGTCACCGCTTTGGCCTCGCATCGACTCGTCGATGCGTTTTTTATAAATTTAAAGACTAATATTCGAACGAATTTCTGAATATCTATAAACAAAAAACTTCTCTTAAAGCGCATCGACAAGTCGATGCGAGGGCAAAGCGGTGACGAGTCACCGCACTCCAAACGCTGCGCGAGTTCAATTACATCTTATATAAGGGAATAATTATATATATGCTTAAACACATATTTCTTGTTTTAGCTTATTGCATCCCTCATTTCCATTTGCTTCACTTTTTCTTCATACAATGCATCAAGTTTTGGAAAAGTACCTCGCAATTTTACGGCATACTGTAACGGAGTATCTCCGTTAAAATCTTTCCAATCAGGCTCAACACCGGCTTCTAAAAGCTTCATCGTAATCGGAATATTCCCTTTAAAAAGAGAAAAATATAACGCTGTCATTCCCTGCCGAACACATGCATCGATTTTAGGCTTATACGTGAGCAACAATTCTATAATTTCAAGGGAATTATTTAAAGCCGCAATACAAATAAGAGGACGTCCTATTTCATCTATCATGTTGACAGAAACTCCGTGTGAAAGAAAATATTTTATCATATCCGGACGGGCGGAATACATAACGGCAAGAGCCAAACACTCCTCTAATTTCTGAGGGGAATGCATATATTGCGCAATCATCAATCCGGCTGCGTCTCTTTTATTTTCTAAAGCGGAAATATATAAAGGAATCAGAATTTCTTCATCTATGGAGTATTCTAAGATAGCTTTCATAACCTTTAATTTATTATCAGTAAAAGCTATATCAAAAAAATGTTCTTTCAAGTATTGATATTCGGGATGATCGTACTTTAAAAAAGATCGAATTTTATGGACATCATCATTCCTACATGCTTCTATCAGCCTTTTTTCTGAAAGAGAAGCAATCGCATATACTTTATGTATCCTCTCCAACAGATTTTCCATAGTCGCTTTAAGTTCCGGATCGATATTTTTCCTCTGAAGATACTGAGTGGCTGTATTGATATAAGTCAATAAAGTCGGATGAAAGTCGGAATGGACTGTAGGAATCGGTCTTAAATAGCACAGGAGTTCTGCTATTTTTTGATTGATCAATTCAAATTTTGACGCTTCCTCTTCTACAAGGGTCTCTCTAAGAACTTTTTTATTCTCATCCCAAAAAAGATAATATATATTTTTCTCTTTTATAGAATTTTGTTTATTGCCGGCCTCAAAAGAGGCTGACATTCTATTATTTTCACCTATATAAGTTAAATAAGACATAACCTTTAGTCCTTTAAACTCGAGAAAGATAATAAAATTACCGGATTAATAGGAATAAAAAACCGGCAAGTCTCAAAATAAAAACATACTTGTATTTATTTTTTTTGACAATTTATTAAAACAAGTAAAAGACTATGATCGGTGAATAAATATTATTGGTTTTTAAGATCACGCAAGCTGAGGAAGGGGCGGCAGCTGCTCTATCGAGACCTCTTTTCTTCAGTCTCTTTTTATTTTTTCAGATGTAACATAATTCGGTTGAATAAAATGATCTTTTTTTCTTTCTACGGGATGACGTACGTTTCTTTTTACTACAGGATAATGTGGAGGCCCTACGTTAATATAATCCAAATTATCTTTTTCATGCAAAAGCCTTCTTACTCCTTTTGAGGAAATCGACATTCCATATCCTTTGACATGCACCCCCCTAAAGAAATACATCTGTAAATTCCCTTCGTTATTCCTTTCGTCATCAAATACAAGATGGTTATTTAATATCCCATGAAGAGATTCCAAAGATAATTCAGAAGTATTCAAAATAGTAATTTTATCTGTACTCCAATCATACTGACCCTTAAGCCCCCGCTTTTTAAGCTGCTGACCAACTAAATTACCGGCCTCAACACCTTCCTGACCGAATCGATCCTGAGGTATTCCTAACAAATTTACAGAAGAATTCATAACACTCCTATAGTAGCTAAAAGATTAATCAATAAATCTAGCATACTGAATAAAATCTGAAAAGAAATTTAAGGTAATCAGAAGAATATCTATGAAACTAAAGTCTTTTATGCTAATCCTTCAGGCCTCACCTTCCTTACTAACCTAACCCGAGCCTCCGCTGCACTGTGACCAATGGTATTAAGTTAAGGAATAAGTAATTGATAATTAGTTAATTATATAAGATGTAATTGAACTCGCAGCGTTTGGAATGCGCGTGAATTGAAATTCGCTTCACTCAACAAATTAATAAATAGATGTTTACGCTTAATTTATATAGATAAATTTCGATATATTATCAAATTTAGCAAGCCAAATTTAGGTTATATGCCGGTCCTACAGACCGGAATTTTTTTTTAACTTTTACCCGGGGCGATGCGCCCCGGGCTTTTATGTATAGGTGCTTCGCACCTTATAATTAGTGCTGATACACATGTTGAAACTCTTAGAAGTTCACTGTACTCCAAACGCTGCGTGTGTGATCATCTTCTTTTACGGATTAATCTTTGATAGAAAGCAGCAATTCCGCATTGGTTTTTGTTTTCTTCAAGAGATTCAGAATAAAATTCATCCCTTCGCTTGGCACCATTTCGTGGGTTGCGCTACGCAAGGTATAAATTTTTTGCAGTTCATGTGCATCATAAAGAAGCTCTTCTTTTCTGGTTCCGCTCTTCTCTACATCAACGGCCGGCCAGATTCTCTTATCGGCAAGTCTTCGATCAAGAACGAGTTCCATATTTCCCGTACCTTTGAACTCTTCAAAAATTACCTCATCCATGCGGGATCCGGTATCAATCAGAGCAGTGGCGATGATGGTGAGAGAGCCGCCGTGTTCTATATTTCTGGCCGCACCGAAGAAACGTTTAGGTTTATGCAAGGCATTGGCATCCACTCCGCCTGTCAGAATTTTCCCTGAATGGGGCTGTACGGTATTGTAAGCACGAGCTAATCTGGTGATAGAATCGAGAAGAATGACCACATCATGCCCGTGTTCTACAAGTCGACGCGCTTTTTCACTGGCCATTTCGGCAATTTGCACGTGTCTTTCAGGAGGTTCATCGAATGTTGAGGAGATCACTTCCCCTTTAACGCTCCGCTGCATATCGGTCACCTCTTCCGGACGTTCATCTATGAGAAGAACGATGAGGGTGACTTCCGGATTATTGACGGCAATGGCATTGGCAATATTTTGGAGAATTACAGTTTTACCGGAACGTGGAGGAGCGACAATGAGTCCGCGCTGTCCTTTTCCTATCGGCGCTGTAAGGTCCATAACGCGAGTTGAATAATTTCCCGCTTCTGTTTCCATCAACAGACGTTGATTTGGGTAGAGAGGGGTCAGGTTTTCAAACAGGATACGATCTTTGGCAACATCGGGGGGTGTTGCGTTGATTGTTTCGACTTTGAGCATTGCAAAGTATTTTTCTTTTTCTTTCGGGGGGCGAATAGTGCCGTATACCGTATCTCCTTTGCGCAGATCAAAGCGTCGGATTTGAGCAGGGGAGACATAAATATCTTCTGCAGAGGGGAGATAATTATAATTTGTGGATCTTAAAAAGCCGAAGCCGTCAGGAAGAACTTCGAGGACACCTTCACCGTAAAGGACTTCGGAAGGGTTTTCCGAAATGCTTTTGACGATTTCGAAAACCATTTGTGATTTGGTCATGGATCCGATGTGTTGGAGTCCCATATTTTTCCCAAACTGGCTTAATTCGTCGATATTCATCCGTTGGATGTCGGCAATTTTTGTGATTCGGAGCGGTTTTTTTTCTATCGGAGGAGTCTCTATGCCGGGTTCCTGTTTTTGCACAAGTGCCGGTGTGAGTGGGGGAGGGATAGGAAGTGCATGTTTTGTTTGTGCTCCGGAGAGTTTCGTTTGGTGCTGACGAGGAATTTTTGGTTTTGTTTGTGTAACCGGACTTGCATCGTCATTATTTTTTATAGGTTCTTGGTTGTTGTCTTCAGGATTCATCGAAGAATCTAGCTCCTATTTTCTAAGATTGATATTGGGAGGCTTTAAGCGGTCAATTGATTATAAATTTTTTTTGCCTCAGTTTGTAGGTCTTGAAGGGATCCGTCATTAAAGATGGTGTACGTAGCCCTTGCTGCTTTCTCTTTTGGAGGAAGTTGTTGCGACATTCGCAATCTGTATTCGTTTTTGTCCTTTGTCCCGGATTTCGTATATCTTTCTATAGAAGTCTGTTCATCAGCGATCACTACGATCGTTTCATCGAATAGCTTTTCGGCACCGGTCTCGAAAAGAAGGGGCACTTCTGCAACGAAAAGCGGTGCTTTTTGTTTTGAAGCTTTTCTATATTCAATTTCTATCCGAGAAAAAACCTCCGGGTGAAGAATTTCTTCCAGTGCCGTCAGTTGCGACGGATTGTTAAATACCTTCTCGGCAATAGCCGCATGACTGATCCGGTTATTGTCGAGTATTCCGGAACCCAGTAAGGCGATTACTTTTTTACCCGAAATTGTATTGGAAGATAACAGTTGATGAACGATTTCATCGGCGCTTACAACGTAAGCCCCGAACTCCCTAAAGCAAGAACAAAGCTGTGTTTTGCCCGAGGATATAGCGCCGGTTACGGCAATCTTTTTTAAGGTTAACATTCTTTCCAATTTTTGCCAACAGAGATATTTACAATCAGGGGAACATTAAGAGAAATTGCATTTTCCATATTGGCTTTTACTATTGTCCGTATAATAGGCTCTTCAAAATCAGGCAATTCAAAAATTAGTTCATCATGAATCTGCAATATCATATACCCTAAATAGTTTTCTTTTAGCAAGAGACTATCGATTTGCAGCATCGCTTTTTTTATAAGATCGGCAGCGCTTCCCTGTAGAGGAGTATTGACAGCCAATCGTTCTGCTGCGGAGCGAATTTGTTGATTCTTGCTGTGTATTTCCGGAATCGCCCTTTCTCTTCCTGTAAACGTCACTGCTTTCCCCTCTTGGCGCGCTTTTTCCTTGCACTCTTCAAGATATTTTTTTACGGAAGGAAATGTTTCAAAATATTTTTCGATAAATTTCTTTGCTTCGTTGAAATCGATACCCAATTCTTTTGCGAGTCCGAATGCCTGTTGACCATAGATAACGCCGAAATTGACAGCTTTAGCCCGATATCGCATTTCCTCTGTCACTTTGTCCGGTGAAATATTAAAAATCGTCGCCGCTGTTTTCACGTGAATATCTTCTCCCGATTTAAACGCTTCGGTCAAAACCGGATCACCGCTGAAATGGGCGAGGAGTCGCAATTCAATTTGGGAGTAATCGGCAGCCAGATAACACCAACCCGGTTTTTCCGGGCGGAAAGCTTTTCGGATATTTTTCCCCTCTTCATTTCGTATCGGAATATTTTGCAGATTCGGATCGCGGCATGACAATCTTCCCGTAGCTGCGACAAACTGATTGAAGGTGCAGTGGATCCGGCCCGTCTTTTTATTGATGAGGGTGGGGAGCACTTGGATATAGGTGGACCGTAATTTTTCAAGAGTACGATAATCGATCAATTTTTTTGCAATTTCATAGTCATGCTGCAATAATTCGAGTACCTCTACGTCGGTAGAAAATCCTGTGGCTGTTTTTTTCGGAGGATTTATTCCCATTTTTGTAAAAAGGATTTCGCTGAGTTGTTTGGGAGAATTCAGATTAAATTCCGTGCCTGCAAGTAAAAATATCTCTTCCGAAACATCTTTTAGCCGAGTGTCGACAAGTTCCTGTAGAGTTTCCATATATTCGCGATCCATATACATTCCCCGTTTTTCCATCCGGGTGAGGACCGGCACGAGGGGAAGTTCCAATTCGCGATAAACTTTATCTAACTTCCTCTCCTTCAGTTGTTTCTGCAAAATTTCTTTCAATCGACAGGTATAGTCCGCATCTTCACAACAATATTCACCGACTAATGCAATCGGAACATCCTTCATCGTAATTTGGTTTTTCCCTTTTCCGATCAAAGTTTCTATAGGAATTTTTATTTTATCAAAATATTCCACACATAAATCGTCTAAAGAATGCCTACGTTTTTCCGAATGCAAAATAAAGGAGGCTAAAATCGTGTCAAAACAGATACGGGCAATCGGGATTCCGTGATTATTCAATACAGCCAGATCATATTTTACGTTGTGACCGTAAAATCCGATTTTTGAATTGGAAAAGAGAGGTTTTATTTTTTCCAACACATATTTTGAACCAAGCCTTCCGTTTAAAGGGACGTAATAGGCTTTTTTCGGTTCCGTGCAAAAACCTATCCCTACAAGTTCTGCTGCCATCGGATTGATATCGGTTGTTTCCGTATCGAAACAAATCTCGGTTTGCTGCGATAATTCCCTGATCAATCCCTCCAATGCGCTTTCATCGTCGACAACTGTATAGCTATTTTTTTCTTCGGATACAGGAGTTTGAATCAGATTCATCTCTTTTAAAAATGTCATGAAGTTCATAGAAGAGCAGAAGGCGTGCATCCGTTCCGCTTGCGGAGATTTTTTTTCAAAAAAATTGCGCTCTTTAGGGAATTCGACTTGGATATCGATGGTCACAAGAACTTTGCTGATACGCGCTTTTTCCGCCTGTTCGATGAGTATTTCCTGTTTTTTTTTGCCGGGAACAAGAGTCGGATTGGCCAAAAGTTCTTCCAGACCGGCAAACTGCTGCAAAAGAGCCACTGCTGTTTTCGGTCCGAATCCGGAAAGTCCCGGAATATTATCCGAGCTGTCTCCCATAATGGCAAAAAGATCGATGATTTTGTCCGGCGGGACTCCATAATTAGCAAGGACACCTTCCGCATCCAAAATCAAATTTTCTTTGTGAGTATTGAGAAGCTTGATTTTATTTCCCACCAACTGGGCCATGTCCTTGTCGCCTGTGCAAAGAAAAATTTCATCAAAATGCTCTTCCGCCCATTTCGCAACACTCCCCATTGCATCATCCGCCTCTACCTCCGGAATATTCAAGAGGGGAATACCATGCAGTTCACAAAATTCTCTTGCCCATCCTATCTGATAACGCAAGTCTTCGGGCATAGAGGATCTGTTTGCTTTATATTCAGGATAAATCGCCTTTCGTTTTTTGGTATTCTCCGGGCCGTCAAATACGGCGACGATGTGTGTCGGAGCAAAATCTTTATGTAATTTAAGGAGCGAACGGATGAATCCGAAAAGGGCATTCGTGGATTCACCTTTTGAGTTGGTCATATTTGTGATGGCGTGATAGGCCCGATATAAAAATCCTGAGGCGTCGACAATAAATAATTTAGACATTTTGAGTCCTTGCGTGATAGCTAAGAAATCAGAGTACCGGAAACGCAGCTTTTCGGCAATGGAGGTACTTAAAGAGATTTTAAGACGCGCAGCGTTGGTCGGACACTCACATCGACTTGCCGCATACGCGTTAAGCTAATATGAATTAAATCATTGATAATTAGTTAGTTATATAAGATATAATTGAACTCGCGCAGCGTTTGGAGTGCGGTGACTTGTCACCGCTTTGCCCTCGACTCGACTTGTCGAGGCGCTTTTCAGCGATTTGAGACTATTTTTTGAACGAATTATCGAATATCTATAAACACAAAACTTGTCTTAAACCGCATCGACAAGTCGATGCGAGGAAAAAGCGGTGACAAGTCACCGCACTCCAAACGCTGCGCGAATTGAAATTTTCTTTACTCAACCAATTAATAAATAAATGGTTAATCAAGGACGGTAAAGGCAAAGCACTTTACCGGACAAATTCGGATCCATCTCTTCCGGGAGCTCCAGTTTATGGCTGATTTTCCCTTGGAATAAATTATTTTGGCTCGAGAAAATTTTTGAAATCCAGTTTGTATTTTCTAAAACCACAACCTGATAATAATCATCTTCAATGCTCACTTCTTTAAGAAGTTGTTTTAAAACCCCTTCTCTCGTGAAGTTACTTTCATCGATATAGCCGATTTCTTTTGCCTGTGCGGCGGGGAACATTCCGGCACCGTATTTATCGATCAGATTTTCTTTGCCGATACGAGGTCTCGCCGTCGCCACTATGTCTACAAACAGACCGTAGTAATATTTAATAATATTTTTGTACATCGCATCTTCGTCCGGTCTCCAAGGTCTAAGCGGATTCATGTCGTCTTTTCCTTTACCTTCCGATATGGTCAAAGCCTGTACTCCTAACACATCGATCAATTTGGAAAAGTTCATGAAAGAAGGACCGATCACCCCGACGCTACCGATCAAAGTGGCATCATTAGAAAAAATTTTGTCGGCAGCACAGGCAACATACATACCGCCTGAAGCACAAAGGCCGTCGGCAAAGGCGTATACCGGAACTTTATAGCGTTCTTTATACAATTTTAGGGCTCTGTAGATTCCGTCAGAATCGGTAAATGTTCCGCCCGGAGTACTGATATTCAATAAGATAGCTTTTACCCGATTGTCTTTGAGATCCCCTTCACGCGATTCAATCAACAACTCTTCCATATTTTGCGTATTCAATAGCTCCGTGCCGATGACGCCGTTAATATTGATTTGCAAAATCACCGGGGACTTGCCCGACTCAATTTTACGAATTCCTTCAGCGTTAGGAAGGACTTTCATCTTATAGCTTCGCTCCGGCTCTTTTGCTGAAGAGGAAATTCCTCCCATGATAAAAAGGAAACAAAAAATTCCAAGGGCAAATCCTATAGTCGCCATTAAAACAACAAAAAACGAACGAACAGCTCCGTAAAAAATGCCATGGTCATAATTATTTTTCATAAAGACTCTTCCGGGTTAATTTGCAATAAGCTTCACACTAATCTCTCATGCCGAATAATTTCAAGCAATTATTCGAAAAGAATGGGTAACGATTTTATTTTCTCCACTTTTTTCCAAAAAATCTGTCAATTCATTCATTTTTTTCTTATAATCGACTTTTCAACCGGAAAAAAGCATCGTCATGAACGAACATATTCAGGGATATTCCCGACTCAATCCTTTTATAGCAAAAATTAAATCGAGAGAAGATCTCTGCTATTCGTGCAATAAAAAAACTACGCAACATATTGTCATCGATATTCACGGTTCCGGCATTGCCTACGAAGTCGGCGATTGCGTAGGCATTTTTCCGGTCAATGATCCGGTCCTCCTCAGCCGAACACTTGAAGCCATGCACGCTACGGGAGAGGAAATGATCACAGATGCAAGATCCGGAAACTCTTTTCTCCTTCGCGACTTCCTTAGCATGAAAGCAAATGTGACCGATATAGGAAGGAATCTTCTCAAAGAAGTTGCCGATCGTGAACCGGATCTTCGTAAAAAAGAGGAATTGGAACAATTACTGATTCCTCAACATTCTCACAAACTTAAAGAATATTTATTCGGCAAACATCTTTGGGATATTCTCCTCTATCACAGCGAATCCGTTTTTACTCCGCAAGAACTGTGCGACATGCTCATGCCTCTTTTGCCCAGATTTTATTCTATCGCCTCCTCACAAAAAGCTGTCGGAGATGAGATCCACCTGACCGTCAAACTTTTGTCTTACGAATCTCACGGTCATGAGAGAAAAGGGGTCTGCACACACTATTTATGCAATCTGATCCCTACGGAAGAGCCGATCATCCCCCTCTTCATCCAACCTCACAACGGATTCACCGTTCCTAAATCCGGCGACACTCCCATCATTATGGTAGGACCGGGAACAGGAGTGGCCCCTTTCAGAGCTTTTATGCAGGAAAGAATCGCGCGAGGCGACGAGGGAAAAAACTGGCTGTTTTTCGGAGAATGGAACAGAGATCACCATTTTCTTTATCGCGATTATTGGTTTGATCTGGAAAAAAAAGGACTGCTTCGAGTCAGCGCTGCTTTTTCAAGAGATCAGGAGCACAAAATTTATGTGCAGGATCTCTTAAAAGAACACGGCCGGGAAATATTTCAATTGCTTGAAGAAGGGGCTGTTTTTTATGTATGCGGCGACGCGAAAAAAATGGCAAAGGATGTCGATAAAACTCTACACGAAATCGTGAGTGTTTGGGGAAATTTCCTTCCGGAAGCAACAAAAGAATACATGAAAAATTTACGCAAAGACAAACGATACTTACGGGATGTCTATTAAAGTTATTCGGATTGTACCGTGACAATTGCGATACACTGCACCCCTTCACCCCGACCGAATCCTGTCAGTCCCTCTCCTGTTGTAGCGGTGATTCCGACTTGAGAAGCTTCTAATCCCATGACAGAGGCAATTTTTTCTCTCATCTCCGGAATTCTTTCTTTGAACTTAGGTTTTTTTCCTTCGATGGTGAGTGCTATATGAGTAATTTTATGTCCGTGCAATGTTTTAAGGGCTTCCAATAAATATACTTCGCTGTCTGTAATTCCTTTTTCAAGACACAACTCATCCGCTACGGCTCCGAGAATGAGGACTCCGGTTATCGAACTGATGGCATTGGTAATCGCATGATACGCCACATCTCCGTCAGAATTAGCTTCGAATCCGGGCACGGAATGAAAAGGCAATCCTGCCACAATACACGTTTTCTCTGAATTTTCCCCTTCAAATCGATGGCTGTCCTGCCCTATTCCTACTTTTATCATCCTCTTCTCCTTAAAAAAAATCCAAGCCTGACTTATTATACTTGATTCGAACAAATTCTCCGCTATAATACAGTTTACAATTTATTCAGACAAGAGTCATTTTACAAGGGAGAGTGTGTCATGGAGGCGTTGCGAATTACAGGAGGAAATCCCCTTAAAGGTCATGTGAAGGCTGCAGGTGCAAAAAATGCTGCTACAAAACTTCTCGTAGCCTCTCTTCTTTCCGATAAAAAATGTCGCTTCGAAAATATTCCGGATATCGGAGATGTAGAAGTTACCGTAGCACTCTGTAAAGAGCTCGGAATGAAAGTCGACTGGGACCGGAAAGCCGGAATAATGGAGGTCGTAACTAAAGAGCTGAATACAGCGTACGTCCCGCAACGATTTTCCGGGGCAAATCGTATTCCCATCCTTATGATCGGTGCCCTCTTAGGCAGAACAAACGAAGACATCATCGTTCCTGTAGCGGGAGGATGTGCCATCGGAAGGCGTTCTGTCGATTTCCATATCGAAGCCATGAGACAACTCGGCGCTGAAATTGAATACAGAGAAATGAAAAATCAGGGCGCCTACTTTGCCCATGCACATAACGGATTGACAGGCACCCGCATTCATCTTCCTTATCCCTCTGTGGGCGCAACCGAAAATACCATACTGGCTTCTGTAACGTCAAAAGGCATCACTGAAATAAAAAATGCCGCTATCGAACCGGAAGTTGTCGAACTGATTCTCTTCCTTCAAAAATTAGGCGCCAATATTACCTTAGATGTAGACAGAACAATTCGCATTCAGGGAACAAGACATTTTCACGAAGTGGAACATTCTGTCATTCCCGACAGAATCGAAGCTGCCTCTTGGGCAATGGCTGCTATTTGCTCTAAAGGATCGATTTTTGTAGAAAATGCGCGCCATATCGATATGGTGACTTTTCTCAATACGATCAGAGAAATCGGCGGCGGATTCCAAATCCGAAAAGACGGGATACAATTTTATTATGACGGCCCTTTACAGGCGGGAATTCATTTGGAAACCGATGTACATCCGGGATTCATGACCGACTGGCAACAGCCTTTCGTTGTGATGCTTACGCAAGCAACCGGATCTTCCGTTGTACACGAAACAGTATATGAAAATCGTTTTGGTTATACAGATACACTGAAGGAAATGGGAGCGGATATCTCTCTCTTCAAACAATGTTTAGGCGGTAAAAAATGCCGTTTTGCCTCCCAAAGCTTTTGTCACAGTCTGGTGGTGAAAGGTCCCACTGTTTTGCACGGCAAACAGATCGCCATTCCGGATTTGCGTGCCGGATTTTCCTACGTCATGGCTGCGGCTATTGCAGAAGGGGAATCGGTGATTACAGGCCTTCCTTATCTCGATCGGGGATATGAAAATATTGTTGAAAAATTGCAGACTCTCGGTGCCGATGTGACGCGCGACTTCATCAACACTCTTCCCGAAGAATTTGCTTTCTCGATAAACGATCGCCAACCGGAAAAAGCAATCACCTAAGATAGAGGAGCTTAACACGCGCAGCGTTTGGAGTGCGGTGACTCGTCACCGCTTTGCCCTCGCATCGACTTGTCGATGCGTTTTTAAAAACTTAGAGAACTAATCTTTGAATGAATTTCTGAATATCTATAAACACAAAATAACGCTTAAACCGCCTCGACAAGTCGAGTCGAGGGCAAAGCGGTGACGAGTCACCGCACGAATGATAATCTTCTTAACTCAACAAATTAATAAATAGGTTGTGTATCATTCTTTCTGTAAAAAAATAATTGATCTTGAGACAAACGATTATTTTGGTTAAAATAACTCGAAATATACAAATTTTTAATCAAAACAAATAAACTTATTGCTCTGCAATACAATTTTTTCTTTAATGAAATTCGGAAGGTAAAAAAATGTCTTGGATCACCTTGCTTCCCCCGGCTGTTGTTTTTGTTCTGGGGTTTGCAACAAAAAGAATCTGTCTTTCTCTATTCACGGGTCTTTTGCTTGCAGCAGGAATCGCCACAGATTTTTCCCCCGTCGGGACTTTTTCTCTGGCTTTTGACGATTTATGGAAGAATACCGGAATTCCCATGCTACTCTCGCCCGGAAACTTTTCCAAAGCCGGCAATTTTTTTATTGTTTCCTTTGTATTATGTTTAGGTATTCTCATCGAAATGATCAGGCATTCACATGCAGCCACCGCATTTGTCGACAAAGTAGAACCTTCTATTAAAACAAGCAAAGCCGCAGAAACCGGGACTCTCGTTCTTGCCCATTGCCTTTCCATCGATGATTATTTAGGAAGTCTTACAGTCGGCTCCGTGATGCGCCCTTTAACCGACAGATTTAAAATTCCCCGGGTAAAACTTGCGTTCCTCACCGATTCCATGTCGGCACCTTTGGCGATGATCACTCCCGTATCCAGCTGGGCTGCCGCCATCATAGGATTTCTGACAGAAAACGGAGTCCATGCAACCCGGGAATCCGATACTCTGTTGCTGGCAAATCCCTATTCGCTATACCTCAGCATTCTCCCCTACGTATTTTATTCCGTCACCCTCGTCCTCTCAGTATGGGTCATCGTCCGCTTCCGTCTTTCTTTCGGACTGATGCATAAACATGAGGTCATCGCGGAACAGACAGGCAATTTAGCAGGGGGAAAACCGATCGGCGACCATCAGTCAAAACCGATAGGACGTGCAGGACATCATGCAGGCATTTGGGATTTTCTTGTCCCCATTTGCACTTTGTTGGGATCTACTTTCATTTATATTCTGTATTTTGGAAATAACAAAATTTTTGGCGGTCCCCACTCATTTTTGGAAACGCTACAACATGTTCGTATATCTCTCGTTCTCTTTTTTTCAGGGATAACGGCACTCAGTATTTCCGGGATATATTATCTCATTAAAAAAACTTTCACTTTCCAAGAGACGCTTGAAGTGGTGTATCACGGATTAAAGCTCATGCTTCCTGTCGCGGCCATTCTCCTATTTTCCTGGACAATGGGCGACCTTTTGCGCACTCATCTTAAAACCGGAGAGTGGTTGGCCTCTCTTTTAGCCGGATCCATTCCCGTGTGGCTTATTCCTCTTATCTTATTTTGGAATGCGACGATCGTTTCTTTGGCCTTAGGAAGCTCGTGGGCTACAACGGCGATTTTGTTGCCGATTGCCCTTCCTATGGTATTTGCCATGGTAGGAGCAGAGGCTCCTGCAGCACCGGAACAGCTGCCGATTATTTTGCCCGTATTCGGCGCCATTCTCTCCGGTGCAGTATGCGGCGATCATATTTCCTTGATTTCAGAAACGACAATCATGGCGACAACAAGTGCCATGTGTGATTTTATGGATCATGTAAAAACACAGCTCGCCTACTCTATGCCGGTTTTTGTCGGGACCTCCATCGGATTTCTGGCAGGAGGACTCCTAACCGGAATATCGCCGGGAATCACTTGGATTATCTGCCTCACCCTTTCCGCAGGAACGTCTCTCGGAATGCTTTTTTCTCTGCATTATTACAACAAAGAAAAAATTCCGGTCACTCTTTAGGAATCTGCGTCTTGAAAAGAATCGGTTCAATCTCTTGCGGTACAGATAAAAGGACTCTGCTCATTTCGTCGTGTATGATTCCGTTACTCGCAAGAATCCGCCCGGAATCAAGGATAGGATCTCTATTTTCATAAGAGGTGATTACTCCGCCCGCCTCTCTTACCAGAATGACTCCTGCGGCTATGTCCCATATTTTTAATCCCCTCTCCCAAAATCCGTCAAATCGTCCGGCCGCCACATACGCCAAATCAAGAGCTGCAGAACCCATCCGACGCACTCCTTGCGTGTGGGCTGTCAAATAACAAAATTCAGCATAGTTATTGTCCGGATTTTCTCTCCGATCATAGGCAAATCCTGTCGCCAAAACACTCTTACTTAACGATGCTGTTCCCGACACACGGATAATTTTGCCGTTCAAAGTTGTTCCTAGTCCGAAACCTGCTTTGAACTCCTCTCCTAAAAAAGGGTTGTACACGATACCTGCGACAGGGATGCCTTGATAAAGCAATCCGATGGATACGGCAGTGTAGGGAATCTGATGTGTATAATTGGTTGTACCGTCCAGAGGATCAACCACCCACACAAATTCCGATCCGGCAACTTCATGAAGACCTGTCTCTTCTGAAAGAATGCTATGGTCGGGACATTGCTCTTGAAGATAAAGGAGAATACACTCTTCGGATTTATGATCGGCTTCGGTTACCAGATCGCCTGCCAAACTTTTTTCTCTGATGTCGGTCAGTTTTCCCCATAATTCAAGAAGGGTTCTCCCTCCTAAACGGGCAGCGGAAGCTGCTATTGCTAAATATCTTTCGGCTTCGTCTTTAGAAAAACGCATTTTATTATTCCTCACTATTATCTCTGCTTACAGTGAAACATTTCTTTGAAAAAAGAAGCAATTATTATATCGTAAACTTTCAATTACAACCAAGGATTCATAATGGCAAACATCACTTTTAAAGGTTCTCCCGTTCATACGATAGGATCATTACCCCGTGTTGGAGAAAAAGCTCCGAATTTTACTTTAGTAAATCGGGATTTATCGGAATCGACACTGAACGAATATCCGAACAAGAAAAAAATTTTAAATATTGTTCCGAGTCTCGACACCGGCGTGTGTGCTCTCTCGGCAAAAACTTTTTATGAAAAATTGAAATCCCGCGATGATGTGATCCTGATCAATATTTCTAATGACCTTCCCTTTGCACAAGGACGTTTTTGTAAAAGTGAGGACATCAATACAATCACTCTTTCCGGATTCAGAAGCTCTTTTGCAGATGATTACGGAGTAAAAATAATTGACGGACCTCTCGCAGGGCTATGTTCCAGAGCGGTAATTCTTTTAGATGAACAAAACAAAATTATATACACCGAACAGGTTCCTGAAATAGGCAAAGAACCCGACTACAATAAGCTCCTCCAAAATATTTAATTCGTTACCGGTGCCCAAAATTTCCGTAATCAAATGTTAGCTCGGTATCTTTTGGAATAGGTTGCGAAGTGATGAGCGTGATATGGAGCAATCCGTCACAATACGCGATAGTTGCTTCGCAATTTCCTTTCCGGGAATGATTCATGAAACTTGTTTCATTACAATATTCCGCTGCATCGACGGTGTATATTTTAAATCCTGTTTGATATAGGGGATATCGAAAACAGTATTCATTGACATCGGCAAAAAAATAATTACATCGACGAACATTGCCGACATATTCTCCGATAAAAACACCTTCCGGTAAATCTTCAGAAGTAAATAATCCGAAACCGATCCGATTATTGATATAACGAATATATACCGGTCCTATATCCCCTCTCTCGATCTCTTGTTTATATTTATCTCCCGCCTCTATAGCTTTGCTTTCTATCTGACTTTTCGAGAGGACTTTCGCTGTCAATGTTTTCACTTCGGCGCGTACTTTATCCGTCGCAAAATATAATTGATTTGAATAGTGTAAACCGCTTTTTTTTCGGAACTCTTCTTTGCACATTTCTTTACATAACGATGTATCCGGATATAAATACCGAACTCCTCGAAAAGAATTTTCCGATTCATTGCCGAGAATACCGGCTAAAACCTTTTTTTTTCTCTCTTCCATAGAAATCTCTTCAAAAATTCTCTTGTTTAAAAAATAGATATACTTTAAAAAATATGCTTTTCATGAAATTTAATAAAGGCAATAAATATGGTTAACTCATGTACAGGTCCTTCAATTTCTCCTAAGTTTAATTTAGATTTATCATTCATTACAAATCCTCAAAAGTCCAAAAAAAAAGCCTCTACCGACCGGGCCGATAAATCGAAGGAACTTTCCAAAGATCGAGATCTGCCGGGGCCTAAATCGCCTCAAAAACCTCAAAGTCCCAAGAATGCGACCGGGCCTAAACTAAGGAATTTTTCCAAGAGAGACCGAAGCCAATCACAAAAAGTGAATAGTATGACAGTAAAAATACCAACTATTTATTCCCCAAAATCAACCCCTCATTTAAGTCATGATATCATACCCGGGGAGAGTAAACGCTGGGAAGAAACAATTGACAAATTAGCTCCGGAAACTCTCACCACTTTTATGGAAGGTGTTACTCATTTCACAAGACAAGTATTTCTTAGCATGCCTCCTAAAAACCAAAAAAAATGGTTGCGTTGGTTCGTATCACAAGAGGAACACGCTCCGAATGATAATATAAAAATCCAACTGATTCAAAGCTATTTTGCTAAGCAGTTGGACTCAAAAACAATCACAAGATATTATGCAAATTTACAAAGCTCAGATCTCATTACAAAATTTTCCTCTTTGGAGAGTCCGGAAAAAAGAACTTTCTTCCTGGAAAGACTGAATACTTCACAATATTTAGTTTTAGCTGATCTATGCACCAACGATGAGCTCGATTCTATCATTTCTTCTATCAAAGAAGATCCGAACAAGAAAAAAGAACTTTCTCCTTTTCAGCAAATTGAAAACATTTTCAACAGTCTTTCTCCTGAAAGGCAAATACACTATTTAGGCTCTTTGGCCGATCAAACACTTCCCGAAGTGACTTCGCCGAAAACACTCTTTTCACCAAATAAAATCTATTTAATAAAATATTATACAAACTTACAAAAATCGGAACTCATTGCAAAATTTTCCTCTTTGAATAGCCCTGAAAATAGAATTATTTTCATACAAACATTAAATATGCTACAACATTTAGTTTTGGCTTATCTCTACACCAATGATGAGCTCGATCATATTATTTCTTCTATCAAAGAAAAACCGAATAGGAAAAAAGGAATCTCTCCTTTTCACCAAAGTGAAAAATTTTTTAAAAGCCTTTCTTTCGAAAGACAAAAACAGTATTTGGCCCCTCTGGCAGATTCAAAACACTCTGAATTTATTTCCACAGCAAAATCCTGTTCGCAAGCTAAATTAAATTTGGCTTTTTCAAGAATTTGGTTAAAAAATCCGCAACTCCTTGCAAAGGCTGTTTATCATACAAATTTATTACATTTGGAAGGCACTGTGGGTTCTCAGTACAAACTCGGTCGCTATACAAGACAGCGTTGTGAACAGCTTTCATATCTCGATTGGGCTGCTATTTTGCCGGTTCTTAGTCTTGCACATATTAAAACATTCAGAAACAGCTATCTCCTCGATAATCACATTGAACTTTTTATCTATGGATATATGGATCCCGTTTCTTTTGATAATCTCCGAATAGACAAAAAAATTCACCCCGACATAGAGAAAGATCCGGACAGGATGGACAAGATTACAATGAATCTTCATTTGAAAGAATCATTTAAAAATTTACTGAAACCGGTGACGCATCGATTAAAACAATTAGAGCTACAAGTATCAAGAATGGAATTTGAACAAAAAACCTCTAAATCGGAAATTTTGAGGGAAATAAAATCTTTTAAAAAGAGCGTCGCCGATTTATCCGATTTAAACACACCAAAAGAGGTAATCAGCCCCAAAAAAACTCCGAAAAAAAGGAAGAGTATCTCAGGATCTAAAGAGACATAAACGGTATATTGATTAAGATTTTTTTTCCTCTTCCCGATCGAATTCTACTTCTGAATATCCGTCATGTACCTCTTTTTCTCCGGGCAGCAACTTGCCCTGCCTTCTTAAATCTTCGAGGTAATCATCGTAATATTCATATTTGAGAGGAGGAAGCTTTTTATTTTTTTCGTTGATCTCCTCGCATAAATAACAGTCGCCTGCAAAACATCTGCTGAAAATATTCAGCAGCATCATCGACAGCACCAATTTTTTCATATATTTCCCCTATCTGACCGGTTTATTCGCTTATACTGAAAATATATGTTTCCCTAAAGAATAAAATTTCTCTCTCAGGAAAAAAATCTTATAGTATTTTTTTAAAAAGATTGCTTTCTAACTAAAAAAATTTCTAGAATGAATGATTCGAATTAAACTTTATAAATCACGATCGGTACAATGATTACATATATTTACACGCTCCTTCTTTTTTTATTTATTCCCGGGACGATCCTTATTTCTGCAGAGGAAGTAAAAAAGAAAGCGTTGATTTTCGGCGTAACCGGACAAGACGGCGCATATCTTTCAGAGCTTCTACTGAAAAAAGGTTATGAAGTTCACGGGATGAAAAGAAGAGCCTCTTTGATCAATACAGAGAGAATCATTCATCTTAAAGAAAATAAAGACTATCAATTTTTTTTACATTACGGTGATCTTTCCGATTCCGGCAATATTTTTCAGCTGATACAAAAAATTCGGCCCGATGAAATATATAATTTAGGTGCACAAAGCCATGTGCAGGTTTCTTTTGCCATTCCGGAATACACGGGAAACATCGACGCTTTGGGCACTGTGAGAATCCTGGAAGCTATAAGAAGTGCCGGTTTGCAACATCATACGAAATTTTATCAAGCCTCCACCAGCGAGCTCTACGGAGATGTAAAAGAAATTCCTCAGCACGAAGGGACCTCTTTCCAACCTCAGTCTCCTTACGCTATTGCTAAATTATACGGATTCTGGATTACAAAAAATTATCGAGAAGCTCACGGAATGTTTGCCTGCAACGGTATACTTTTTAATCACGAGTCGCCTCTTCGCGGAGAGACCTTTGTAACCCAAAAAATTGTCCGGGCCGCAGTAGCCATTAAGTACGGTTTGCAGGAGACACTTTATTTAGGGAATCTGGAAGGCAAAAGAGATTGGGGCCATGCACGCGATTTTGTTGAAGCGATGTGGTTAATGCTGCAGCAAGAAAAAGCTGACGATTTCGTAGTTGCTACAGGAGAATCCCATTCGGTCCGAGAGTTTGCCGAAACGACATTTGCACACCTCGGAATCACTATCCAATGGGAGGGAACGGGTTTAGATGAAAAAGGCATTGATATTGCTACAGGGAAAACCATTATCCGAATTAACCCTATTTATTTCAGACCTGCAGAGGTGAATTTCCTTTTAGGAGATGCTTCTAAAGCAAAAAAAGTACTAAATTGGACTCCTAAAACAAAATTTGCCGAATTGATTCAAGAAATGGTTCTTGCAGAGGTCAATAAAGTTAAAGCACGTTTATCCGCTCTACCGACAAAATAAAATTATGCTTATGATGATAAAATATCTTTTTCTTTTATTCCTAGTGATGACGACGACCGGTTTCACGATGGAGCCAAACTCTAAAATTTATGTCGCGGGGCACACCGGATTGGTCGGATCCGCTTTGATACGTCTTTTACAAAAGGAAGGATATACCAATATTCTCGTACGTACTTCCTCTGAATTGGATTTACGATCGCAAAAAGATGTAGAAGATTTTTTCGCGAAGGAACAGCCGGAATATGCCCTCATTGCCGCAGCCAAAGTGGGGGGAATAGGGGCCAATATGGATTACCCGGCTGAATTTTTATATGACAATCTCATGATCACGGGAAATGTCCTACATGCCGCATATAAATTCGGAGTAAAAAAACTGTTATTTTTAGGATCTTCCTGCATTTATCCGAGAGATTGCGAGCAACCGATCAAGGAAGAATACCTTCTCAACGGATATTTGGAGAAAACCAATGAACCCTATGCTATAGCAAAAATTGCAGGATTGAAATTATGTGAAGCGTATAATCGGCAATACGGGACTAAATTCATCTCGTGCATGCCTACGAATTTGTATGGTCCTGAAGACAATTTTGATCCGGAAACTTCGCATGTTCTACCGGGATTGATAGGCAAATTTTCTGATGCCAAAGAAAAAAATACGCCTATTGTCAGACTTTGGGGCACAGGGACTGCAAAGCGCGAATTTTTGTATGTCGATGATCTTGCTGAGGCATTACTTTTTTTGATGAATCATTATGAAGAGGACACTCATATCAATATCGGCACCGGCGAAGATCTGTCAATTGCAGAATTAGCCTCTACCATTAAAGAAATTGTCGGTTATACCGGTACGATTGAGTATGACGTGTCAAAACCGGACGGAACTCCTCGGAAATTACTGAATGTAGACCGGCTCCACAAGCTGGGCTGGAAAGCAAAAACAGATTTGAAGGAAGGAATTCGCCTCACTTACGATTTTTATTTAAAAAAATACCCTGAAAAATGAAAATCTTTAAACCGCGCTATCGATAACGGAAGTATCTGAATAGATGGAATGAATTTTGGAATCAATGAGCAACATCTCTTCTGATAAATTTTTTAATCCGTAAAAGAAAATAAAATAGGCTTCCGCATCTTTAAGATTGAGCTTATTTGATAAATCATTGTCTGTAAAATTCTTAAGATGTTCCTCCATATCCTGAAGAGCTTCTCTAAAAAAATCAGATTTTTTTTCGCTATGCTTTTTTTGTAAAGTACTGATGAGTTCGTCAAAAATTTTTTCGGTTAAAAAAATGAAATTAGAAATACTTTCCGATAAATTTTTATCAAATACATGCTGAAGACGAACTTTCGGGATTTTAGATAATCCTATAATAATTGCGCGGATTTTTTCGATTCGCTCCAAAAGAAAATTCCAATCATCGAAACTTGAATGAGTTCTGATTTCAATTTTCGAATCATCGAGGCATTTACGTGATTCATTTAGTAAGGAGCCGGTGTCATAAATGATTGTTTGAGAGATTTCTTTTTCTGACTTGGAAATTTCATTAAAACTGATGCTGATTTTATACAAAGATTTTAAATTTTCCAAAATCACAATAATATTCATTCTGACCTTCTGCGTCCCTTTTAGAGGCCAAAGAAGATGGGAAATGATGACCGCTATGAGAATACCTAAACAGGAATCCAGCAAACGAAACGTCGCAAAATTCCATGGAGTAACACTTGGATTCATCCCCCACAGTATCATTAAAACAGCAACTGATATAGAAGCAATTTTAATACTCTCTTTTAAATATAATGCGGAGCAGGAAATGATTGTCAAAAATATCGTCAATCCTAAAGTTACCGGATTAGATCCCCACAAAATAATGGCTATACAGGCAAAAAATGATCCGATCAGTGTCCCTAAGAAACGAATCCAAGCAGTATAATAAGTCCCTCCCAAATAAGCCTGTACAACAATAATTGCGGTCATGACTGTCCAAAGTCCGCTTACAAGATTATCGGGTCTGTCCATGATCATACTGAAACGGGGACCGAAAAAGAATCCGAAAGCACCTGCTAATGCTATTTTGACAGCAATGCGAAATTGGATATATTCTAAAAAGGTTCCGGTAGCATTTTTAGATTTACTTTCCATTTACATCCTCTTCTGATTTTGCCTGTAATGCTTCGATATTGCTGCTGCTTTTTACATACATATAAATGCGTGTATTGTATATATCTTTTACTTCCAGCACCTGCACCGGATCCCATTGAGGGACCGCGAAGGTATTGCTCACCACAATGGTTCCGGGGATCAGCTCTTCTTCAAATTTATTGTATAGAATTTTCATGGCTCCCGGATAAAGATAGGTATAAATTAATGAACTGTCTTTCAAATTAACCGAAAAAAAATTTTTTTTCCGGAATTGGAGATTGGGAATTTTATCAAAAAAAAGCCATATCTTAGAAAAATAATAGGGAACAGGCGATGTTTCATATCCGATCACATGACACTGAGGAAATTGTTTTGCAAGGCGAATAGCCATATTTCCCCAACCGGAACCTAAATCGATAATAGTGCCGTGGATTTTCGGAGGGATCGATACAAGCAATTTACTCTTAACCTTTTCTGATGTAGGCATCGGAGAAATTCCATTCTTCAAAGACCACAGAACAACGGAAAGCCATATCCAAAAAATAACGATCAGTACCGTAAAAAAAGTGACAACAATCCAAAAAGTCAACGGATATCTCCCAACAAAACCTCTTCACACAACATGAGAGATTCTGTATTTTTAGGCAATACGAATTTAGAAGAAATTTATAAATATTAAGTAAGAAGAAATTGAGCGCGCGCAGCATTTGGAGTGCGGTGACTTGTCACCGCTTTGCCCTCGACTCGACTTGTCGAGGCGTTTTAAGCGATGTTTTGTTTTTATAGACATTTAGAAATTCTTTCAGATATTAGTCTTTAAATTTTTAAAAACGCATCGACAAGTCGATGCGAGGGCAAAGCGGTGACAAGTCACCGCATTCCAAACGCTGCGCGAATGATATTCTTTTTATATGCGGAAAAGGGTTTCAGCGTTGGTTTTTGTGTGACGAGCAACTTCTTCAAGTGAGATTCCTTTTAAATCGGCGATTACCTGGGCGATTTCCGGAAGATATTCCGGACGATTAGGTTTACCGCGCATGCTTTGCGGTGCGAGATACGGAGTATCAGTTTCTATCAGTAATTGATTGAGAGGGACTATTTTTGCGATTTCTTTTAACTCAATACTCTTTTTAAATGTGACAATCCCGCTTAAAGAGAGGTACCATCCCCTATCGATCACCTCTTTTGCCTCTGCAACTGTGCCTGTAAAGCAATGCAGTACTCCCGGAGCATGTTTTCCTCCGACTATATATTCCTCATCCAATATTTGAAAAAAATCGGAAAAAGCTTCCCGGCAATGGATCACCGTCGGAAGATTCGAATCTAAAGCAAGTTGTAGATAAAGACGTAGGTATTTTTTTTGTGTCTCCGGATTGGAATGAGTATAATGATAATCCAAACCGGTTTCTCCGATCGCTTTTAGTTTTCTCTCTTTTGCTTTTTGTTTGGTAAGAGAAAACATTTCTTCCCCGATCGTATCGACATCATGCGGAGTAGCAGAAGCGGTATTGTATATGTGAGGATATTTTTCCGACACGGAAAGCCCTCTATGAAGCGTTTCCGGATCGGTACAGATATTCACAATCTTTTCGACCCCTTTTTCTACAGCTCCCGCTACTATTGCATCGATCTCATCATAAACCTGATCGGAAGTGAGATGTGCATGCGAATCTATATATGACACTTTCATTTTATTCCTGAGACACCGGAGTGACTACATTATTTAAATAGTTAATCACGATATCAGGTGTCAAAATCTGCGGAAGAACCTCAGGCGAATCGGCCTCTTTTCCGTTATATAAAAGATAGAGAGGCACCGCATTTCGCCCGTGCTTTTTTAGCTCACTTGTAATTTGGGAGTCATATTTTGTCCAATCCGCTTTCATTTTGACAACACCGAGTTCTTTCATCTTAGAGCTTACCTTTTCTCCTGAAAAAACACTATGATTTGTCTGACAAATCAAACACCATTTAGCGGTAAAATCGACAAAGACAGGAATTCCCGCAGCCTGAAGATCTGCAATGCGAGCCGGATCAAATCGCTCCCATACCTGCACCTCTTCCTGCGAACTCTCGGCAACGGATTGATAGACGATACTTCCGGCTCCCAAGAAACAAAAAAGCGCCGTCACTGTTCCGATCACGCGTACGCGATAGGACCGACTAAGAGCTCCGCCCCATTTTCCGTAAATCCAACAACCGATAGAAAAAAACAACAATCCGGCAAGCAAAATAAATAAAGCGGGACCGCCGGTTTGGGCCTCAAAAACCCAAAGAAGCCAGAGCACTACGGCCATCATAATAAAGCCTGTGATTTCACGAAAGGTAACCATCCAATCACCGGGCTTAGGCATAAAACGCAAAAGCGAAGGAAAGGCTGACAACAAAAGATAAGGAAATGCCATTCCCATTCCTAAAGAAGTAAATATAAGCAGCCCTAAAACAGGCGGTTGCGTCACGGCAAATCCCACTGCAGGTCCGAGGAAGGGTCCGGTGCAGGGAGTCGCCATGGCAGTCGCAAGCACTCCGCTAAAGAAAGAGCCTATGGCACTTTCTCCGCTCTTTTTTTTCGCATTGACCTGGGTCTGCCCGGCCCATGAAGCAAAGGAGGTTCCCACTTCAAATAATCCGAACATACTGAGACCGAACACGAGGATGATCACACTGAGAACAGCGATCACGGCAGGTTGCTGCAATTGGAATCCCCAACCGACTGCATGGCCATAGGCCTGCAGTGTCATCAATAATCCGGCAAGGGCCCAAAAGGAAACGAGGACTCCGGCAGAAAACAGAAGGCCGTGGAATAAAATTTTGGATCTGTCCTTTCCGGACATCCTAACAAAACTCATAATTTTTAGCGAAATGACAGGCAATACGCAAGGCATCAGATTGAGGATCATTCCTCCGATAAAAGCGGTAAACAGGTAAAAAAGAAATCCGGAAGAAAATGTATGAGTAGGAGCCGATTCAGATGATACTTCCCCCACGCTTTTTACCGGGGCATCATTCATACTCAACAATTCGGAATCATCGCTATATCGTGAAAGCGGAGTATCGATGTCGATGGCTTTCAGCCACTGCCCTTCATTTTTCCCTTTCAGAACAAGAATTCCTTTGATTGTTTCCATTTTACGATCGGAAAGCTCGTTCTCTTTAAGGGCGATGACGTAGGTGTCGCCGGTTTTTTGATTGATCGTCGCCTGAATCTGATCATCGATAAAATCGGGATGTTCGGGGAAAAAATGGGCGGTCACAGGAGTTTCTTTGAGATCTGTAGTTTTCAGGACAATTTCGAGAAGATCCTGTTTACGGGAGGCGGTGAGAGTCCCTCTAATTTCTTCAGGAAGATTGCGTTTTGCCTCTTCAATGAGGGAGGCTCCGATTTTATTTTGAAAAGGAAAAGAGCCTTTTACCGGCAGACTGAGGGTTACATCGCTGATACCGGGAAGGCATGTGCTGTCGGAACAGGCGAGCCATTTAATAGAGGCGCCTATGACCGAGGTGGTGTCGGGCAGAGATTCGGGAGGGGTAATTTGGGTAAGGAGGATAGCCTGGTTTTCATATCCGTATCCCACAATCGACTGCATATCGAATCGCTCGGGAACGGGCCAAAAAATGGGAGAGGCGGAGTATCCTTCGGGCAAGGACCATTCGATTGAGGTAGGCATTCCGGTTTCTCCCGGATTTTTCCAGTAAGAGTGCCAGCTGTCTTCCATTTTTATCCGGATCGCGACCCAAAAAGGTTGTCCGGGGCGAATGGATTCGCTTTCGGAAATGAGCTCTACGGAAACGGGAACTTCGAGTGAATTTTCTTGTGGGGTATTAAAGGTTTCGGTGTGTCCCTGACAGAGAGGGATAAGGGCGAAAAATGCCGACAGAAAAAATAGTGCCAAACATTTTTTTAAGATAGTATTTTTGCACATTCGGATCTTTCTCCTAAATTTTTAACACTTTCCCTTACTCTATAGGGGACTCACATTTTTTTATATACCGACCCGTTGAATTCTTGACAATTAGGGGTGTTTTAAGGTATCCCATAAGCTTAAGCCGGTTGAAAACGACTTGAGCCATGCTTTTAAACGTTAGAATATGAAAAAGCGTTTTTGGTTATTTAATTTCCTTTTCTCATAAATATTAATATATTATTAATGTTTTAAACATAAATAAACTATAAAGGAATCGTAAATGTTTGTAAAGGTAAACATCCTCGCTGTCAATCCTTTTTTTGACGCCTATACAGGATCCGACCTACTCGGAAAAATGATTTTCCTGGGACTACTCCTCCTTTCCGTCGCCACTTGGGTGATTTTAGTGTATAAAATCGGGATGACGGGAAAAGCAAAAAATAATTCTTTACGATTCGGAACACTTCTCAAAGAGAGTAAAGGAAATATTTTAAATCTGGAGTATGACGAGCCCGACAATTTTTTTCTTCACCCTTTTTGTCACCTTTATCAGGTACTGAAAACCGGAACCTTGGACCTCCTCAACAAAAACAGACGTTTCGGAAAAGCACTGACCGAAGAAAATACAGCAAAAGCCTCATACCTCTCTCATTCGGATATCGATATTATAAGGTCTCACCTTTCCACCACGATTTCATTGCAAATCAAACAACAGGAAAAAAATTTATTTATCCTCTCCACCATCGTCACTTTGGCTCCCTTTCTGGGATTATTGGGAACAGTGTGGGGAATTTTAGTCACCTTTAGCGAACTGCAAACGCAAACGGGAGGCAATACAAATCAAATGGTAATCGGCGGACTCTCGCTGGCTCTTGCCACCACTGTTTTCGGACTGATCGATGCCATTCCGGCTCTCATAGGATACAACTATTTAAAGAGCGTCATCAAAGATTTTCATACAGAAATGGAATGTTTTTCCAATGAAATCCTGGCTTCAGTGGAAATGCAATACCGGAAGGTCGATGTCGAATGAGGTATAGTCCAAGAAATCGAACTATCGGCGACCCGGAAGAGCCCTCAATCAACCTGACTCCACTCATCGATGTGGTGTTTGTGATCCTCATCATGTTTATTCTGGTTGCACCGCTGTTAGAGATAGAAAATATCCGACTTGCAGAGGCGCCTGTCGGAGGCAAAGATCTTCGCCCTGTCGCAAAAGAGGCCGGGCCGATTTCTTTACGCGTATTTGCCGATGATACAATTAAACTGAATGACTATCCTGTAACCATAGAGAATTTAAAAAATCTGCTTATACAGGCAAAAAAAGACCATCCTTTGGCATCTCCTGTATTATTTCAGGATCAAAGAGCCCGATTCGGCACATACCAATCGGTAAAAAATGCTCTGGAAACAGCAGGATTTGAAGAAGTGGACCTTGTTTTAAAGCCGGGAGGATAAGATGGAAAAAAAACTTTTCTTTTCGCCTATCCGTGTTAAAAAAAATGCCGTGTTGATTGCCGTTTGGATTTTTGTCATTATCGCCCATACTGTCATTCTCTATTATTTGATTTCGGAAACGGCAGAAAGGGCAAAAAAAAAGGCGGGACCGGTTAAAATGACAGTGACGACGGTAAAATTGCAGGAAAAAACTCGAAACACCTCTATCGGTGCGGTACATCCTCGAGAAGAGAAAAAAAATATCGCAGCGGTTCCGAAAAAAGATCCGGTTATCCCTCCTCCTGTCGTAAAACCCAAAACTCCCACCCCTACAATAAAAAAAGAGGAGAAAAAAAAGGAACCGCAGGACGATAAAAAAAGTCGACTTTTGAAACAGGCAAAAGAAAGTATTGCTCTCGTCAATGCCAAGCCATACAAATCCTCAGATACAAAAAAAATCAGCCCCCTCTCTGAAAAATCTCTTCCTGCCGAAATCGGAGAGTTAGAGTCAAACTCTTCGGAATACGATTATAAAAGTCGACTTGCCGGCACCTTAAAAGCTTTGTTACAATTACCTGAATACGGCGATGTCCAAATAAAACTCTGTCTGAATCGGGCGGGAAAAGTCACGGAATTGATTGTGCTGAAAACAGATAGTAAACTGAATAAAAAATATGTAGAAGAGCATTTACCGAAACTTACTCTTCTTTCTTTCGGGAATAATTTTCTCAATAGCTCTTCAAAAACTTTTACAATTACCCTTACAAACGAGTGAACTGTTATGAATAAAGTCCTGCTACTCTTTTTATTGTTACTCCCGGCTCTCAATCCGGTGTTATATGGCACGGATGACGAATCGGAAGAGGCCTTCGTCGTACCTCTCTCCACCGGAATAAAAATAGAACCTATCTACCTCGCCGGTTTTAACGGAACCCCGGAACAAAAAGAACACACTACCGCGCTGGAAAAAATACTGCGCTTCGATCTGAACGTTAACGGAATGACTCAGGTAGTCGCTAAATCTCCCGAAGCGGAATCGGCTATCTCCCGATCAAAATATTTCGGACCGGCTGAAATGAAATTTTGGCAAAAAAACTGCATCGGACACCTCATCAAAGTAACCGTCACAGACAATTCTGTCGATACCGAAATCATCGATTTGAAAGGGGGTCCTATCAAGGAAATCAAAGGAATACCGATAGACGGAACTCTCTCCCACGATCGAAAACAAATGCACCTGATTGCAGACAGTATTCATAAGGCTCTTTTCGGGAAAGACGGTATCGCCCGCTCCAAAATACTCTACACCGTCAGAGAAAAAATACCGGGAAAAAATGAATGGATATCAAATATTGTGGAATCCGATTACGACGGAGCAAACGCAAGGCAGATCATTTATGATGCGGGCTATTGTGTCACTCCCCGTTACGTTCCTCCGGAACCGGAAAAACAGGCGGGAAATTTTTTTTATGTCTCTTATAAAACAGGGCAACCTAAAATTTATCTGGGATCTTTAAAGGGAGTCCCTCCGCAACGATTCAGCTACCTTCGGGGAAATCAACTGATGCCGGTCCTCTCTTTTCAAAGAGATGCCGTCGCTTTTATTTCCGATGTAACCGGTAATCCTGATCTTTTTATTCAGGAATTTTCTCCGGAAAAAGGGGCTGTCGGCAAACCGCGGCAAATTTTTACCGCCGGATTAGCCACACAAGGGACTCCTACTTTCAGTCCGGACGGAAACCGGGTGGCTTTTGTATCGGATAAAGATGGCTCTCCGAAAATTTATACAATAAAAATTCCGGAGGCGGGAAAAAACATCAAAGATATTCACCCGATTGCAGTCAATAAATATCGACGCGGCTGCACCGCCCCTGCCTGGTCTCCCGACGGTACAAAAATTGCCTATTGTGCACCTGTTGACGGAGTCAGACAGATTTTTGTCTTCGACCTGAATACACAAAAAGAAGTGCGCCTTACAGAGGGTGCTTTGCAAAAAGAAAATCCGTCATGGGCTCACAATAGTCTTCATTTAGTATACAATGCAGGAAGTGATAAGGGAAGCGACTTGTACCTTGTAAATTTAAATAAACCGGAGCCTGTAAAAATCAGTTCAGGGAAAGGGGAAAAACGATTCCCCGATT
>JABDBB010000005.1 GCA_013288845.1 Chlamydiota bacterium | reverse complement strand
TGATTTTTCAATTGATTGTGATAATCTATCCTGGAGATGACGGTCGTTTTTTTATCGGGAGACTCTGTGTCGATGACAATATAAACGAGCGGATCTCCCTGTAGAGAGGGCGGCGTATCGAGCAGTACTCTTGCTTCTTTTGAAATATAAATCTTATTAAAAGGAGGAACAGGGCTTAAGGGAGTATGTTGAATCACCCGTCTACCGGCTAAAAGCTCCGCAATCTGAAGAGATTGATATTGACGAGTAGGTTTAAACGACGGTTTTTTTGCACTTCCGGCAATGACTTGGACTGTTTCAGATTCCAACACCTGTTGTTGTTGCATTTCTTTCACCTGTTCATTAGCTCCGCTGTTTCCTATTTCACTTGCCGGCGTTAAAACAGGTAAATAATCTTTATGGGAGTCTGTATCAAAATCTTCCCTTTCTTTCTCATATTGTTGTTTAAGGTTGTATAATGTGTTGTAAATATGGCTTTTCCCCTTTCCGAAACACAATTCCGTGATTTCTTTTCGAAGGGATTTTACTGATTCATCCGGTTCATTAATTTTTCCTAAGATACGTTCTATTTCTGCTGAATTGTCAAAAAAGATTTCGTTTTCATCGCTGTCATAGCGATTGTCGTTTATATTTTGCATACATGTGTTTAATGCATTTTTATCTTCTTCAGACAGAGCTAGATCAGCTATTTTAAAATTGTTGAGTTTATCAAGAAATAAAGTTAGTTCTTTTTCAGTTTTGGAGTCAATTCTTAGTATACTTGCCTTCTTTAAATCTCCCATGACGTTATCTGTTTTTGTTTGTATATTGTTGTATTCTTCTAAAATTTTATCCGTTCCCGATATAAAAATTGGTGGGTTAAAAGCCGCTTCAAAATCGATATTTTTTTCCTGAATATAAAGAGAACGCACTGCACTAAATAAGAGGGAATCAAATCCGCCCTCTTTTACTTTTTGTTCCAAATTTTCTACTGTATACGCTTCTTTTTTTCCCTGTTCCGGATCAGTTTCTTTTAAGAAATCCGTTACGGCATTTTTAAGATCAAATCGAATCTTGCTTAGATGCGCTTTAAGATTCAGCTCTAGTTTTGTATCGATAGAGCGGTCTATCAGGTATTTTAATACATCACCGTATGCAATCGATGTCTTTTCTGTTTTTTCTGTTATTTTCACTCTTAATGATTCGGGAATATGGAGAACCAACTTATGATCACCTCCTAATTGTCTCGCACGATAGAGCGATTGAACGAGCTCTTGCGGTGCGGCTGTCGGGCTGATGAACATATGCACTTCACCTTTTCGGATTGGCAGATCGACTCCGCGCACGTCACTTGGGGCATAGAGGCATATGGTATCGGCAGGAAGAGATTGTCCTTTATAAGGTACGGGTTTTGAAGCTGCGGCTCCATAAAAATACGGGATTCTTTCTACAGGATGCATAAAAAGATAATCGCGAACTTTTCCCGAAGAATTTTTTCGGATTTTTTCTACCCAACTTAAAGTATTCATCCCTTCACTTGTTACGCCGCTGCTGTTTATGACAGCTGTAGTACCGGAAGAGGTTAAAATTCTTTTTAATTCTTTTTCTGCTTCTGAATCATCATAGACTAATGCCTTTGCATCCAATCCATTATCGTGATTTAGGGACATACGTAAAAATGTTTCGGCTTCTACATCTCTTGTGCCGATATTTTCTTTATTTAATCTGATATCCTCTGAAATGAAAGGTAAGCAATAGGGATCCTGAGTCCCTGTGACTCCGCCGGAAAGCCTTTTGTGAAAGAGTTCCTGCACATTTGTATTGATCTGTTCTTCGAATCGTTTGATATATCCCCCCCCTTCAAACACTACCCGATCCAAGATGTTCCAACGATGCGTGTAGGATTCCGGTAGTTGGATAAACTCAAAAAGGGAGATTTCTTCTTTCGGAGTTTTATTATTTCGAATTACCCGATCTGAGTTATAATCCTCTATCAATTTTTTGTAACTCTCCGGGGATTGTTGCTTAAAAGCTACAAGAGATTTTTCTAAAAATTCTTTAGATGCATTTGTTGTTCCCTGTGCAGGGAGATATTCAAGATAACCCAGATACTGCCCGAAAATCATTTCGTACTCATCTCCGTAACGCATTCCTTCCGTTTCATTTTTAGAAAGTTTCGGCACAACGAGATATCCTTCATAATCGGAAAATCCCAAATCATTCCCCGGAGTGAGAGAAAGAAAGTTAGGGAAGGTGGTCGTTAAGAGTTGTTTTGTGGCTGCGAGATATTTTAAAGCACTTGGATCATTTAAATCCTCGAAACGATAAGGAATCTTGCCGCCGTTTGTGAGATACTTAACCCACTCTTGTTCCTGAACTAATCCTATACGATCTTGTATTCCTTCATTAAAATTGCTTAAAAATGCTGCATTTCTGATGAGGGACTTTGCGATTGATCCCATCTCTTCCGTAATTTTTGTTTTATCCATTCCCGGATAAGTATTTTTTAGAAGATTTTCTCTGAAAGTGCGATTTGATTCGTCACTTAAAACAGAATCTAATAGTACTCTTGAGATTTTTCTGACTTCCTGTGAAGGGACTTTTTTGCCGCCGTTTGCGATGCTCATTTCGTGAGTGATATGATGCGTGTCATCTATCTCATCGCCGAAAAAGATTGTGTCTACTTTGGTATTGCCGATTTTCCCTTTGAAGATGTTGTCGATAGTTTTATAGTGATGCAGTCTGATTTCTAGAGAAGCCAATTCAATTTTTTCTTCTTTCGTCGGTTTATAAGGTTTTTTTCCCGGATGTTTGATTGCATTCTCTTGTGCTTTTTGCTCTAATTGTTGTAAAAGTTTCACTCTTTCATCTTCCAGCTTAATGCAGGTATTATGTAGAGTGGCCAGTTCATCTACGGTGGTGATGACATATCCCTTTTTCTTAAAAATTCTCGTCAGTTGTTCTATTTTTTCCGATAAAATATTGACCGGAAGATCTGCTGTTAAAGGAATAGAAAATTCTAATCCTGCCTGATCAAAAAGGAGCCGTGTTCCCTTGTCGATATCTTTCCTATTCGATTTAAAAAGCTTGTCCGGAACAGTGATGACAACCAATTTGCCCTGTTCCGCCAATACTTCGGCGATTGTGGGGACGGCATAGGAGGTTTTTCCGAGTCCCATTCGAAGAGAAAACCATCTTTGGGGATTTTCAGAAGCTTTTTCAATAATTTCCCGTTGTCCCGGTCTGTATATAATTCCCGCCCTCGCTTCGGCAATCAGATTTTTTCTTGAGACAAGCGGATTTTCCATATTTCCGTCAGCATTGCAGTAACGATTGAAATTACAACCGTCTTGGATAAACATAAGAGCCTTTGCAGCATTTTCTGAGTTCGGATTTGCTTTTAAGAGAACTTGGGCTTTTTTTAGCTGTTGTACACCTGTTTTATAGAGAAGGAATTCTGTGAGAAGGTTTTCTAAGCCGGAGTCTTTATATTTTTGTGCATATGCAGGATTTTTATAGAGCTTTTGCGCTTCCCGGATAATATTGTAATCTGAGTAGATATCTTGGTGTAAGAGCATTTTTTTTAGTTTAGGGGATAAAGCATCCGGATTATCCTTAAGAGCATGTAAAAACTTCTTCTGTTTTGTATCGAGTAAAGAAATTAGTGTATCCGGCTTATCGGCTTTTCGTTGTAAATGATGCTCTAAAAACTCATTCATCCTTTTTATTTCCGATTTGGAAAAATCTGTTTTTCTTCTAATCTCTTCTTCAATAGTTGTATATGCTGTATTCAGCCCTTTACACATTTCTCCATATTCTTTTTTTTCGGATTCTGTAGCAATGTCCGGAGAAAAATAGGCTATTGCCCCTTCTTTTTTGGTATTTAATTGAGTGATTTTTTCTTGTTGAGCCTTTTTTTCTTTTTCGGAAATTGCGGAAAATTCTTTGATGCTATCTTCCAATGAGGTTTGAGTTTTTTTTATTTCTTCTGACAATGAAATCTTCAATGTTTCCGCTCTAATTTCCGGTTGTTCACGTTTGGCTGCGATTCCTTCTTCTAATTTTCGGATTTTCTCAAGATTTTCTGCGTGATTCCGAGTTTGTAACAAAGGTAAAGATTTCGATCCGCTTCCTTGCAGAAGACTCACTAAATTATGTAATTTAGTTTGTTCCGGCGGTTCTAAATCAGCAACTATGTCTCTCAATTCCAGTTCTATAGAAAGATAATTATCTTCATTGGAAGACAAGTACTCAGAAATATCAGCAAGAGAGACTTGAGGTCCCCCTTTCGATTCACGTATGGGAGGTTTCGATTCTTCCCGCACATTTTCAGAGAGAATGTCCGCTATTTTTTTATCGTGCAAGCTAGAAAATTTTTCGACGTTGATGTGATCCATAAGTTTTGTTAGTTCCCCGTATTGATCATCCAAACCTAGCCTACTGTCTTTAAGGGTAAGTATTGACCCAAGGATAGATTGTGATCGATCAAAATAAGGAAGATCTTTACGTAATTTTGCCACATCGGATAAAACAAACGGCGGGTGATTGTATTGATGGTTGTTGTCATCCAAAGCATGCAGTAGCAATAAAGTACGCAGTTTTTCTGCAACCCCGATCAGCTCTTTTTCAGACTCTGTTTTAGGTTGGGCAAAATTCCAATCGGGTAATTTTAGAAGATATTCTATCACAGAAGCATTTTCTTCTTTTGAATGTGTCGATATTTGATTGTACAGATGAAAAAAATGTCGCGTCAGATTTCTCGCTGTCGGAGATCCTTCAATAAGTGTGTTCAAAGAAATATCTTTGTTAAGATCTTCGGCAAGCAATACACAGGTTGAGATTATTTTTTCCATTCCGTTTTTTAAGTCCGAATGGTCAAATTTCGATTGTAAAAATCCCCCCTCACTTTTTGGTACAGCTTGTATTGCAGGTTGATTCGATGTTTTTTGTTTTTGCAGAGCAATCCATCCGGTAAAAGAATGCTTTTGAATATTGCGTAAATCCCATATTTCCGAATCTTTTAATTTTTTCCCCGGAGAAAATTTGTCTTCATAAAGTTTAAATAAATCGGCAATACGAAGAATTTTAGATATATTGTCAGGAGCATAATTAGAAGCACTGAATTGCAATCCGCGAATAGAATTTATAGCGAGATGGGCTTTTAATTGAAAAACTACAGCTGCTTCGGATCTATACGGAACTGTTTCGAAATAACCGGCAATTTTCTCAAAAATTTCTCTTTCATTTTCGTTAGAGGCCGCTGATTTTTTAGCCTGTTCCAAATAAAAAGAAGCTTTTCCATAATCTTTTTTCATACAGAAATAGTAAGACAAATAGAGGAAGGAAGAGGCGGATCCGACCGGTTCTCCGTCTTCATCAAAAGAAATGGTGATGGGAGCTTTTTTGAAATCTGCCGGAGATAGTGAAGATTTATCAAAATCCGACTCATGTCCTTTATTGTGCATTTCGTACGGAAGGATCTGAAACATATAAGATTTTTCATCGCCGAGAGGAAGCAGAATCCTTCTTTCATCCCTTCCAAAACTACGGATAAAATTCGCTTCTCGTGTGTTCACACCTTTTTTAATATTTCCGATATCGGGAAGCCACTGCATATTTTGTCCGACACCTTCACATTTCCATTTGCCGGTACTTTGCTTTTTTAATTTTATTTTGAGGTCATTTTGCACTATTTGTGAGAGTTTGTTATGAGAGTCAAGAAAAAGTACTGTCTCCTCTCCGTTTGCGAAAGGAGCAATGCCTTCTGTTTCCCTAGGAGATAGATTCGCTACGGTAAAATGCCCGGTATGATCTGTAATTTTTTTGACAACTCCTCCCTTATTCATCACAACGTGCAACATATCCGAACTTTGCAATGTTTCGGGAGAAGAAAGCATAAGATATCCTTCCGTAGGATTTGCATTTCTCACCCAAAGGCCTTTGTTCTGCATGATTTTTTCTATGGAAGAGCGATTTTCCGTTTCAGGAATTGAGTAGATATACCACGCTTGTTTACTCGGTTTTTTTTGTAAATCGATCGGAAGCAATGCCTGAAACTGTTTGGTTTTAGTATTTTCATCATAAATAATGCGATATTTATTTTGATCGGGTCCGGATGAAAAATTGTAAATGGATTGGCCCGTAGCATTATTATATTGGAATTGCGCTTTTTTAACGGAAGATCCGAATAAACCGAAAAACTCCGAAGAATGTATAATTGCAGGAGGAATGTCTTTCTCTACAATAGGAGCAAGTTTTGTTGTGCTATTGTAGATTTCAAAATTTCTTAAATTGATCACGTAATTTTCGTTTTTTAGAATAGATGTTCCCCGATTCGATTCGGGTTGCCATTCTTCTTTCGGAGGTATTTCAGTAGCGAAAATCAATTGAAACCAATCATCGATAACCGATTTGAATATTTCCGGATTTTCTGTTCGCATACTCTCTAAATGAGGTGTTATTTTTTTGATGATTCCGTCCTTCACAAGTTGGTTGAATTGCGGTGAGGAATAGAAATCGGCATTTTTCAGGAACAGTGAAGATGCATAAAGTATATGTGCAAGGGCCTTTTGATCAAATAGGCTCGGATCCTGATCATACAAACTATATAAGTAAGCTATTGCAGCAGGATTCCGATCATTTTCCGTGTCATTAAGCATACTTTCGAGAATTTTTTTTCCGGTTTTCACTCCGTCTTTTGTTTGAATTTGGTTTGTAAAACAAGGGATTGTGTCATTGATTATCGTAATATCTTCATTCTCAGGTAAATCCTCCGCCGCATCTTTTATCAATTGTCCGATACGCAAAAGAAAAGGGAATATTTGCGGATCCTCCGATTTATTTTCTGCCAATCTTACAAATTCTCTCATAAGCAGCCTCATTTCTTTAGGCTGCTTTTTTAGTTGTGTACGAAGCAAAAATGTCCGGGTCAATATCGATTCAATACTTCTTTGTACCTCCGGATCTGCCAATCCTTTATCGGAAAAAATAAAGTTAAATACTTCCGAAACAGATCCGGAATCGAAAGTCTTCAAATTTTTTTGATTAATAGTTTGGATTTCCGGTATCTGAGCACTTCCTAAAAGATATGTATCTGTTTGACTCAATTGTCCTGCCGGTACAATTTTTTCTAAATTTTGAGCCAATAAAGTAGATTCTGTGTAAGAGATATGATCAGACAATGCATGTGCTAATCCTCCGACTGAAAAATTTACTCCGTCCTCAATACCAAGAAGGCTTTTCTCACCTATAATTGTTCCTGAAAGTTTTTGTGTGTTATTTTCATTGGGAGAAAGACCAAACTCATTATCAGTAAAGTCTCCCTCTCCTAAACCGTTCGGTAAATAGGCTAAAAGATTTTTCTCGGGATTTTCTGCTGCCACAATAGTAATACAATCCGGCTCACCGCCTATAATAAATTCCCCTTTCCCTAATTCCAACCTTTTGGCACCCTTTAAAAGGGTTTGCACTTCTCTTCTATTGATCTCATTAGTTTTTTGGAGAATTTCATCTTGTGTTTTTGCTCCGGATTTTTGAATTTCTGCTTGAGCGCGTATTTTAAAAAGACCCGCTAAACCGGCATCTCCGGGTGTATTTGCAAAAAAAGGACAAATTGTTGTTCCGGGTTTTACGATTGAAGAAAGCATCACCTGCATTCGTGTAAAATCAGTTCTAAACGGCTCCGGAGGTGAAAACAATGATCTTATATCACGACGAGGGGAATAAACGGGCATCCTTATTTTATCACTATCTGAAATTTTTATTCTTGTATCCATTCTCCGGGGAGAACTACCCGGATTCTTTTTTACCAAAGCATCAAGAAATTCCATTATCTCTTCAAGTTGCTTCATCTCTTCAGGTTTTCTTCCGAATCGAAAATGAGGATGTAAATAAACAATCGATCGAATTTCTTCAAAATCAATAAATGGGTAATCTTTCATTCCGGAGATAAGAGCATGGATAGTTTGGCATTTTATGATTTGAACAACAAATTTCGGATCCGGATAGCTTGTATTCAAGCGTAAAGATGTTTCCCATAGATCTTTTACTAAATTAGTCAATTCAAGTGAGAATTCTGTACGTTGAATTTCATCCATACTGACTAAAGAATTCCAAAAAGTGCCTTCCACATATGAAGGAGAGGGGAGATTCTCAAGGATAATACAGGCGACTTCTCTAGCTTCTTCATATTTTTTTTCTTCTATAAGAGTATTTGTGCTTTCATGAAAGTTCTTTAAAAGAACTAATACTTTGGCATGATTTTTTTGAGTTATTGCGTTTTTTAAATCTGTAATTTCTGTGTTATACTTAACCTCAACGTTCACAACTTCCGATTTCACGGCGACTTCGGATTGTACTAAAAGTGTTTTGGCAATAGGTACTGTAGTTTTATAATCTCTTTGTATTTGAAATGTTGACGCTAAAATAGTTTGCTGCGTTTTATGCTGCAACGCCTGAATTTGCGGTTTTTTACTTTCCAGAACTTTTAAATTTTTAGAAAAAGAGGCAAATAAAGAAGAATTTTTGGAATTTCTAGGAATACTTTTCTCAAATTTACTCATCCGGTCATGCAATAAATCGAAAAAATATTTTTTCTCCCGATCGGAAATATGCGGAAAGGCTTCAAAAAATGCCGCACACTCTTCTTCCAAGGATTGTAACATCCATTCTAATTTATTCATTTCCGAAGCCGTCGGAAAACATGCACTGAGGCTTGTCATGGTTTGTTTTAAAAGATCCCCGGGATTTTGTTCTTTTAGTCCCGTATCCATCACAGGAACTACATATTGATGCAGAAAATTCTTTATATGACTGAATCCGGTACTTCTTTCAGAGACTTCAAAGGAACCCTTCGATTCGAAAAAATTTGTACTTTTTAAGTTGTCGATCCGAATTTGCTCGCGGGCTGAAATTTTTTCGGATCCTTCATCTCCAAGTTGTTCCGTCTGACTAGCAGAGAGAATTTGGCCAATGATAGAGGGAATGTCTTCCGATTTGATCACATAAAGAGCCTCCTCTTTATGTTCCGGCGGAAGTCCGCTAATTTCTAAATATATTTTGTTGTCTTCTTGTCTAAAAATAAATAAGAGGGGAGTAGGAGAGCCTTTTATCATAAGGGTAACAGGAATTCCGGATATAAAAGCGTTATCGTTATTTTTATCTGTTGCCGTTTTACAGTCTGTGTTTATTTTCGTTTGGATTTCTGAAAGCTCTGCAGGATTCATCTTAGCTAAAGAAGCAAGCCGTTTCCCGTTTACAAGAATATTCTCAAAAGCATCTATTAACGGCTTTTGACCGGTTTTAGTATTCGAATTTCCTTCCAAAAGTCTTTTGCTTTTTTTCAAATTACTCAATAATTCATTTTGGGTCTTTGTAGGTGTGATAAAAAAATTATGAAGCTTTTTTTCATAATCACGATGCTGCGTATGGTAGCGATAAATGATCGCAAAAGGGGCTATAAAAATAGTCCATAAAAATTTTACAGGGACACTCTTCCCTTCAGACATTTTTTTAAATAATTCCGAGCGTGTTTTCTTTATTTTTTTAAAGGGAATGACAGTGTCGATTTTTTGGATAGTCATCACATAGGACTGTTCTTCCGGCTGTTCTTCGGAAGCCGGTCGATCTTCGGAAGACGGTTCTTTTTTTAATAAGTTCTCAATGGGAATGACTTCATTTTTTTCGGTATAAGTATTAAATATCTTACCTGCAACGTCTTGTATGTCTTTTTTATGTTGATCTGTTAAAGGGCCTTCTACAAGCAGCTTTTTAGTTGTCGTTCCGTGACGAATTGTGACGCGGTGTATTTCAGAATCGGGGATTTTTGGAGGGATTCTATTCATATAAGCAAAATCCTTCTGTAGATATAAATGTATTTAAAGAGGTAGGTTTATAATGTAATTATATTTGTTTTTAATTAAATGAGCAATGTAGTATCCGATTTTAAATATTTATAATTATTAATTTTATGTAAATTTTATCAAAGAGTGTGATTTATACGTAAAGTGTTAATCATTAATTATATATAAAATAAAAAATCGGAATATTAAATGAGAGACAATTTTTTTTGTATAAAATACTAAAAAAAGATAGAGTAGTGCTTCTTTTCATCCTAACAAATCATTAAAGGAATAAATTAAAAAACTGACGAGTAATCATCTAAAATATTCTCAAATAGGACCGATCATGACCAATTTCTTCATAGTACATCCATCATTAGGAAGCATAGATTTAGAAAATCCTCCGAATACATCAAATTCCGGACGGTTTGTTTTAAAAACAAAAAGAGATTACTGTAACACTATCGTCACTATGATAGGAATTTTCAGCACATTTTATCTATTGGTAGTTCCTGTGCTGGAGGAAATCGATCCTTCCTATTTAGTAACGAGAGGTTTTGTTCTCTTTCTCGGAATGTATATAGCAGGCGCCGGAGGTATGGTAGCTTATAAAGTTTCTGACTATACTGTAGATTCCATATGTCCATCCTCTCCTAAACCGGATATTAAACCGGTGTAAGAAGATTTTAAATCGCGCAGCGTTTGGAGTGCGGTGACGAGTCACGCGCACTTCAAACACTGCGCGAATTCAATTGCATATTATATAACTAACTAATTATCAATTACTTATTACATCTTTTTTACTTCTTTATCCCAATAATTTAGAGAAGACTTCGCGTTGTGCGGAAGAACCTTTAATGGCAATATGATCCAAAATACCCTGTTTTTGGGATCGGCTTAGAGAAGAGCTCCAACGGGAAATTTTTGGATTGCTTATTTTCGAGAATTCTTCTTTGTATCCGAGATATGCCTTAATAGTCAAAAACACATTGTTCTCTTGTTCACTAATTTTCGCACCCGGTTCTCTATTTCTTCCGCACAGTACCCTTCTCATTCCTTTAGGAAGCGGCGAATAGATACTGATGTTTTTATATAAATCTGTATCTAAATTATTTTTTAGTACTTGATAATCCAGTTTTCCTATTAAAGACATTTTAGGAGGATTAAATGCGTGATTGACTACCACATAAAGGAGCGGTACACCCGTCAACATATTGAGAGTCTGAAGTATATCCTTAGCTTCAGGAGAAACATCTATATCATTGAAAGGTTGAGCACCCAAGGGATGCGACACATTGTTATAGAAAAACATCGTAGGATCAAAAGGTTTATATATGCGATTATGTTTAGCCAATACTTCCGGAGGAGTATCTTCATCAGTTTGCTCTAAATTTTGCACCTGTTGCTGCTGCATTTCTTTCACTTGCTCATTACTGCCGGCCTTTCCTGCCCGATTTTCAGTAGTGAGTTTCGGTAAGTATTCCTTATGAGCCTCTTTATTTTGTTCAAAAGCCTCTGCTTCCTCTTTGCTCGATTCTAACACTTTTCGAAGAGAGTTATACAAATTGCTTTTCCCTTTTCCGAACATTAGTTCCGTAATCAATTTTTGTGCATCGGCAAAGATAGGATCCGGATCGGATTGTGCACTACAAATTTTGTCTAAAGCAAGTTCAATATCGGCTAAGGCTTCATAAGTGTGTTGAAGATTTCTTGATAAGATACAAGCGATTGCTTTGGCAATATTTTCTTGAACTTTCTTATAAGTCTGATGTTCTTCACCGGATGACTTCGATAATTTTATTTCTATTGTTTGTTTCGTTTGTTCCAATTGAGGCAACAATTTTACCGCTTGTGCTTGGTTTCTTTTTATACGAACACCAAAAGCGTCAGTTTCATTTCGTAGTTTCTCTAAAATTTCTTGAATATTTTTTTGCAATTCTTTGTATTCTTCAAGAATTTTTGTTGTCCCTTTAATAAATTTCTGCGGTTCATAAATTGTTGAAAAATCAATTTGTTTCAGTTGGATATAAAGTCCTCTCACAATAGTAAATATTTTGGAGTCAAAAAATCCCGATATTACTCCTTCTTTTATACTTTCATTTGTAAACCATTCTCTCTTAGTGAGTTCAGGATTTGTCTCTTTTAAGAAATCGGTGACAGTATTTTTTAAATCGAATTGAATTTTCATCAAATGCGCTTTCAGATTCAGCTCTAATTTCATATCGATAGAACGATTGATCAGATAGGTAAGGACATCTCCGTAAGTAATATTCGAAGCGGCGGTTTTGTTGCTTTTTTCTGCAATTTTATTTCTTAAGGATTCGGAAATATGCAGAATCAGTTGGTGATCTCCACCCAATTGCCTTGCGCGATATAGAGACTGCACAAGCTCTTGCGGCGAAGCAGTAGGACTTACAAACATGTGTACGTCTCCTTTCCGGATAGGTAGATCAACCCCTCTTACATCGCTTGGAGCATATAAACAAATAGTGTCGGCAGGAAGAGCCCTTCCTTTATAAGGAACTGCTTTAGAGGCTGTTGTCCCATAAAAATAAGGAATCCTTTCTACAGGATGCATAAAAAGGTAATTACGAATTTTTTCGCCTGAGTTTTTCCGGATTTTTTCAATCCAAGAAAGAGTATTCATCCCTTCACTTGTAGCTCCGTTGCTATTGATAAAGGCTGTTGTTTGCGCTTTTGCCAATAGAGCTTTGACCGTTGCGTCGGCTTCCTGATCTTGATAAATAGTTGCAACTGTATCTAAACCTGCATTGAGATTAAGACCAATACGTAAAAACGTTTCCGCCTCAACATCCCGGGTTCCCGATCCGGCTTTATTCAATTGAATATCTTCGGAAATAAACGGTAAAGGATACGGATCTAACGTTCCGGTTACTCCGCCGCAAGGTTTTTTATGGAATATTTCCTGTACATTTGTGCTTACCTGTTCTGTAAAACGTTGGATATATCCGCCGTTAAACACGACCTCATCCAAAATATTCCAACGGTGCATAAACGCTTCGGGTTTACGTATAAAGTCGTAGAGGCTGAAGTCTTTTCCGCTTAGATGATGCTTACTGCAATACGTTTGATAGTCATTCATCAACAGCTCATAAATGCTGTAAGATTTCTCTTTTAAAGTCTGCAGGGAGTTGTCCAGAAATTCTTTCGATCGATTAGTAGTACCCTGTGCAGGAAGAAATTCGAGATAACCTAAATACTGCGCCACAATCATTTCAAACTCATCTCCGAAACGCATTCCTTTTGTTTCGTTTTTTGTGATTTTAGGCATCACTATATGTCCTTCATGATCAGAAAATCCAAGATCATTTCCCGGATTTTGAGATAGAAAATTGGAAAAAGTCAAACTTAAAATCTGTTTTGCCGATGAGATATATTTGATGACTAATTCATTATTTTCGATTAATTCGTCCGGAAATTTATCGCGGGCTCCGATAAGATAGTCACTCCATTGCTCGGAATCAAGCTTTTCAATAAGAGCGGCAGAAGTCCCCAAATATTGGAGAAAGTTCTTATTCCTTTGCAAATCTTTCGCAATTTCTTTCATAGCAACTGTGCTTTTCTCTTTACTCATTCCGGGGTAGGTGTTTTCGAGCATACTTTCTTTTAAAGAAAAGAGCGGGGATTCACGATCGGCGCAATTCATTACTGTTTCTAAAATTATTCGAGATACCGCTCTGACAACTTTATCCGGATCCGTTTTTTCTCCTATTGCAATGCTGACCTCATGAGTAATGTGGTGTGTTTCATCGGTCTCATCGCCAAAAAATATACCGGGTAGAGTGATGTTCGTTCCCTGACCTCTTAAAAGGCGATCCAATGTTTTATAGTAATGGAGCCGCAGTTCCATAAAGACTAAATCCGATTGATTTTTTCCCATTTTATTATTGGAATTAAGCTGTTCAAAGAATTTACATCGTTCATCTTCCAGCAATATGCATGTATCATGAAGCGTGGCCAATTCATCGACGGTTGTGATGACATATCCTTTTTTCTTGAAGATTTCAAGAAGCTGTTTTACTTTCTCAGAAAGAATATTGATCGGCAGATCTTTTGTTAAAGGTAAGGAAAATTCTAATCCTGCCTGATCGAACAGTAGTCTCGTACTTTTATCGATGTCTTTTCTATTGGATTTTAGCAGTTTTTCCGGAACGGTGATGACAACAAATTTCCCTTTTTCTGCGAGAATTTCGGCAATAGTGGGGACGGCATAAGATGTTTTTCCCAGACCCATCCGGAGAGAAAACCATTGTTCCGGATTATTGGATGCTGCTTCAATAATTGTTCTTTGCCCGGGTCTGTAGATAATTCCGGAGCGCGCTTCGGCAACAAGGATTTTTCGAGAGATATCCGAATTGAACATAATCCCGTCTTCTTTAAAATATCGTCCGAGAGAACATCCTTCTTTAAGAAAAACAAGAGCTTTTGCAGCCCGCTCATTGTCGTGTTTTCCTTCTATTAATTTGGCGGCCTTCACAAATTGTTGGATTCCCGTTTTACACAGCAATATTTCGGTAATCAGTTTATCCATATCTTCTTTTTCATAGAGAGTGCTGTAAGCCGGATTTTTATAGAGCTTTTGTGCTTCACGGAGCAGATCAAATTCTGTGTATAGATCGGGCTGCTCTACCATTTTTTTTAGGCTTGAAGAGAAGGGATTGTCCTTAATTTTATTTAGAAATACCTTGAGCTTTGTTTGATATAGACCCGTGAGGGAATCTTTCTGCTCGGATGATAAGTGCTTATTTAAGAAGCTTTTCATGTTTGCTGTTTCAGCGGGTGAAAAAGTAGATTTTCTTTTCATCTCATCGCCAAGGGTTTCTTTAGCTACTTTTAATCCTTCAAGCATCTCCCTATATTCTTTTTTCTCCGGTTCTGAAGCAACATTTTCGGGATTAAAATATTTTTCGGCTGTCTTGTATTTTATCTCGAGATCTTCCAAAGATGCTTTTTGATCTGCTTCATTTTTTTTTGTGATGCCGGCAAATGACTCACATTCTTTCACCAGAGAAGAGGCAAAAGTGAGAATTTCAGGAGAAGAAAGTTTTGAATTAAATTCTTGATGATGCTTCTGTTTTAGAGCAATTTCCCTTTCGAGTTTTTCTATTTCACGTAAATTTTCTGCATGAATGCGTATTTGTAGAAGAGGCCAACCTCTCATTTCGGCTTCCCGCACAAGAGTAAGAATTCCGTATGGTTTTTGTAAATCAGCATCTGTCTCGCTAATCATTTGAGGGATTTCACTTATCTCTATAGGAAGATAGGAATGATCCGGAGGTAAAGCTGTCATGTAATCAGAAATAGTTTGAAGAGTAACCCCTTCAGTCTCCTCCTTTTTATTTTCGATTTGGCCGGATTCCGGAAAAAAAGGAAGAAGCTGTGATAAAGTAATCTCTTTTGTTGAGTCGATAGCAGGGTTTGTTTCTAAAAGAAATTCAATTAGAGGATCGATTGTAAAACAACCACCAAAAAGAAAATTAATTGCCTCCGGAAGAGCGAGAGCCGGATAAAGAATATTCTGAATTACATTAGGAATCATATCGTTATTAACTATCATAGGGGAAATATATTGCGCTATTATGCCGTCTGCCATTCCGAGAAATTTTTTTATCCCCACAATATTGTCTCTGTCAATATAAGGAATTTTTTTCCTCGCATTTTCAATTTCTTTCCAATTAAAAACAGGAAATTCATATGGATTAAGAACAGGAAATACATATTGATCACTATATGGATCAGTACATTGAGTATTCTCTTCAGGAAGGTCTCTTAATTGTTTAAGTCTTTCAGCATAAGCTTCGCCGAGCAGTACCAGTAAGAAAATCCGAAGATTGTCTCCCATTTCAATGAATTTTTTTTCATCTTCAGTTTTTGGCACCGTTTCTTTCCAATCCGGATTTTTTAAAAGATAGGAAGAGAGGGTAAGATATTTTTCTTTCAGAACATCGGCATTTCCCTTTACATCGGATCTTATTAAGCTGATTTCTTTATAGAAAGAGAAGAAATTTCCTATGATACGGGAAAGAGTGGGAACTCCTACCGTCAGGCTCTCTAATGAGGCTTTTTTATTTTCTCCTTTACTCAATAAAATACAAAGTGTCATCCATTCGGAAAGTTTATTTTTCCACAAATCTTTTTGGATAGGCATCGTCAGGAAGTTATCATTTTGCGGTAGAGAAAGAGAACGTAAAGAGTTTTTTTTCTCCGTTTTTTTATTTTGCTCGTCAGTCCAATCTTTATAAGAGCTCCATCGTATTCTTTCCAGGGCGCTGATCTCGTTGTCGGTTAATTTGAAATCACTCCCTTTTCCCTGTGAAAATTTTTGTGTATAAACTTGATATAGATCGGTAATGCCTATAAGTGTGTGAAGATATTTTTCCTCATTTTCCCGAGTATAATTGGTTTTACTGAATTGTTTTTCCCTGATAGATCTTATCGCTAATTGAGCTTTTAGTTGGAATGCAAGGGCGGATTCCGAGCGGAAAGGAATGTGATTAAAATAATTCGCTATTTTTTCAAAGATAAATTGTTCGTTTTCATCTAAAGCTGCAGGTTTTTTTGCTTTTTTAAGGTAAAAAAGCGCCCGTTCATAATCTTTTTTCATGCAAAAATAATAGGATAAATACAAGTATGAAGAGGGTGAACCTTGCATTTCCCCTTCTTCTCCGAACGATACATTCAATGTAACGTGTTGTAAATCCGTCAATCCTATAGAACTTTCTGAAAAATCCAATCCTGAGGATGTATACTGTATTTCATAAGGCAAAAGATGGAATTTATAACCGTTTTCTTCCGAAAAAGGGATCAAAAATCGATTTGTATCTGATCCGGATTTTTCAAAGAAATGTGCTTCATGCGTACACGAACCTGCCGCGCCGGCAGCTTTTTCGGAAATGTCCGGCAACCAATGAGTCCCCTGATTGAGATAGGGTGCTGTAGATTTCCATTTGTTATTCTTTTCTTTTGAAAAGGTAGTTTTGAGATTTGTCTGCGCAATTTCTCCGATTTTTTTTTGGGAATCCAGAAAAAGTAAAGTGTGAAATCCGTTTGCAAACGGGACTTTCGCTCTTGTTTCTTCAGGAGTTAAATTAGCAACAGATAAATCCCCTTTTAAATTTGTAATTTTTGTAATGACTTTACGGCGATCTAATACTACAGATAACATATCCGATTTTTTGTATGTCTCCGGAGAGGAGGTGATCAGATATCCTTTACGCTGCGTTTTTGTGTTGATCCACAGACCCTTTTCTTTAATCATGAGCTCTACAGTAGTATCGCCTTTTTCCAAGCCTTCTTTTCTATAGGTAAACCAATTCATAGCATTCTTTTTTTTCAAAGGATTCGTCAGAAATTGTCCTTGAATGTTACCGGCGCGTTTTGCCTCGTCATACGTAATTCGATAAAGGGTATTCTTTTTTCCATACGTAAAAGTATATGTGGAGATATTTTGTGACATCATTTGAAATTGGGCTTTAATAGATTTTCTTCCGAAAAGATCAAGAAATTCAGACTGATTTCGAATGTGTGCCGGAATTTCGATCATATGAGACATAAGAGGTTTTTTTGTCTCTTTTGAAATAAGCTGAATATTTTTTAAATTAACGGTAATTGTAGAATTTTCTACCTCAAAAGAATTTTTCGAATGAATATTCCAGGAGCTTTTTTCTGATAATTTTTCAGGAGGAAGCATAAAAGTCAGAAAATGATTCATAAGACTGTCAAGTAGCTTCGGCTTTTCGGCACCTCTTCGCGCTATTTCAGAACTCAATGTAGTACTAAATTCTTTCCGTATAGTTTTATTGAACTGCGATACTGCTCTTGAGTCTCCCACAGCATTAAAAAGGGAATAGGCATAAAGAAAGATCGCCATACTCTCTTCATTAATTTTATCTAAAGGACGTCCGTGCATACAATAGACGTAGGCAATTGAAGGACCGGGATGATCCATATCCTTATTTTTAAGCATCTCTTCTAAACGCTCACGACCCGTTTGCATTTTACCGTTGATTTTTAGCCGATTGTCAAAAGAGGGAATGTCTTTAATGATTTGTTTGATGTATCCGTCGGGATCATTAGGAGTTGCTTCTGCAAATCCTTTGATCATTTCTCCTATCTGAATCAAAAACGGGAATACATTAGGATCGCCTGATTTCCTTACGGTCAGTTTCTTTAATTCTAAAACAATTTCCAAAAGCTCTTTTGGAGAAGATAGGAGCTCTTTTGTGAGAAGAAAACTGCGCGAAAGCAATAATTGCACCGTTTTTTGTAATTCGGGATCGCCTAAATTTCTCTCTTGAAAAATCACATTAAAAATTTCAGAAACAGAAGAGGGATCAACCTCGCTATCGTTGATAATTTGTGCGCTTTCTAAAAGATAACTTTCAATTTGATTGATTTGACCTTTTGGAGCTGTTTGTAAATTTATGGCAAGTAAAGAGGGTTCTGTATTCGCAATCTGAGGGGACAAGGCATCCGGAAGACCCGAAATGGAGTAATTATGATCGGATTTATTGGCTATGTTAGAATTGTCACGCGGCCCTATAAATTTTCCGGCTCCTCTACCGCCTGCAAAGGCTTCAGTATTTTTCTCGTTTGTATCCAGTCCGTATTTTTTTTCATACACCGGCGGCAAACCGAATCCTGTGGGAACATAGGCTAATATATTTTTTTTCGGCGATTTAGCATCCACAACCGTTAAACAATAGTGTTCTGTTACAAAAATACCCGACCCTATTTCTAATCTTTTTATCCCTTTAAGTTTTTGTTGTACTGAATCTAGGATCAAAAATCGAACCTGTTCTTTAATTTCCGATTCCGTTTTTGCTCCCAATGCTACCGCTTTGTTTTTCAAACCGTCCAACCAAGACATTCCCTGAAGCTGCTGAGTAATTCCGCTTCCGTAAAATACACTGAAGCATGTGTGTGGTTTCATCAGAGAAGAAAACATCATCTCCATTCGAGCACATTCTTCAGACTTTTCAAGCGTACCGCGGGAACGATTTTTAATAGTAAAATCCTTTCTTAGCGGAGAATTGTTCTTCATTGTTTTGACGTAATTCATCAATTGCTGCAATTCTTTAAATTGCTCAGGTTTCCAACCGAATCGGATATGAGGGTGTATATGTACGATCGATTCTATTTCCGTATAATCAAGATAAGAATCGCTGCTAAATGATATATAGGAACTAATAGCAAGGGCTTTAATTAATTGAATGATAGTATCCGGATCGGGAGAAGTTTCATTGAGACGCAAAGATGTTTCCCAAATATCCTTTAGAAGACCGGAGATTTGTTGCACCATCTCTTCGCTATAACCCGCCGGTTTCCCATGAATAACCATTTCGCAGCTTGCTGACCCTCTCAAGGGAGTCCAAAAATTTATCTGATCATTTATAGGAGAAGGACAAGGACAGGAAGCTAAAACAGCAAGGGCTAACGCGCGAGCCTCTACATAGGATTTTTTTTCGATTAAAGCGTTGTTAATAGTGTGGAATTCTTTGAATAGTGTCAAAATTTGATTGCGATCTTTTTCTGTGTATTCTGTATCTTTTGTGAATGCATTTTTTAAAGCGGATAATTTATCTGCATACAATTCAATGCCGACGGTTTTATTGATAATTTTCGCTACGGATTTTTTATTCGATTCAATTACCGGTGAAGGAATTTTAATTTTATATGGACGTTTGACCGAAATTTTTTCGGTAAGAGCATCGGATTGAGACTTATAGTGCAGTTTTTGAATAACCGATTTTTGCTCTTTTTTAAAACTCTCTAATTTGTCGTAAAATGACTTAAATAAACCGCCGGCTTTTACATCTTTACTGAGACTGCGTTCAAATAAGGTCATTTTGTTTTCAAGATGAGTAAAGAAATATTTTTTATCCTGAATAGAAAGTTTATCTTTAACCTCAAATAAAGCAGTATATTCCTCTTCAATCGAAGCTAAAACCCATTCTACTTTATCCGACTTTGAAGCTTCGGGATAACATTTCATAAGTGTATACAACATTTCTTCAGGTAAATCAGAAGAGCCGCCCGATTTCCTATTAGAATCGATTTGTGCTTCTGCAAAGCCGGTTAGAACTTGTCGTAAGTTATTTACAGGATTTTGCGTCGGAATATCGACAGGCTGAGTATAAGGGTATGCACCGGTCAGATCCAGATTTTTTATTCGGATTTTTTGTCGACGGGTAAGTTTAAGAGGATTTATGGTTTCTGCCGGTTTTTTTACGCAGGATAAAAGACTCTCTGTAATTGTGCGACAAGATGCTTCGAAATTTTCGGATTTTATGAGATAAGTAGCTTGGAGTTTTTCCTCTTTCGGGAAATCGGGTGAATCGGCAGGTAACCCTTCAATTTCCAGTAAGATATCGTTATCTTTTTTTCTGAACATAAATAAAAGAGGACAATTTGTATTCGCTATAGGAATTGTACAGGGAATAGCTCCGATGAATTCTTCATTATTGTTAGCGCGAGAGACAAATTTTTGAGTAATTTCTTTTGCCAACGGGGTAGTATTCACATTTGAAGAGCGTTGCAACACTTTAATTTTTTCCCCTATGGAAATAATAGAAGCGAAGTTGTCAGATAAAACCTTACTGTCTTTAGAACCGTCCAGCATTTTTTTTGTGCTTTTTAACCGACTCACGAAATGAGCTTGTGTTTTAGAAGGGGTATTGAACACTTTATCTAAGCGCGATTTTATTTTTTTGTTTTGCGTTCTGAATCGATAGACAGTGATAAAAGGGGCGATGAAAACCATCCAAATAAATTTTATGAGGAAATTTTTATTAGATTTTGTTAATTTTTTATAAATGTCTTTTCGTGTTTTGATAATGCGCCGTGATTTGGGGGCAATTTGTTGAATTTTATTTATTGTACAAATAAACGGGCTGTCAACTTGCTCTGCATCGCTTTGAGAAATTTTGTTACATAAATTCAAAAGGTCCGATTTAGAAATTACACTGTTTTTTTTGCCTCTATACTCGTCAAAAATGAGTTTAGCGGCTTTTTGAATGAGAAGAGATTCCCGGGAAGAGACTTCTTCGGTAATAAAAATACGTAAGTTACTGTTATTCAGCTTGTTATGTATTTTTAAGATGCTGCTGCCTTCCATGTGTTCTCCCGATTTATATAATATATAATTATATTAGCTGTTTTAACAATTAAAATTCAATTGTCAGGAGATTTAAATAATTTTTATTAATTGTAGTTTGTTAAGATTATTTTAAGTTTATAAAAAGAAAACATGTGGAAGAAGAATACTGAAGTAAGAAGAATTTCATTCGCGCAGCGTTTGGAGTGCGGTGACTCGTCACCGCTTTGCCCTCGCATCGACTTGTCGATGCGTTTTCAAAAATTTAAAGACCAATATGCGAACGAATTTCTGAATATATATAAACACAAAATAACGCTTAAACCGCCTCGACAAGTCGAGTCGAGGGCAAAGCGGTGACGAGTCACCGCACTCCAAACGCTGCGCGCGCTCAATTTCTTCTTACTTAGGAAGAGCATTTTTGAGGGTGAATCCTGATGACATGACTCCGCACGAGACAACAAATTTAATTGCCTCTTCTACCGTCATATCCAACGCCACCATTTGCTCCCGACGGTAAAGAAGAACAAATCCGATAGTCGGATTCGGCGTCGCAGGGACAAAGACAGAAATATTTCCGTATGCATCTTCTTTAGGTTGTTTCGTAATCGGATCGTTAGTAATCAATCCCAAACAAAGAGAGTCTTCCGTAGGAAAAGGAATCAGCACCACTTCGGAAAATTTAGATGAATTTTCATGAAAAATGGTCGTGATGACATCCTGGATAGCTTTATAGATCTTATTGATAAGAGGTATTCGATGAAGAATGTAATTTCCCAGTCTGAATAAATAATGAAAAATAAGAATACGCGCTAAAAAACCTATCAGAAAGGTAATCGCAAAAAGAAGAGTCATGATCACAAGTTTGCTGACAAGGGTAATCAATTGCCGCGAAGAAAACACATGATAATGACGCAGGATATCTTCAATAATTCCGACAAACGGTTTCGTCAATAAATTAATAATAAAAACAAAGATCATCGCAGTCAACACTGCAGGAAGTAAAATAGCCAGTCCGGTGATGAAGTATTTCTTCATGAAATTATCCCTCTGCTGCCGTTGTTTGCTTTGCTTTTCGCAAATCTCTCAATGCCTCGATCTCTTTCGGATCGGTCTCTGTAAAAGTCTCATTCAAAATTACTCCGCAAGAAATAATATATTTCAGAGCCTCTTCTACTTTCATATCGATATAAATCAAATCCGATTCATCGTACATGATTAAATATCCCGACGTCGGATTCGGAGTGGTAGGGACAAACACAGCAATCAGCTCTTTATCTTTAGTATGCGGGATCGCAGGAAGGTTATCTCGAGTGACAAGGCCGATACTGTGGCTGTCTTTCGAAGGAAAAGGGACGATCACCACTTGCTTAAAAGATTTCGTATCGCTCGTTAAAATTGTGTTGATCACATCCCTGCAGGTTTTATACACCGATCGAATGACAGGAATTCTATTGATCATGTAATCCCATGCTTTAATCAAATAATGAAAAAGGAACAGCTTTGCCACAAATCCGAGGAAAATTGTAAAAAGAAACAGAAAAGAAAGAATCAGAATTTGCCCGGAGACATATTGAATCTGAGAAGCGCTTAAAAAAAGAAAGTTTTTGTCGAGTAAATCATAGCGGTGAAAAATCGATTGCACAATTTCCATAAAGGGGGTAGTCAGCAGATTAATCAAAAACACAACGATGACAACGGTAAGTGCCAGAGGGAGGAGGATAACCAATCCGGTAATAAAATATTTTTTCATGTCAGCTCCGATGAGATTTTATCTTTTTTGTTTTCCTGCCCGTTTTTTTCCGGTAGAGCGTTTACCTTTTTCTTTCGGCTTTGCTTTTTTCCGTTCCGGTTTTTTTTCGACGATAACTTCCGGTGCAATAATATCCCACTTACTTTCAAGTGTAATAAAATTTACATTTCGTAGAACAGCCTTTACATCTTCACCCGAACGATAGACAGTTTTAGTATTCCTTCCTATAAGCCGCATTTTTCTCTCTTCAAATTCAAAATAATCATCGCCGATTTCTGAAATATGCGTGAAAGATTCCATCATAAAAGCCAAAATTTCAATAGTAATGCCCCACGCTTTCACAGTGGTGATCACAGCATCATATTCGATATCCGGGTCAACTTCCCGGATTGCTTCCAAAAGCCTAAGCTTTTTCAAAAGCTTCACACCCGATTCCGCTTTGGCGCTGATCCGTTCCTGCTCGGAACAATGGGCGCTGATCGTTTCCAAAATTTCAGGTGACATCGGACCGTCCAGCAGAATTCTGTGCACAATTAAATCAGCATATCGACGAATCGGACTGGTGAAATGGCAGTAATGTTCGAGACTTAATCCATAATGGCCGATGTTATCCGGAGAATAAACCGCCATCCGCATCCGCCGTATATAACTTGTTGCAAGGTGTTGAGCGTAAGGAGTTTCCGAAACTTTATTGAAAAAGTTCTGCAGCTCTTCCTGCGAAGGTGCGTCGTTCAACTCAAATCCGAAAGCCCGTACAAGACTCACAAAATCTTTCAAACTTTCTTCCGGAGGATTGTCATGCACACGATAAGTCAGTTTATCTCCCCGATCAGTCAGATGCTTCGCGACAACCTCATTTGCTTTAAGCATAAACTCTTCTACAAGCTGATGGGTGATGTCATATTCCACATATTCCGTTCTCAAAGGAAATCCCTCTTCATCGACCATGACCACCAAATCAGGCAGCGCCAATTCGAGACTTCCCCTTTCGAAACGCTTTTGCTTCAGAAGATTACACAACTCCACCATGAGTTTTAAGGTTTTTAGATGCGGACTTTTTTTCTCGCCGTCCAAAACCTGTTTCGCCTCTTTATATGTAAAACGCTTTTGACTCCGAATCACAGAACGTGTTGTCCGGTACTCCAACAAATCACCTTTCGCATCAAGAGTCATCATGACCGAAACGGTTAGTCTGTTTACATTCGGTTTCAAACTGCATAAATTATTCGAAAGCTCTTTAGGGAGCATAGGCAGGCAGTATCCCGGAAAATAGGTGGAATTTGCCCGGACCCGCGCGTCTTTATCCAGAGCGGATCCCGGCAATACATAGGCGGTTACATCCGCAATATGCACTCCCAAAAGAAAATTGCCGTTCTTATCTTTGGTCAGTGTCAAAGCATCATCAAAATCTTTAGCCGTATCGGGATCGATGGTAAAACATTCCAGCTCCCGGAAATCTTCACGCTTATCAATTTCTTTTTTGGGGACCGATTTTCCGAATTTTTCCGCTTCGGCAATACTCTCCGGAGAAAATTCAGAGGCCAATTGATACTCTTCAATCGCTGCCTTGATGTCACATTTGTGATCCGAAATATGACCGAGATACCGGGAGAATCGCGCCAAAGTTTCCGTGTCCTTACTTCCCCAATCGGTCACCTCCATGACTAAACGATCGCCCTCTTTTAACTCATGTTCTCCCGGATCGACCACAACTTTTTGCGATTGCCCAAGAATAGGGACGTAGGCGATGATCTCTCCGGACTTATGAATTTCTTTGATAATCCCTGCAATATGACTTCTGCCCCTTTCGACAATGCCGATCACACGGCCTTCCGGCCCTTTTCCGGATAACGACTCAGTGTTGATCATGATCTCCACTTTATCGCCGTCTACAGCATTTTTGGTCATGTGTTTCGGAATAAAAACGTCGTCGGAAAACGCATTGTTGTCAGTTTCCACAAAACCGAATCCGCGATGATGCATCCGGATAGTCCCTGCAAACACTTCGCCTCCTCCTGTCTGACGTACATAGCGATTATTGACGCACGAAATTTCATTGGCAGCGGTAAGATCGTCGAGAATTTTGATGAGAACGGGCCTGTGTTGTAAAGGGAGGGAAAGCCTCTCCATCATTTCGGCAACGGTTCCCGGAACAAAACTGCGTCCCATAATCATCTGGCGTGTCACTTTAAGAAGACTCTCGTAAAGCTTATCTTCTTTGGTTTTTTTTATTTTTTTTGGCATAAAATCGGGTGTATTCCAACGTGGGTTATTTTAATATAAACCTTATTGTATCATATATTCTCAAAACAAACACACAAAAACATACATATATCGGGTAGCTATATAAAACGGAATTTGAAAATAAGCGTAGAAATTTTTAGACTTAGCAAGTCTCGCGATTTTCGGATTTTTCATGGAAAGAAAATCCGGAAATTGTCACCATCATCCCTATTGCAATACAATCCGGGGTCCTGATGATTCAAAATACAATTCCTTTTTTCCTCACTAAAGAAAATATTTACGCTGTTCCCGTTCTCCGTTACACTCCGGAAACTGCAGCCGAAGTCCGCAAAGCATTCCTTTATCTGAATCCCGATTGCGTCGCTGTGGAGCTTCCGGATACATTGGAATTGCAATTTCTTCATGCCTCTTCACGATTGCCTGACATTACAGTAGTCACCGAAGAGAAAACGGACGGCTCTTCTCTTCACTATCTTTGCGAACCTTGTGATCCTATGTTTGAAGCTCTTCGGTCGGCATTGGAAAGGGGAGTCATCGGAAAATGTATCGCTCAGGATTTTGATGACGCTCCTCTGCATAACGAACTTTTTCCCGATCCGTATTCTATTTTTCGCGTCGGTTTGGAGAAATATTATCGGACTTACGAAAGGCAGCAATCGGGGGTAAAAAATCCGGATGAAAAACCTTCCCAAAGTAATTTGTATATGGCTAAAAAATTGAAGGAGCTTTCCTTCTCTTACAACCGGATCTTATTTATCTCCTGTATGTCGAATACAGCGCAAATATTGGATCTCATCGATCAAAAAGCATTTCCCGTTTATCCCCCTTCCGGTCGCACTCCGGCAAAAGTTTCGGGCCTTACGGAAGAGTCATACAGAGAAACAGCGGCAGAATTCGGACGCTTCACGCAGGAGTATGAAAAAGGGAGGGGAGAAGCTTCAATAAATTTTCCTCCCGATAAACAAAAAGTGATTCTGGATCTGTATAAAGAAGGGGGAGTCAAATATGAAAAAAGTACAGGGAATTCTTTCTTGGGATATCACCTAAGAAATACGATGAAGTTTGTAAGGAATTATGCGCTGATCAGCGGAATGCTCATGCCGGATCTCTACAAGATGTTAAGCGCAGCCAAAGGTTGTGTGGATCACAACTACGCTTATGAAGTTTGGCTTCTCGCAACCGACTATCCCTTCCTCAAAAATATCGATAATCTCCCCCTCTTAAATCTCACCGTGGAAGATGTTTGGGGAAAATCGAAAATCATGCGATTCCATATGAAACAACCGGGAAGGAAAAAAAATCAGTTTTCTAAACGCAAAAAAGATAACGCAACTATCCGCTTCGAACCGCCCTCTCCTTTCGGCATCTGCTCTTACCCTCCCGAAGACATTTCCATAGAAAATTTCGGCCGCTTTCTCAAAAAAAAGGCGACGCAATTGTTGAATGAAGAGGGAGCTCGCACTATCCCTTTTTCCACAAGTATTGAAGACGGTTTGGACATCAGAGAGACCATTCGTCACCGATACGAAAAAAAAATCTATGTCAAAACTTCAGGCAAACCGCACAGAGGATCCATCGGTTCGGTCGTCATCATCTTTCATGACGATCACTCCGAAAATGCAGAAGCAAAAGAAAAATATCCCTGGCGAATTACCTGGATCGGCGAACATTCGCAAGAATCAGATATGGCATTCTACGCGACTCATATGTCGCAAAATATTGTAGGTCCGGGCATCAGCCGTTGCGAATACGGAGGATTCATGATGTCGTATCCTCCGCGTAGAATGCAGGATATCTGGAACGATCCGGATTACAGAGAATGTCGCACTAAGTCGGAGGTGCTTTTGATGGCGGCGATTGATTATAGTGTCAACCGATTGATTGCCTACGTCGCAGAAAAACCTCCGCGAGGTTTTATGAAGAGTTTTGCCGCCCGTTACGGGAAAAAAATTATTTTTATTCCCCTCGGACAATTATCGCCTGTTACGCTGAATAAACTACGGACTTTTCATGTTCTGGGAAATAGGGACAAAAGAAAAATAGCGGACGAATATATTTTTTAGTCTGAATTTTTTTTATTTTTTGAGTCTTTATAAATATCCTGCAATACCTGCATGATATTTTCGAGTCGGTCAAACAGCTCCTGTGACAGGCGAATATCCAAACTAAGCTCATGAGCCTGTTGATACAGAGCCGCTACATGTTTCGGATGCATATTCCCTCTCTCTTCATCGCCGGGGTGAGGAAGCTCCTCTTCCAGGAAAATAATTTTATTCAAAATATCCACAAGATGCACCTGCACCTCTTTACTTTTTCTTAACGGGAATTCTTTATTAATCGTGTCGTCAATTTCCGACAGAGACGATTCAAATAACTCCTGTCTCCTAATATTTACTTTTTCTCTCCAGTTTCGAATGTCTTCCGAGGTAGAAAGTACTCCGTGATTGCGATAAAGCTCTTCCAATTCTTTCAATAACGGTAAGAGAGCTTTTTCGACCTTTTCTTTCAATCTCTCCGAGTCCCCCTCCTCTATATCTAAGTTTTCAATCTGCTGCTCCCAATAGTCATTGATCAATGCGATATCTTTTTTAATAATAGAAAGGGTTTCTTCAATCAAAAATTTTTTGACGGCATTCACCAAGTCACTTTTGCTCTCTTTTTTCGACAATTCTACCCATTTAAAAGATCTGTCGACCCATAACACATACTGAGAAATTAATTTATGCCGTAAAGTATCGGAATAAGAGAGGATTTGCTCTCGTAAGGAATAGCCCTCTTTTATTAAGGGACCGATAATGAAATGGATAAAGAGATCATCCTTCTCCTCGGTTTTCTCCAAAGACTCCAGCTCCGAAATCATCTCATTTAATTTGGGAATGATCTTTTGTGCCCGCCCTTTTAGCGAGGTTGTCGGAATTTCTTTCCGCTGAAAAGGGTGCAGAATTCGTTGCATAAAACCGGAAAGAATCAGAGATCCGGGGGACATCTCAGGACCGGATATAGGGGTATCGTCAGCTTCATCAAATAAGTCATCTTCCCTATCTAACGGCATTAAAATACCTCTAATTTTCCTAATGACAAATTTTAAAGAAATTATCTAAATAATTACAGAAGTCTCTGACTTTAGTATAATTACATTCTATTTTAAAAAAAAGAATTCTCTAATATTTCTGTACTTGACCCCTTTATTCGCCGAGTATATGCTCAATACCACAGTAACCTCTTTACCAAAACTATATATCATGACAAAAAAAATTCCTCACATCCTCATCGTCAACGATGACGGTATTTTTGCTCCGGGTATTCGACATCTCTACAAATCCCTTCAAAATATCGCCCGCCTTACTGTGGTAGCTCCGATGGTCGAACAATCGGGTGTGGGATTGTCCATCACAATCCGTAATCCGCTCCGAGTCCATTCGGTAGAATGGCCTGAAACGCAGGGAGATATCTATTCTGTTAACGGAACCCCGGCAGATTGTGTAAAAATAGCTCTCAATGTTGTCCTCGACTCCCCGCCGGATCTCGTTGTTTCAGGAATTAACAGAGGGACCAACGCAGGGAGAAATCTTCTTTACAGCGGTACCGTCGGAGGGGTTATCGAAAGCGTGCTCCAAGGAATTCCCGGCATCGCCTTTTCCTGCAGAGAATATAAAAATACCCCCTACGAACTTGTAGAATCGTATGTCCCCAAAATTGTCGAGTATGTCCTTAATCATACTCTTCCTCCCGGCACGTTACTCAATGTAAATTTCCCCGAGACGGCCAAGGGAATTAAAGGATTCCGGATGACACGCCAGGGATTGGAATTTTGGGGAGAAAATTTTGATCGTCGTATGCACCCCGCCGAAGAACATCCGTACTACTGGATGGGGGCAAAACTTCTTCAATTTGAAGAGCATGAAGACAGCGATATTGCCTGGTTGAGAAAAGGATATATCACAGCGGTTCCGGTTCACATCAACGAACTGACCGATCATACACACTTGAACGCAAGAAAAAAGCACTTTGAAGAATTCCTCGACGTATAAGAAGAATTTCATTCGCGCAGCGTTTGGAGTGCGGTGACTCGTCACCGCTTTGCCCTCGCATCGACTTGTCGATGCGTTTTTTAACATTTAAAGACTAAATTTCGAACAAATTTCCGAATATCTATAAACACAAAACATCGCTCAAACCGCCTCGACAAGTCTTATACGCGTTAAACTAAAAAATTATAACATATTACAGCTTAAATGTTTATGGTGTTTATTAAAAATTTCCTACTTATAACTATTCTTAAATACATATTGAATCTCTTAGCTTAACGCGTATGCGACAAATCGAGTCGGAGGGGATTGAACTAACGCTGCGCGAGTTAAAAATTTCTTAATGTAAACAATTAATCTATAATTACTTACCGGTTAATGGGGGAGGGCGTTTTTTCTTTTGCTCCGGAGTCTTTCATATTGATCGAGTTTACCGAGAGCGTCGTGCTGTAATTTTTCTATGATTTTTTTTATGCCGGGAATCCGATAAAGACGCAGAAGTTCAGTGCGAAGTTCGTCGCAAATGACCTGATCATCTTTTTCGAAAGGGGAAAGTTTTGATTGAGTATTCTCTTCGCATTCTCTTGCTTTGACCATTGTTTCGGAAAGGAGATTGAAAAGTTTTTCTACCTGACCGGATCGCGAAAGAAGCTCTTCTTTAGAGCGGATTACGGATAGTTCTTTGATCAATGATTTTGATAAAGATCTGCCCTCTTCCCGAAAATCTTCCGGTTTTTTTCCGGAGCAGGAAGAAAATAAAAAAATAAAAAGACAGGAGGATAGAATAAAAAAGAAATTTCTACCGAAGACAAGACTTCGGTAGTAAAAAGAATTATACTTTTTTTCCTTCACTGCGCATTTCTCTTACAACGGCGGCTACACCGAGTTTATCGATAGTGCGTAATGCTGCTGCGCTCAATTTTAAAGTGATAAAACGATTTTCTTCAGCAAACCAAAGACGTTTTTTCATTAAATTAGGGCAGTGTCTGCGTTTTGTCTTACCTGTAATTTTCAGGCCGATACCTTTGCGCTTTTTTGCGATTCCGCGTATAGCGTATTTATAGCCTGATACGGGCTTCTTTCCTGTGACTTCACACTCTCTCGACATTTTTTTCTCCAATAAGTGTTTCAAAAGCAAAATTCTATCATATGATATAGATATCCGACAAGAGAAAATCGCCTCATTTTATTTACATCTCTATATCACTATTGTACAACAGTTCCGACAGGTAGATCCGGCACATCCGGAAGCTCCGGACCGGCTTCTCCTAAACCCGCTATCACCATTCCTTGGCTTTCTATTCCCATAATCAGGGCCGGTTTTAAATTGGCTACAACAAGAACTTTTTTTGAAATGAGCTCTTCCGGGGTATAGCGATTTCCGATTCCTGAAAGGATCGTCCGTTTTTCCGTTCCTATATCGACTGTCAGTTGTAAAAGTTTTTTACTTTTGGGGACTTTAGTCGCTTCCAGGATTTGTCCTACCCGTAAATCAATTTTTTGAAAATCGGAAATATCGATAGCCTCTTTTATTTTCTCTAAAGGCTTTGTTTTCAATGACTTAGACTTCAATGAGCACTCCGACATTTTTTTGAGCTTTTCCATCTCCGTTTCTATTTCCGTATCCTCAATTTTTCTAAATAATATTTCCGATTTCCCTAACGAAATTCCCGATTCTAAAGGGGAAGAAAGAACTTCCTTGCTTCGGATCGTTTCAATTTCACTTTGGAATCCCAAAAATTTCCACAGTTTCGAAGCGGTTTCCGGAATAATCGGATACGAAACGATCGCCAGCGCTTTTAGACATTCACAACACAGAAAAATTGTCGTCTCCATACGAGGGAAGGTATCCGGATTTTTTACATCTTTCCACGGATGTTTCGCATCAAAATATGTATTGCCGATCTGTGCTAATTCCATGATCAGCTGACTTGCTTTGCGCAATCTGAAAGTGTCGTACGCTTCACGCGATTCTTCACAAAGCATTTTGATATTCTTTAAAAAAGTATTGTCAATTTCCTCTAACAGACCGGGAGACGGAATTTTGCCTTCGCAATTTTTTTGTGCAAAAATCATCACACGGTTCACCAAATTGCCGTATTTCCCCAAAAGATCTGCGTTGCATCGCGATTGAAAGTCTTTCCAGGTAAATTCCGAGTCCTGTGTTTCCGGAGCATTGGCAGCGATTGTATAGCGAATTTGATCGGCTGAGTAAGAACGGAAAAAATCCTCCAGGTCAATGTACCACCCTTCTGATTTGCTGAATTGTTTGCCGTCTAAATTATAGAATTCGTTGGCGGGCAATTCATCTACAAGTTTATAAGGCAGATTTTGTCCCATGACCATCGCCGGGAAAATAGCGGCATGAAAAGGGATGTTGTCTTTTCCGATAAATTGCACCAGTTTAGTTTCCGGGTTGAACCAATAGTCTTTCCATTTCGATTCATCTCCCTGAAGTTTCGCCCATTCCATAGTAGCCGAAATATAGCCGATAGGGGCGTCAAACCACACATACAGAACTTTTCCCTCTGCACCTTCTAACGGCACAGGCAGTCCCCAATCGGAATCACGTGTAATGGCCCGAGCATGCAGATCTTTAATAAATTGTCTGATGAAATTGATGACGTTCGGTTTCCATTTTTTTGTTTCTATCCATTCTGCAAGTCGATCTTTCAGTTTTTCTAAAAGAATAAACCAGTGTTTTGTCGCTCTCCTCACCAAAGGGGCTCCGGTCAGCTTCGAACGGGGATTGAGCAAATCGGTCGCTTCATAAGCCGTGCCGCATTTACCGCATTCATCACCCCGGGCATTTTCGTAATGGCATTTCGGACACACACCTACCACATATCTGTCGGCAAGGAAACGTTCGTCCTGCTCGGAATACAGCTGGTCGGTAATCCGCTCTTCAATAAATCCGTTTTTCAGTAAATCGTTAAAAAATGCATAAACAGGCTCTTGATGACTATCACAGGTCGTTCTCGAATAATGGTCAAATGAAATGCCTATTTGATCGAAAAAATCCTTATTGATCTTGTGAAAAATATCTACATGCTCTTTCGGTGTCCTTTTTGCCGTTTCCGCACTCAGAGTAATCGCTACACCATATTCGTCGGAACCGCAAATATAAAGAACATCTTCACCTTCTAATCTTTTAAAGCGGGCATAGCAGTCTCCCGGAAGATAGGCCCCCGCAATATGGCCGAAATGCAAAGGTCCGTTGGCATAGGGAAGGGCGGAGGTGATCAACACTCGTTGTTTTGTTTCGCTCATAAAAAACCTTAATGAATTTTAGAATAATATTTTTGTATTTGATCGGACCGAGGTCTCATTTTTGTTCTTGGAAATCGGACAATAAGCACTTCAAACATTGTATCGGGAACACACATCCATCCGATCAGGATATTTGTTTCGATATCGACATAAAGAGGTCCGGGTTTCAGATGAGCATACAGCTCTTCACAATCTTTCGGCAATATTTTTGAAGAAGAGGTTTCCGTTTGAAATCCTTCCAAAGAACCGTGTACCTCTCTTACCTCTCTTTGTTGTTGTAAGCTCAAACTTCCCCACGAGACATACGATCCCCGGTGTTTTTTTTGAATAAATGTCCAATCGACTTTAGAAAATCCCCAAAAAGAAACGGTATCTGCAAAAATTTTACCTGTATCCCGACAAACCATCGCCTTTTTCATCGGAAAAACCCGATTGTCGTAAGAGTGGATATCGTAATACAAAAAATGCATGATCTTTTCCACGCTGCTTAAAGGGATCACCTCTCCGGGCCACATCGGTTTTTTTGTATAGGGACAAAGACAACGTTTCTGATTTTGTCTTTTGTAATTGAAAACGGCGCCGGCAAACAACGCGACGAAGGAGAAAATGATGAAAAAGGAAAAGCTGAGAACTTGAATACTAAGATTTTCTGCCGTCATCAGGTGCTGCCGCCGTTTTTAGACTACTGATCTCTAAGTGTATTTGTTTTAAAGGTGGTGGAGCCCGTCATTTTTCCTTTTTGTTCCGGTATATGAAGTTTTATTTCACGAGCATCGGGAGCAGGAAGATCTTCCAAATATGCTTTACCTGCACGAATTTCTGCCGGAATGACAACAGCCGGATTTTTACTATTGATTTTTATCCTTGCACCCCTTCCGGAATGGACCATGCTTACAACCAGTTTGATTGCTTCATTGACCATATCAAATTGGCTTCGGTATTTTGTTGAGATGCCTTCGTTAGTTAAATGCTCATCCATTCTTTTTCTCCTTAGGTAATCTTGTTATTCTTATGTTCTTCCGCTATGAAAATACTTCGTAATACATCGTATGCGATTCGCAAATTGTCGTTCACTATCAGATAATCATACTCGTGACAATGTTCCAGTTCATGTTTTGCCCAATCCAACCGACGGTTGATGTGTTCTGCGGATTCTGTTTTTCTTTCGGTAAGTCGTTTTTTTAATTCTTCAAGGGAAGGAGGACGGATGAAAATGGAGACGCTGTCCGTTTTTCCTTTTAATTTTAAAGCTCCCTGAGTGTCAATCACAAGTACAACATGGTGTCCTGCATGAAGCTGCTTTTCTACCCACTCCCGAGAGGTTCCGTAATTTTGATCATATAGTGTGACATATTCTAAAAAATCACCTGTAGCAATTTTTTGATCAAATTCATCTTTGTCAATAAATATGTACTCGATCCCGTTTTTCTCTTTTCCGCGCGGCTTTCGCGTAGTGTAGGAAACGCTTGAAACGACGCAAGAAAATTCTTTCGTGAGCATCTCGACAAGCGTGGTTTTACCTGTTCCTGCCGGGGCACTTATAATATACAGAATGCCTCGTTTATTATTTCCTAATGCTTTATGCGTCATATTATTCGATGTTTTGTAATTGTTCCCTGATTTTTTCCAATTCGGATTTGATTTCTACAACAAAGTGTGAAATCTCAATATGCATACTTTTGGATCCGATGGTATTCACTTCTCTTAACATTTCCTGCAAAAGAAATTCTAATTTTTTTCCGAGAGAAATTTCTCCCGATTCCATAAATTCAGTAAAACGTGCTACGTGAGAGTCAAATCGAACTAATTCTTCCGTGATATCCATCTTCTCACCGAGGATACAAATCTCCCGTAAAATTCTATCTTCATGATCGGAAATTTGCGGAACCAAAAGAGTCAGTTTTTCCCGAAGCTTTGTGGTATACGCCTCGACCGTTCCAAGAGCTTTCTCTCGAATCATCCGTAAATTTTTTTGTATCAACAAAAGCCGGTCGGCCACATCTTTATACAGGTCCAGACCCTCAACTTTTTTCATCTTGATCAGATCGTCAAGCGCCTCATCTAAAAGAGCCATAATTTCCGATTCAAACAACCGGTCATCTATAGCCGCCTCTTCATAAACAAAGAGTCCGGCAAAATCTTTCAATAACAATAAAGGAAATTCCGACGTCTGCGATAAACCAAGTTCCGAAGAAATTTTATCCCACCCGTTTTTTAACTCTTTCGCAAGCTCTAAATCCGGACGGACTTTAATCAATCCGGAATGAGCCGCCTGAAGAGCCAGCCGGACACTCACCTTTCCGCGATGAACGGATCCGCTTATTCTTTTATTGATTTCAAGTTCATATTTAACAAGTTTACTTTCAAAATAGGTTGAAATCTCTAAATGCTTCCGATTAACCGAATGAATTTCCAACGTGAGTTTCCCTAAAGAACTCATTTTTGTCTTAGAGACAAACGCTGTCATACTTCTAAACATAAAAAACCTGATTTCCGAATTTAGCTAATTTCAAGTGTGAAGATAGATTCCGGTGCTTCGTCAAGCTTAAAATAACACGAATCGTGAAAAAGATAAAGTTTTATACCGGATTTAATCAATATTAAACGGCTCAACCATATTTTTCAAATGAAATTTCAAAGTCAAAAAGGGATACTGCCGAAATAAAGGACGAGATCACCCGTTTCGTCCCCCGACTCTAAATCCGACAAGTGACAACCGAATCTTTCCTCACAACCGATCTCTCCGACGGATCCCGTCGATTTTCTCGCTTCTATAATTTTTTCGTCCCCGACATACAGCATGACATGATCAATTTTTCCCGGATTTGTAATAGGAGCCGAAAAAAGAAGGTCCCCGGATTGCAGTCGATTTCCGGGTTTTTCTTTGGCTATACGATATTGATCACAGGCATTGCGGGGAATATCGACTCCTAAAATGCGATACAGAATAGAGGTGAGTCCGGAGCAGTCTATACCGGAAGTGCCGACCGCATCTTTTTTGCAAAACGGAGTCCTTCCTCCCCATAAATACGGATCACCAAGAAAAATCCGGGAGAGTTCGGTAATATTGGGGGAAGGAGAAGTTTCGCCCCTCCTCACCACATCGTTTCTATGAATTTTTCCGGCCTTGCCGTCCGCTGTTTCAATGTGCAGGAAATGTTCTTCCTCTCCTAAACAAGTAAAAGAACATCCGAAAGGAAGAGGTATAGTATCCCCGGTTTCCTCTAATGTAACCGGCGCTCTTTTAGAAATGACAATCACCTCTTTTTTCACATCGGAATCATATGAAGAAAGTGCATTCGTATCAACCCATCCTTTATAACCGGAAAAGCCTTCATCTTTATAAAATCTTTGTTGTTCTTCCGCTATAATTAAAGCTCGACTTCCCTGAATTTCCACAATAGTGACGGTTTCGTTGTATAATAATTGTGTTTCACGTTCCAAAGAGTCAAGATGATTATTTAAATCGACAAAAGGAGCTTTAATTCGCATAAGTATACTGCCTTTATGTAAATATTTTCTTACATCTTTAATAAATATTAATATACTTGAAGTATAATTAATAGTATATTTTCAGCTTCAGAAAAAGGAATAACTCATGACAGCCGTAACCTTAGGCGGTAATACTTCCTCTATTCAACCTCCCATCCGGATTTCCCGGATTCGCTCTATCACTTCTAAAATTTGGAATGTAGTAAAAAAAATATTTCACTTCTTCACTTTCGGAATTTTTAATAAAAGTCGTCCTTTAACTGCTAAACAAATTGCGGACTTGAGTGAATTAGGGAAAAGAAAATATAATCAAGCAAGAGCCCAATTTTTAAAAACTCATAAGATAAAGGCATTAGAAGGAGCGGAACGTTCCTCCGCATCTTCCGAAAAAAGCAAAGAACCTCTTTTATATTCGGAAAAAAAATTCCATAAGTCCCTTGAAGATACGCAAACCTTGCTAAAAGATGCTGTCCCTACAGCTTGCGATTTCTTACAAGAGAATAAAATTCTGATTCCCATCCCCCCAATAGCGAAAAATAAAATAAAGCTGATAGAACCTCTTTTCACAGAGTTACAAAAACGTACCGTAAAATCTATTACAGAAGAAATGCAAAATTCCTGCTACTTAGATACGTCCTATTCCCCGGCAAAATCAATCCAATGGCTTATAACCGGTCTCGATACCGAAAAAATAGCGGAAATATTGGCCGAAGTCAAAGATGAAAAAATGAATCCGGAAATAAAAAACAAAGCGATTGAATGGATCACTGAACATCAGAAACCCGAGTATTCAAAAAATTTAAAAGATACTTTCCCGGGTATGGATGAAGAGGTTGTTCTCTATTGTTGTAATGCATTTGTCGCGGCTCTTGTAGAATACAAAATAAGAGATCTAAAGACCCGTATCAGTAAAGATATTCTAACCGGAGCTCCGGATTTATTGATCGATTTTATAAGAAAAAACAGTGACAAGGTTATCGGAGAATTCACCGGCCGATTTTCCGAAATTGTTCAAAATATAAATATTGCCGACACTTTTCAAAAATGGCTTAATATTCTTTTAGAATTCCAAGAAAAATATGTGACCGCCGAAAAAGAAGCGCTAACGCACATACAGGGGAATATCGATCGTAAAGACCCGGAAACTAAGGGGCGTCTTGAAGATCTTACTAAAGTTTGTTTTATTACATTGGATACCATCCATAAAAATACAAAAGAGAATTTTATCCATCCGGATAACATCAAAAATGAAGATGCATATGCAAAGTTACAACAAAAAAAACATACCGATCTCTTTATTGAAGAAGTATACAAAATCATTTGTACAATCCAAATAAAAACAGGTGATGAGCTATCTGAAATAAATCTTATCGATCATCTCCAAAATCTGTTGGAACTTCCCGATAATGTAAATAATCTGTTGAAAGAACTGCATGAATTCGGAGAATACTCTTTACCGAATGAAAACTTATCCGCTTTGCCGAAAGGTGAGGAAAGTGTATCGGATCTCATCTCCGGCATCCTTAACGATAAAATTAAAACATCAATTCTTGAAATCACGAAAAATCAAATTAAAGAGGTAATCTCCGAAAAATTGCATGATTTCATACAAACTCTCTATTCAGAAGAGGGAATGAAGTCGGTTATCGGATTTTTTCTCCCTCAAGTCAATAAACTCTTATTGAAGATGCAAGTATACAATATCGTCATAGAAAAAGCGGATGTCATTAAAGATCTATTAGTGAGAAAAAAAGGTCCTGATTATTTGAAAGAATATATATATGGAATAGCAAAAGTTAGTCTGAAAACACACTATGATTTTGATAAATTGGGCATTACCCTTTCAAGTCTCAGTGAATTTATGCTAAATGGCTTAGTTGAAATCCTTATGCATGAGGACATGAATCTCACACATACGCCTTTTAAAGTTGTTTTAGAGGCAGCCTTACTTTCGAAAGATGTTCAATCTCCCATTAAAAATTTAGATAAAGCATTCCTTAGTATTTTTGAAGCCTGTGAATTTAAAACCGGTTTTATTGTGAATACAGCACTTCATTCAGATTCGGTAAAAAAGAAAATCAATATGGATTTCGGTAAGATTATTCAACCGATTCTTAACACAGAGGGATTCGGATATATTGATTTATTATATAATTTTCTGAACCATAAAATCGATACGACGGAAAAAATAGGCGGATTGCTTTCCCAAGTACTCTCCAAAGAGGGTAAAATAAAAACCGATAAACCGGATTTTGATAAGGAAATCAACAAGATTGCAAGTATGGTATATAGCATTCTCGTCACTCCTAATAAAGGATTCGTGGTCAATACAGTTGTAATAAAGAGTGTAAAATCTTTTTTAGGACCAGACTCTAAAAGGCTGGAAGAAGCGATCAAAACAGTGTTTTCTAAATATCTCTATAAAAAAGAATTTACAGCTGAATTAGTCTACCGAATGCAGGACCTTTTCCTGCAAACGATAAAAGGTGTGCCGCCTCTTGAAATCATTCCCATGCCCGAAGAATTACCCCCGGAAGTCATTGCACAGGTGTAAGAAGAAGTAACTACGCGCAGCGTTTGGAGTGCGGTGACTCGTCACCGCTTTGCCCTCGCATCGACTTGTCGATGCGTTTTTAAAAATTTAGAGAACTAATCTTTGAACGAATTTTTGAATATCTATAAATACAAAAGAACGCTTAAACCGCCTCGAAAAGTCGATGCGAGGGCAAAGCGGTGACGAGTCACCGCACTCCAAACGCTGCGCGAATTCAATTACATCTTATATAACTAACTAATTATCAATCACTTAACGTGTATGCAAAGAATCACGCGCGCAACAACGGTGCGCGAATCCCACACCTCTTTAATTCTTATTTGATTACAAAATTTAATAATTTATTCGGTACAAAAATTACTTTGAGGACCTCTTTTCCTTCCAAATGCTTCCGAATGTTTTGTTCTTGATGGGCCGCTTCTAAAACAATTTTCTCTTCACGATCTTTCGGCAAATCAAATCGACCGCGCAATTTTCCGTTCACCTGGATCACATAAGTAATCATGTCGTCTTCCAAATACTTCACGTCAATTTCAGGATACGGCACATAAGAAAGTTCCCCCGGAAATCCGGACACCTCCCACAACTCCTCGGCAATATGAGGGGCCATAGGCATTAGACATTGAATAGCCCAACCCACGACTTTTTTAGGATAGGCATCCAATTTTGTAAAGGCATTCAAAAACTCCATCAATTTTGCTATGGCTGTATTGAATTGTAAACTTTCATAATCCTTCGTCACCCCTTCAACAAGGCGATATCCCAATTTTAACGCCTCTTCGGAATCAACCTCTACAATTTTCGACGATGTCGCCATATCAAACATCCGGGTTAAAAATCGTCTACAACCGCTTACAGCGTCGGTATTCCATATTTTTTCTTTCTCTAAAGGTCCCATAAACATCTCATACAAACGAAGGGAATCCGCACCGAATTCTGTTATGATGTCGTCCGGAGTCACTCCGTTCAATTTCGACTTGGACATTTTTTCAATCTGACTTCTAAGAATTTCTCCGGATTTACTATGAATATATTGTCCGTCTTTTTCTTTGACCTCTTCGGGAGCAATGTACACACCCGATTTATTTTGAAAGGATCTCGAAACTATCAATCCCTGATTCCTCAGCGCATGAAATGGCTCCGGACCGGATACATACCCGCAATCAAAAAGAACTTTATGCCAAAATCGGGCATACAATAAATGCAGAACCGCATGCTCTGCTCCGCCGATATATAAATCTACAGGCATCCAATAATTTTCTTTCGCTTTACTCCACGCTTCCACATCATTATCAGGATCAAGAAAACGTAGATAATACCAGCACGATCCGGCCCATTGCGGCATGGTATTTGTCTCTCTTTTGGCACTCTTTCCGGTCTTCGGATCTACAACGTTCACCCAATCAGACACTTTTGCCAAAGGGCTGTTTCCGTCTCCCGCCGGACAAAAATCATTCAATTCAGGTAATAAAAGGGGTAATTCATCGGCATCCAAAAGGCGCTTTGTGCCGTCTTCAAAATGAAGAATAGGTACAGGCTCTCCCCAATAACGTTGGCGGGAAAAAAGCCAGTCACGCAATTTATAATTGATCGATTTTTCTCCCAAACCTTTACGGGAAAGCCAGTCAATAGTCTTTTCTTTCGCCTCTTCCACATCGCAACCGTTTAAAGAGAGCTCTCCGTTAGAACTGTTCATCGCCGTACCTTCTCCCGGCCAACAGTATTTCCCTTCAAGAATTCCTTTATAAAATTGCTCGGGATCAAGGCCTTCCGGAGCGCTTTCAGCGCGGATTTTCAACTTCGGATCAAATACACAAACAACGGGCAAATCAAATTTCTTTGCAAATTCAAAATCCCTCTCATCATGAGCCGGAACAGACATAATAGCTCCGGTTCCGTAACTCATCAAGACGTAGTCGGAAATCCAAATAGGCAACTTTAGACCGTTCACCGGATTGATCGCATAACTGCCTATGAAGACTCCGGTTTTCTCTTTTGCCAGCTCTGTCCGGTCCATATCGCTTTTCATGGCGGTCTTTTTTTGATACTCCGTAACCGACTCACGAAATTCAGGAGGGGTCAACGTATTGACTAAGGGATGCTCGGGAGACAACACCATATAGGTCGCGCCAAACAGAGTGTCGGGTCGGGTGGTAAATACTTGGAGAACATCCGAACGTCCGTCAACAACAAAATTTACTTTCGCTCCGACACTTTTCCCTATCCAATTGGTCTGCAGTTTTTTCAACCCTTCCGGCCAATCCAACAAATCTAAATCCGACAACAAACGCTCGGCATAGGCTGTAATTTTCAAAATCCACTGTCTTAACGGTCGTCTCTCTACCGGATGCCCACCCTCTTTTGCATAGCCGTTCTCCACCTCTTCATTGGCCAATACAGTTCCCAGCGCCGGACAATAATTCACAAGCATCTCAGCCTCATAAGCCAATCCCTTCTCGTAAAGCTTAGAGAAAATCCATTGGGTCCACTTATAATACTTCGGATCACTCGTCGCCACCTCCCGGTCCCAATCATAACTAAATCCAAGCGATTGCAATTGGCGTCTGAAAGTGTCTATATTTTTTTCAGTCGTCAGGCGAGGGTGCGTTCCCGTCCGTATCGCATACTGCTCCGCTGAAAGGCCGAAACTGTCCCAACCCATCGGATGCATCACGTTGAATCCGCGCTGGCGTTTATAGCGAGCCATGATGTCTGTCGCTGTATAGCCTTCCACATGGCCGACATGGAGTCCCGCCCCGGACGGATAGGGGAACATATCCAATACATAATACTTGGGTTTCGAGGAATCGACTTCACTTTTGAAGGTTTTGTTATCAGACCATTTCTTTTGGTATTTGGGCTCTATGACTTTGTGATTGTACTTCATTGTTTTCCAAAGGTTTGCGTTTTTGTATCGGGATTTTTCTCTTCCGAAAATAGGGAATCGAGAAAAAAGAGAATTATAGTGCGATTGGGGGGATTAAGTCAAAAGCTGATTCAAAAGCGGGTTTCTCTCGGATAGTTTTTATGAATTCTTAATATTAAATAGTAATGTAATTATAAACTTTGTGTAAAAAACTTTTTGTTATTATATAATTATATTTGTTTTATAATAAAAATAGATGAAAACTCAATAAGTCCTAATTGAAGAGGGGGTCTGAGTCTTTAGAGACTCTAAAACGATTTTTTTAGTTAAATAATTAAATATCAGTTACTTAAGGAGGGGTGTATGAGATCGGAAGGCAATTATTCAAAATTAACAACAAGCGGGCAAATACCTCCTCCAATTCCAAAAGATGGGAAAAAAACCGGAGGTACTCCCAAAGGTACTCCGACAGAAGCAGGAGTAAAGAAAGTAGCGGAAAAAGAAGGGATTTCCGGAATCAAAGAATCCCATCCCCCTAAATCGGGAAATATTACACGAGTTGTCAAATCTATTGGTAGCGGCTTGGGATCTATTAGTAAAGGCTTGAGAAACATTGTACGTGAAAAACTCCTCGGATATAAACCTTCTCGTGATTATGACACTAATTCTGCTCCTGTAATGGCGTATCGTGGGCTTCTTCCCAAAACCGCAAAAGAAAAAAAAGAAGATTTAAAAGAATCTATAAAAAATGGGATGAAAACCCTATCTGTCCAAAAGAGTGAAAATACAGAAAGTGCAGGTACCAGTGCAAAAGTATTTCGTGAAGAGTACAAATCGGATAAGAATGTTAATATAAGATTTCACGTGGATGGACAACGACTTGCCTTAGATTTTAAGGGGGAACACAGTCAAGTGCATGACGTTACGAGAGATAAATTAGAACCTTTTCTTCTTAACACAGGAGTTTCTGACTTTAAGTTTTTGTTACAAGCCTTACCTTTAAAAAGTAATTTCGAATACGAAGAAAAGATGAAGATGTTAAAAGACGAAGCTGTTTTACAAAATCCCGGTGTTAAAGATTCTGATTTTAAAGAATCCAGGTCGTTTGAAATAGACGTCCAAAAACCGAAATCTACCGGTGGTGAGACAGTAATAAAAGCAAAAATGACAATGATATTAACGTTTCAGGATCCTAACGGAAATCTTAAATCATTATCAAATTCTCCTGAAATAACGGTAAAAGTCAAGCCGGAAAATATTGTCCATGGAAGAGTCACAGATTTTGAAATTTTATAAGAAAACTTCAAACGCTGCGCATTACTTTCATCTTATGTAAGAAACTTACTAATAGTATTTTACTTTTGGAGAAATATTATGGTAGTGAATCGTTCAGAGGGACCGAAATTTAATCAGGTTTCGGAGTCCCACAAATCCGACTCTAAGGAAAAGAAGACGGCCGGTTCCGGGTCCAAAACTGATCCCGCGGTAAAGAATGTCGCCAAAGAGAAGGGCCTTACATCCGGAGAATCTAAACAGTCCGATGGATTAATAAAAGGCCTTTCCAAGTCTGTTAGTCGTCTGGAAAATGATGAAAATGTTCGTATATTCGATGAAAATGCTCCTATAACGGTGCTTTCTACTTCAATTCAACCTAAAAAAACCGGTGGTGTGGCAAAAGAAAAAAGCACCCGTAATACCGAAGAATTGAAAAATTCTATACAAGAAGATATGAAAAATACTCTAACAAATCCGCATAATGAAAAGGTTTATGCAAAAACATTTTTACGAGAGTACAGAAATGCAAAAAATACTTCTATAAGTATTGCAATTGATAATCATTCCAGACATTTGACTTTTAAAGAAGTTGGTAAAGAAGATAAAAAAAATATTAAGCAATTAAATGAAAACCTTAAAATATTAGATGACTTTCTTGAGCAAGAGAAAGTAGGTGATTTGAGGTTATTGATACAAACTTTACCGCTTAGAACAAGGTGTGAAGATAATCTGTTAGCTCTTAAACAGAAGGCTCGAAGTGAGTTTCCTAAGCAAAATCTTGTTTTTTCTGAGTTTAGAAGATTTACTGTGGACATAAATAAAAAAGCGGATGTAACGATAATAAAAGTAAAGTTGCATGAT
>JABDBB010000004.1 GCA_013288845.1 Chlamydiota bacterium | reverse complement strand
ACTAACACGTATACGACTTGTCGAGGCGTTTTAAGCAATGTTTTGTGTTTATAGATATTCGGAAATTTTTGCAAAGATTAGTCTCTAAGTTTTTAAAAACGCATCGACAAGTCGATGCGAGGACAAAGCGATGACGAGTCACCGCACTCCAAACGCTGCGCGAAAGAAATTCATCTTATTTCCAAGGTATTTTCCTTTTTGTGAGAAGTATTTGCGCAGCCTTATTTCCGACTATCGCCGCCTTCTTAAACCACTTAATTGCTTTAGACTCGTTCTTCTGAAATCCGGGGTCATTATACGCGCTGCCCCCTCCATCATAGATTGTTCCAATCTGATATGCAGTTGCTCCAAGCATAGGATTTTTGTCTTCGCACATTGTAAGGATTTCAATTGCTTTTTGACAACTTACAGTAACTCCGGTTCCACTCAAATACATCTTTCCTAACTCATTTCCTGCCGGGAAGCTACCCAAATTTGCAGCTTTTTCCAGCCATTTAACCGCTTCATTAACGTTATGCTTTATACCTTGTCCGGTACGGTAGCACTCTGCTAACTTAACCATGGCAGGCAGATAGCCTTTCTCTGCTGCATTTGTAAATAATGAAAATGCTTCTAAATCCTCAGCTCTGCAGGAGTGCATTATTCCCAAATTATATGTAGCCTCAATATTACCTTTTTTAGAAGCGATATTATAAAATTCCATAGCCTTCTTCTCATCTTTATTAACATAATTTAGCCCTACTTGATAGGCAACGTGAGCATCGACATTCGCTGCCCTCAATTTTAACTGATATTCATTATTAACATTCTTTTTGGCTTCCGAATGTCCTTTGCGTGCAGCAATATCCCAATTCACAAACGCTTGTAAAACATCTTTGGCAATTCCCTTTCCCTCATAATACATAAATCCTATCATATAATTAGCAGGCCCATATACAACTTCAGAAGTAGATTTTGCTGCTTTGTTAAAATATTCAAAAGCTTCTTTCATCGCCTTTTCATTTCCATTCCCATTTTCCCAATACAGTAATGCCAACTGATATGCAGCATTGCAATTTTTATCCGCTGCCACTCTAAAATATTTCTTTGCTTCTTCAATATTGGATGAAACTCCATTTCCGTTTAAATACATCTCTCCTAGTTCATATGCAGCCTCGGGATGGTTTTTCTCCGCTGCCAATTGATAATAGGTAAAAGCACCCCTTACATTACCGATAGTCTGACATTTTTTTCCAAAGAAATAGACAGCATCGGGATGTCCTTGGTCCGCAGCCATTCTCAAATACTTAATTGAATTGTTATCATCTTTATTTTGTTGAAAAATTCCTGCTAATTGGTATGCAGCTTGAGTATGACCGTTATCCGCAGCCTGTTTAAACCACTTTAAATGATTTTTTTGATTGAAGCCGGCGCTTGCTTCCACTCCTGCCTGATAGGCAGCTTCAGCTGCCTGTTCCTTAGCACCGGAATGATTTGATTGTTCTGCTTTGCTAAAAAATTCATATGCCTTTTCAAAATTCTTCTTGGTTCCGATTCCCTTCAGATACATTACTCCTACATCAAATTGAGCTTGGACATTTCCGACCGCCGCGTTCCTTCGCCCTGCCTCAAATGCATCACAATCTTTATCCGGCACTACAACCTTCGCATTCATAAATGGCGTTCCCGCGACATTAGGCGTAGTCACCTTAGTATGGACTTTATCGGCTGTAGCTTGCGGAGGAGTTGCAATCGGTTTTGCAGGACTATCTTCTTTCCCTTTTCCGGTCTGAGGTGTTTCGGGATTAAGCGTAAGAGTTGGCGAACTATCTGCATTTACAGGATCTTTTTGTGGAGCATCGGGCTTGGGCTGACTTGTTTTGGGTTGTATTACATAAACTTCTATTTGCCGTTTCCCGGATTTCACACAGCTCCATTCTTCCTTAAGAGTTCCTAAAAAAAACATAAAAAATATACTTTTAACAAGAGTCAGAAGAGTCAGGCCAAGTCTGCCCCCGGCGCCGTATGTCTTTGTCGAGGTTCCCATTAATGTATATGTTCTCTTCTTATGAGTTGCCGTGGTTACAGGTTCAACGAAAGGAGTCAGTGGCGAATAATTGGCAGGAAGATGTGCTTTCTTAAAATATTCTTTCATAAAGATGGCCCTTATTTTATTTAGTATATTGAATTTTATTAGTATTATTAAAAATAATTATACAACTAAACCAATTAATTTGCAATTCTTTTCAACCGTTTTCGGTAAATTATACTTTGTAGAGTCCCCTTTTTATCGCAATGGCGACCGGTGTACCTTGAAATTATAGAATCTTATTAAACCATCTATCATAAAAATATTTTCGAATATCGATCGCATATGCGTTAAGCTAATATGAATTAAGTAATTGATAATTAGTTAGTTATACAATATATAATTGAATTCGCGCAGCGTTTGGAGTGCGGTGACTTGTCACCACTTTGCCCTCGCATCGACTTGTCGAGGCGGTTTAAGCAATGTTTTGTGTTTATAGATATTCGGAAATTCGTTCAAAGATTAGTTCTCTAAATTTTTAAAAACGCATCGACAAGTCGATGCGAGGGCAAAGCGGTGACAAGTCACCGCACTCCAAACGCTGCGCGAAAAAAATTCACCTTATTTCCAAGGTATGTTACAGCAGCTCTGATCTGATTTTTCTCTTGGCTCCCACCGACCGGGGTAGTTGAGACCTCTCAGAGGGTTTATAGCCGGCTTCGGAAGCTATCTTAAAAAATTTCGCTGCCTTATCATACTTTCCGCAACCTTGATGATGTAACCCTATTTTATATGCAGCCTCAGAATCCCCTAGGCTAGCTGCCAATTTAAGATATTGAATTGCTTTTTGAGGATTTTTTACAGTGCCTCCGCTTCCCTGAAGATACATCATTCCGGCAGCCCGTGCAGCTTGAGGATGAGGAGGTTTTTGTATTGCTGCCATTTCATAATATTTTAAAGCTAAAGCCGGATTGTATTTGTGCTCAATTACTCCTAATTGATATTGGGCATCAACATCTCCGGTCTTCACCTCTTCTTGATATTTAACTCTTAAATAATGCGCAGCTTGAGCATGACCATTCTCTACAGCTATGTGAAACCATGCAATTTTATCCTCTGTATTCTCTTCCCATTGTTCTCCTGCCCGATACGCAGCCTCAGCTGCTTTCATCATAGCATGGGGATAATTTACTTTTTTCGCTTTGATAAAATAGTCATATGCTTGTTTAAAATCCCGGTCAACTCCGGTTCCGTTCAGATACATTGTTCCAACTTTAAATATAGCTTCAGGATTTCCGTCACCTGCTTTACTTAGCTCTATATTAAATGCCTCAACATTTTTAGATGTTAAATAGTGAGCCGCTTGAGCATGACCTTTCTCCTTAGCAGTTTTAAACCAACTAATTCCACTTTCTGCGTTCTCCTCACATTGTTTTCCTGCCAGATACGCAGCTTCAGCTACTCTCTCCTTAGCACCCGGATGAGATTCTTCTTCTGCTTGGGACAAATAGATATATGCTTGTTTAAAATTCCGGTCAACTCCGGTTCCATTCAGATACATTGTTCCTACATTAAACATAGCTTCAGGTTTTCCGCTCTTAGCTTCAGCAAGCTCTGCATTAAATGCCTGAACATTTTTATCCGGTACGTTTCCGGACTGAGGTGTTCCCGGATCAAGCGTAGGGAGAGTATGTTCTTTCACTTTATCGGCAGTAATTCTCACCGGTTTTAAAGGATCTTTCTTTGAATTATCGGGTTCTTGCTTACCCGCTTCGGTCTTCATCAATTGATAAACTTGTACTTGCCGTTTACCTGATTTTACACAGATCCATTCTTCCGCGCGTTCGTGTTGGGATGAAAAACGGAAAAACACAGTCTTAACAAGAGTCCGAACAAACAAGGAAATCCTACCGAAAAAGCCGTATGTCTTTGTTGAGGTTCCCTGTAACGTATAAGTTCTGCTGTTATAAGTTACCGTGTCGGATTTACCGGAAAACACCGGTTTCAAATAATTTTTGGGAAGGAAACCACTTGTAATGTATTTATTTTTCATAAAGATTCTAATTTTTATTTATTAAATTGAATAATGATATGTTTACTATTAAAAAATAATTATACACCAAAAAATAATTAATTTGCAATTCTTTTTCAACCGCCCCTTTTATCGACAATAACGCCTATTGTACCCTCGAAATCAGAGCATCTTATTAAAACATTCATTATAAAAACTATTTTTATTAATTAATAATTCATAAAAATACAACTACATGATATAATTGTTTTTTAACTTATGGAAAAGCATGACTATAATAGAAAATAATCAGATGAATACACCGATTACTTTATCGGCAAAGAACATTCAAATTCGAGGTCGCTTTACTTCACTTCCCGTGATTTCTCATTTAATTGAGTTAATAAAAAAGATTATTGCTTGCATAAAAAGTATACCCTCCTTCTTTTCAAAAAAGGAAACTCCTCCCCCTGTGATTCCGACCGGCGAATTACAAAAAAGACAGATTATCCCTATGATCGATACCGGCGATATATCTAAACCGATTATTGATCCCTTTTCCGAACTACCCAACATAAAACCGGTAATACCCGTCGTCGAATCCGGTATCGATTCAAAACCTCCTATTGTAGAGGAAACGGAGACCGACAAACCGGAAAAGCCGGAAGAATCCGAAGAGGTTGAAGAAGCAACAACACCTGCTCTTCCCACCCCGCCGCCGATCTATTCACCTTTTCTTAAGAATACAAAATACATAAAAGATAACGAAGATCTTTACGAAACTCTCCAAATGAAAACCGATAGATTTGCCGACGGAGCCTCCGGTGAGTTATATGAACATTCTACAGATCCTTCTCTTGTGCATAAAAAAAGCACCGGGATCATGACGCAGGAATATGTCATTGGAAAAAGCCTTGATCATCCACGATTCGTAAAAACAAGAGACTTTACGATTACTTATTATATAGATACCGCCGAAGTACCGCTCCAACAGGATTCTGCCCCGATTCCGCTTGATGAAAACGGAGATCCTCTTTGGGCAATATCCCGCCCCGATCCTTTCGCTCATTTGTCAGGTTCTGTCATTACAATGGACAAAATCGAAGGAAAGACTATTGATAAAGTGACCATTGAACCGGAAGAGTTATCGAAATTATTCTCACAAGTTTTAGATAGCGCTCTATATCTTTTAGAGAAGAAAATCTATTGGGCCGATATAAATGCAGGAAATATTTTTATTACGGAAGAAAAAAATCTGATGATCTGTGATTTTGGTGTTTGGGAAGAATTCACGGAGAACCGTTTGGGGGCCGTAAAAATTTTCATAGGCAGCATGGAAATTGTTGCGTGGCTTCTAAAAAATTCTCCCTTCAATCATTTAGAAGGTTCTTTGGGAACCATACTTTTTCCGGAATCTTTCTTTGGAATAAAACTTCCATATGAACAAATTCTTTCTATTCAGCGCTTAAATAATCTTGAACAAAAAGAATGGTTTATTCGTCCGGCTATAAAAATCTGTCAATCTACCGATCTTAAAATAGTGTTTAAAGATTATTTTAAATCGGTATTGATCCAAATGGAATCATTGCAGGAAGAAGCAAAAAAATGCCGAAGCGAATTTATAAAAACAGAACGGCAACGTATAGAAAACGAACGAATGCAATACAGGACCTTTCTCGCCTCTCAAAAAATTTAATAGTTTTTATATCTGAAATTTTCTTAAAAAGACTTATCTCCGGATTAATTTTTCCAAAAAAGCGTGTACTTCGAGAGGATTTTGTAAAATATACTCTGCAAAAGTAGGATGAGGGCGATCACGGACGGCTATTGCGATTCCTTTTCCGTCTAATGCGATAAATGCATCTTCGTCGGTGGTGTCATCGCCAATATAAAAAGGGAGGGTATTTTCATAATCTAATTGAAGATGTTGCATCACCCATAATAGAGCTTCCCCTTTATTCCAATCTGTTTTTGCCTGTAATTCGAAAACTTTTTTTCCTAGAAGACATTTTAGATCCGGATGTTTTCGGAGAACATTTTCCATGATGGATTCGAAATCGGCGAGATATTTTTCTTCTACGAGCCGGTAATGAGCGGCAATTCCGTATTTTTTACGTTCGATGACGATTCCGGGAATGTGAGCAAGTTTTTCTATAAGCTCTTGATAGGCCGATTCCACTGAGATATGAAATTTTGCTTCTTCATCGAAACGGAAATTGATGTCGTTCGGACCTGATATATCCAAACCGTGATTTCCTGCATAGAAAAGGTTGTCTATTCCGACAAGACGATGAATATCGGCGCGATCTCTTCCTGAGATGACGGCCACAACAAACAATTTTGCCGCCTCTTCCAAGACGTGAAACGTTTCTTGCGACAAGACAGCCAGTTCCGGTTTGTCGGCTATGGGAGCTAAAGTTCCGTCGAAATCCAGAAACAGAGCCGGTTTTCGCGATCCGATTTTCCCGGCGATTTCCGGAAAAAATTTTAAAGCATTTTTTTTATCCATATGACTTTTATGTGATAGAGGAATTTAGCTTCAATCTAACAATTTCTCCGGATTTAATATATCACTTTTGCTAAAGTGGTGTAGAAAATATGCGGCCATGGCGGAATTGGTAGACGCGCTAGGTTCAGGTCCTAGTCGGGGCAACTCGGTGGATGTTCGAGTCATCTTGGCCGCAAATTCTTATCTTCGGGATGTGTATGAAAACGACAGCGATCATAGCCAACGGTTTGATTATCGATTATCCCTATATCAAACAAAAAATTTCGGAATATGATCGGATCATTGCTGTCGACGGCGGTGTGTATCATTGCAGGAAGATGGAGATTGTTCCCGATTTACTTGTCGGCGATTTTGATTCGGCAAATTCCGGCGATATGGAGTTTTATAAAAACATAGCCGTCAGTACATTTCCTGTGGATAAAGACGACACCGATTTGGAGTTGGCTCTTCGTTTGGCAAAAGAAGAGGGATCGGAAATGATTGCCTTATTCGGCGCTTTGGGAAAAAGGATTGATCACGGACTCCTCAATTTAGATCTGATCCGGCAACATCCCGGAAAAGTGCTTATTGAATCGGATTACGAAACCATCACCGGTATCACCGGCACTCAAACGATCTCCTGTTTTCCCGGTCAGACAGTTTCTTTCATCCCTTTCGGGGAGGTCGGACTCAACATTTCCTCCGTCGGATTGAAATGGGAGCTGCAGCATGCCGATATTTCTAAAAATTTTTATAGTGTTTCCAATATTTGTCTCGGCGATTCATTCCAAATAAAAATTGAAACGGGAGTCTTATTGTGCTGCAGAGTGAGGCTCCTCTAAATACCGGCAAATATCCTTTAAAATTAATCCAAAATCCCTTATTTTTTAATCACTTCGCTGAAGAAATCTCGCGACATGAGGTGTCGGAATTTTTTTTCCGGAAATAATTATATATAAGTCATATCCAAGGCTCTACCCGCTATGTTTACTTACGACATAAAAAAAATTAGAAATTTTTCTATCATTGCCCATATCGATCACGGTAAATCGACGATTGCAGACCGTCTTCTCGAAATGACGCAAACGGTAGCCGCACGGGATATGCAGGAACAGCTTCTCGATGACATGGATCTCGAAAGAGAGCGCGGTATCACCATTAAAGCGCATCCTGTCACGATGTATTACACTGCAAATGACGGGGTATTATACCAAATCAATTTTATCGATACTCCGGGACACGTCGATTTCAGTTATGAAGTTTCTCGATCCCTTTCGGCCTGCGAAGGGGCGCTTCTTATTGTCGATGCAGCGCAGGGAGTACAGGCACAAACCATGGCCAATGTGCACCTGGCTATTGAAAGAAATCTGGAGATCATCCCGATTTTAAATAAAATTGATTTGCCGGCATCCGATCCGGAAGAGACCATCCGCCAAATTGAAGAGTTTATAGGCATCGAAGCCTCCCATGCCGTGCGATGTTCCGCTAAGACCGGAGTGGGAATACCGGATATTTTGGAGAGGATCGTCCGCGATTTTCCCCATCCGAAAGAGCCGACCGACACAACGCTGCGCGCACTGGTTTTTGACTCTCATTACGACACCTATAGAGGTGTGATGGTGTATGTCCGGGTCATCAGCGGAGAGGTCACGAAAAAGACTCTGATCAAAATGATGGCGACCGATAAAAATTACGAAGTCTTGGAAGTGGGAGTATTCTCTCCGCAGGAAAAACCGGTCGATAAGCTGCGCCCGGGAGAAGTGGGATATGTGATCGCCAACATCAAAAAAAGTACCGATGTAAAAATCGGCGACACCATGACGGACCAAAAGCGGCCGGCAACCGAAGCGCTACCCGGATTCAAACACATCACTCCCGTGGTTTTTGCGGGGATTTATCCGATAGACTCTTCGGATTTTGAAGATTTCCGCGATGCGTTGGAAAAATTACAGCTCAACGACTCATCTTTACAGGTGGAACAGGAGAGCAGTCACGCTCTCGGATTCGGTTTTCGCTGTGGATTTCTCGGTCTTCTCCATTTAGAAATCACTTTTGAACGGTTGCAGAGGGAGTTTGATTTAGACATTATCTCGACAGCTCCGGGTGTAATCTATAAATGCATGCTCCGGGACGGCAACGTTCTTGAGGTGGAAAGTCCCGCTCATTTTCCCGATCCTTCGACAATAGCCTTTATCGAAGAACCTTGGATCACCTGTCATATCATGATTCCGAACGAGTATCTCGGGGCTATCATGAATCTGAGCATGGATAAGCGGGGAGAGCAGGTAAATATGGAAACTTTGGATTCCAGAAGACTTCTCCTAACCTATAAATTTCCTTTAAATGAAATCATCACCGATTTCAACGATAAGTTGAAATCGATCACAAAAGGATACGGATCTTTCGATTACGAAATTTCGGATTATCGTGAAAGTGATATCATTAAATTGGAAATTCGTGTACATGATGAACCTGTAGATGCATTTTCCTGTCTTGTACACAGATCAAAGGCGGAATCTAAAGGCAGAGCGATCTGCGCAAAACTGAAAGAAATGATTCCGAGGCATTTGTTTAAAATCCCTGTTCAGGCTGCAATCGGAGGCAAAATTGTAGCAAGAGAGACGATCGGCGCCATCTCCAAAGATGTAACGGCTAAATGTTACGGCGGAGACATTACCCGAAAACAAAAATTATGGAAGAAGCAGCAGGAAGGGAAGAAGAAGATGAAGCAATTCGGAAAGGTAAATATCCCTCAGGATGCCTACATAGGTGTATTTAAAGCAGAAGAATAGTGCTCCGGCAAAATAAAATTTTTATGAAGTGGAAATGAACTCTACAATGTATCTCCGGGAAAAACCTCTATGCTCTCATGATGATGAAGAGGATTTTTCTTTTTCCTGTAACCCGGAACAAATCATCAAACAATATCCGGAACTGATCCCCAAGCATGTCGCCATCATTCCCGACGGAAATCGCCGCTGGGCGGCAGCGCAGGAAAAGTCTCCGAATGCAGGTCATAAACACGGCGCCGATATCATCATCGACACCGTCAAAGCTGCCAAGGAGATCGGAATCAAAGTCGTCACTTTATACGTTTTCTCCACAGAAAATTGGCTTCGTTCTCCCGAAGAAATTGCAGGTCTCATGTGGCTCATTGAAAACTACCTCATCGAACAAAAAGACCAAATGATCGAAAACGGAATTTGCTTCAACACCATAGGCAACCTCACGAAAGTTCCGGAATCGTTACAAAAAACAATCGAAGAGGTCCGTGAAGCCACCGCTCACCTGAACGATGTAAATTTAGTTCTCGCCGTCAATTACGGAGGAAGAGATGAAATCACCCGTGCCGTCCGCTCTTATCTTGATGAATCGATAAAAAAGGGAATAACCCCTGACCAAATTAAAGAAGAAGACATTTCCCGCTTTATGGACACGGCAAAATGGGGAGATCCTGACCTCCTTATCCGAACCGGAGGCGAAAAAAGGATCAGCAATTTTATGCTTTGGCAAATATCTTATACAGAAATCAGAACAATAGATGTTTTATGGCCGGACTTTACACCGGCACATCTGTATAATGCTGTTTTACATTACCAAACGTGTGAGCGGCGACTGGGCCGTTAAACCGGAGCAACAGTGTATGATATTTCATAAAATGAATGAATTATTCCAAAGAATATTTATCAGTGTAGTGGCGATCCTCATTTTAGTCGTCACAATCGGATTCGCCGGACATCCCGGATTTGAACCGATCTTTACCTTGCTGACGGCATTAGTCATCATTCTTTCGTTGAGAGAGTATTGTCATATTGCCCTGAAGCAAGGGTTGGTTCCTCTTGAAAGATCCGCTATATTCCTCTCCGTTTTATATGTCTTTTTCACCTATCTGGGCATTCGGCATCCTCATTTTTCTTTACTCCCTTTTGTTGCCGTGTGGATTTCACTGTTAGTTTTCTTCGCTTATTATTTTAATCGGGGAAAACGCCCGCTGATCAATCTTGCAGTCACTTTTTTCGGCATTTTTTATATCACCCTCCCGCTCTCTCTTATCATCAACATCACCTATTTTTTTCCTCGCGGTTCCGGAGAGGACGGGCGTTACTGGCTGATCTATCTGCTTCTCATTGCAAAAGTCACCGATATGGGAGCGTATTTTGTCGGACGCTATTGCGGGACAAGAAAAATAGCGCCTTATATCAGCCCTAAAAAAACTATAGAGGGTGCTATCGGAGGGCTGCTTCTTTCAATCGGAGCCGGGATTTTCTATATCTATCTCCTTCATAGCTTTTTTATTCATCCCCCTTTTTCTCTCGGCTATTATGAAAGCATCCTGATTTCTTCCGCTATTTCCTGCCTGTCTCAGTTCAGCGATTTAGCAGAATCCCTTCTCAAAAGGGACGGCGGCATAAAAAACAGCAGCACGATTCCGGGTTTAGGGGGTTTTCTCGATATTGTCGATTCCCTATTATTCACTTGCCCCTTTGTATATTTTTTATTAAAATTTTTTTACACATAACATAAGCAAAAATCATGATCATTACAATAGACGGTCCTGTAGCGACAGGGAAAAGTACGATTGCAAAAAAGCTGGCCCATGAGATCGGCTTCATTTATTTTGATACGGGCGCGATGTACAGAGGTTTTACCTACGGACTCATCAAACATCACATCGACTCCGATGACCTTCCTGCAATCGAAGAGTACCTCAAAAAATTTCAATTTGAAATTAGAGTGAAACACGGCTATCGCCACTATTTTGTAGAGGGCGAAGATGTTACCGACACCATTCGCGGACCTGAAGTAACAGCCCGTGTGTCAAAAATTTCCGCCATTCCTATGGTCAGAGACAAACTCGTCGCGATCCAAAGAGAACTTTCCTCGGGAGTAAATGCTATTTTTGAAGGGAGAGACACCGGATCCGTCGTATTTCCTAACGCCGAAATCAAAATTTTCCTTACAGGAGACGCTCAAACACGAGCTTTGCGGAGATACAAAGAGTTAAAAGAAAAATACCCCGAAAAATATAGCGATCTCACATTAGAAAAAACCATAGAAGAGATCAAAAGTCGGGATGAGTACGACACTAACCGAAAAACTTCTCCTCTTTTAAAAGCCGCTGATGCTTATACAATAGACACAACAAACCTTACTTTAGAAGAAATTGTGATTCTCATTTTAGAGTACAAAGATACTAAACCCTATCTGACTGCAAAAATCCCTCCTTTAAACATGTAATTTTTTTAACATCTTAATAAGCCCTAAATAATAATCTTGTAACATAACCTTTAAATTTATTTTTTAAAAGAAAATATTGTGGTCACTACCGTAAACAGTCTCTATGCAGATTACTTTTCTTCCCCTTCCGAATCACCGGAAAAGGCAAAAGATTGGGTGAAATTTGTCGATGTAGATAGAAAAATACTTCCCCTCTCAAAATGCAAACCCGATTTCTCCGTCAATGCAAAAACCACTTGGAAAGATACTGCCAAAAAAATCCTTATCGTCATTTTAAAAATTGTAATTTTCCCTTGGGGACTTTATGAACTCGCTAAGTTCATTTGCCAACGCATCATTATGACCCCTCTTTTTCCTATGCAAAGCAGAATTGTTAAAATTTTTATCTCTCTTTTCACAAGTAATCTTGTCCAAAAATTTGCTAAAACAGATCAAAGGTTTATTAACGCTCTTAAAGAAATTTTTGATAACAAAACAAGAAATAGAAATCTTAATACAATAATTAGCTCTAGTCTTTACCCACCGCTTGGGCATAAGGTGATAATAAAACAGGTTGTCTTAGAAAAAAACGGAAAACGTTATACAGGTATTTTATCGGGATACAAAGAATATATCAATAACGGAAAATGGGCTATTCAAGCGACGGGAAATTGTGAACCTAGTGAAATGTCGGCCCTGCATATGATAAGCATATACGGGGAAAAACAATACAATACTCTTTTAATCAATCCTCCCGGAGCAGGAAGCCAAGGGCGAGCTACCCCGACTACCATGGGAGAAGCGCAAGAAATAGGAATTTCATTTCTCGAAACAGCTCTTAAAGCAACAGACATAGTGATGGCAGGAAGATCTTTAGGGAACGCTACCGTCGGTCAGGCAATTTTACAACACACATTTATAGATGAAATCAAATATACAGCTATCTCACAAATGACCTTTGACAGGGTCTCTACAATTGCCGGAGCATTTGCAAAAATGTTCACTCCTATATCATGTTTGAAAGGAATTACCTCTAAAATAGTAACAAAAATAGCTAAATGGTGCTGTGAAATGGATTCCGTGGCAGCAGCAAAAAAACTGGAACGCTTAAAAATCCCGCATATCGTTGTTCAAAGTGCTTCTCGGAAATTTGAAAATGTAATCCCCGAACCTAAATTCTTTACACAAGACCAAGTTATTCCGGCAGAAGCTTCTCTCGGATTTGCTCTGGCTACAGAAAAGGTCACAAAAAATAAAATATTTATCGGTTTACAGACTGACGATCATATGACCGATGACGCTATCAAAGAAACACTAAAGTATTTGTAGGCGTACCTGTCTATATTGAAAACATCAATCTTGGGTGGTATAACACATAAGAGGAATATCATCCGCTCAGCGTTTGGAGTGCGGTGACTTGTCACCGCTTTGCCCTCGACTCGACTTGTCGAGGCGTTTTAAGCGATATTTTGTGTTTATAGATGTTCAGAAATTCGTTCACTTATTAGTCTTTAAATTTTTAAAACCGCATCGACAAGTCGATGCGAGGACAAAGCGGTGACAAGTCACCGCACTCCAAACGCTGCGCGAATTAAAATTTTCTTAACTCAACCAATTAATTAATACTTTTAGCTTATTCCAAACGCTGCGCGCACTTTATTCTTCTTATCATAAATTCTTTGCCTAAATACGCTCTTTCTGAGTATTCTGAAGGCAAATCGATAAAAAAGGAATCCTCATGAATATAGGGATAAGAACAGCGGCATCCGGGTATGTCCGTACAATCACACGCTCTTTTAGTGAACTTCACAACTATACTTTTCCTGCCTCCGCAAAAAAAGTTGGAAGTGTCAGAGAGACATTCACCGCGGAACAAATTCGCTCCGAACCTCCGCTCTTTTCTGCCGATTTGCCTTTTGCTCTTTCTGCCGGAGGACCTATCACAATTCGGGTTTTGAAAGAAATGCAAAAAATTCCCCATGTGCTGAAAGCGCTTACAGCAGGATTGCCGGGTCATCAACTGATCATTGATTCGCGAATTCACAATTTACACCCCGGAGATTTTCCTGCTATTCCCGGATGGCATACCGATTTTGTAGAAAGAACTCCCGAAACGGGCATGCAACCGGATTATCGACGGATCACACCGAGTGTGAAAACCTATGTGATCAATTTAAGCAGCCGCACAGGCGGAGTCAGCAATACAGAATTCGTTCGGGAGTCAGTGCAGCTAAATATTCCGACAGAAAACGTGTATCAAAGTCTTGATGAACAAATTACTGATCTGAAACCAAAAGTAATTAAAGCTTCCGACGGGGAAATTTTTGAAATGGATCAGCTTTCTCTTCATAGAGCTACGGCAACGCATGCTCCCGGAATGCGGTATTTTTTACGATTAGGCGTTCTCCATAATTTATCGACAACAATTCTCCAAACGGCACCTCAAAATGAAATCCGCAATCACATGCAGCTCTATAGAGAAATGAATAGAGATTTGGGAAATAAAGAAAAATCTGAGACTTTATTTTCCGGTTCTTATTTTAAGAATTCTTTCGGATTAAAATCGGAGTATTCTATTAAAGCCATTAAGGAAGAACCTATGCTCATCAATGCTTCCTTAGCATTTGCAGCTCTCAATGCAGGACTTATCACCAAAGAGTTTTTGACTCATATTCGGGCACACCCTTTGATTCAGGATGTGATGCAAAAAGGGAATAGTGGCTCTATCGTCATCAATACACGCGTGCATATGCTCATGAAAGGGCAATATCCGGATCTTTCTGCATGGAGAACAGGCGCTCCTTTCGAATCGATTCTTCATCCGCAACACAATAACAAATTGAAAGCGCATCATTTTTTGGCATTTGTGAGTAATAAACCCGAAGGTGTATGTCGAATAGAAATACGTACGGGACCCCATACAACATCCGTTATTCAAGACGGTCAGATCATACATTTTTCTGACGGTGTAGGGAATAGATCTTTAAGTGCTCATGACTCAGGTTGGAGAATTGCCATGTTAGTGAGTGTTTACGGAGAACGCCCCCAAAATAAGATAGAAAGGCAAGTACCTGTCTATCTTGACAACATCAATCTTGGGTGGTAAGACATAAGAGGAATATCATTCGCGCAGCGTTTGGAGTGCGGTGACTCGTCACCGCTTTGCCCTCGCATCGACTTGTCGATGCGTTTTTAAAAACTTAGAGAACTAATCTTTGAACGAATTTCTGAATATCCATAAACACAAAATAACGCTTAAACCGCCTCGACAAGTCGAGTCGAGGGCAAAGCGGTGACGAGTCACCGCACTCCAAACGCTGCGCGAATTCCGGTCCTCTTACCTAGGCGTTGTAGCTTCCTGCGCTTACTTTTCCGCCGGATCCGGACCAGTCGGTATGAAAAAAGGAGCCTCTCGGACTATCTAACCGCTCATAGGTATGGGCACCGAAGAAATCTCTTTGTGCCTGTAGCAGATTAGCAGGCAATCGTTCAGAACGATAACCGTCATAAAATGCCAAGGCAGTGCTGAAACAAGGTGCAGGCACTCCTATCAAAGCGGAAGTGGCCACTACTCGTCTCCACCCCTCTTGCGCATTATTGACCTCTTTCAGAAAGTATTCATCGAGAAGCAGATTTTTTATATCCGGATTTTTCTTATAGGCATCTTTGATTTTTCCGAGGAAAGCGCTTCGGATGATACAACCGCCTCTCCACATCATGGCGACGGCGCCGTAGTCTAAATTCCAATTTTTTTCTTTAGCGGCCGCTCGCATCAGCATAAAACCTTGTGCGTAGCTAACGATTTTCGAGGCATATAAGGCATCTCGAATGCTGACAATAAATTCTTTTCTGTCGATTTGGAAACGTGTACCCGGACCCTCTAAAATTTTAGAAGCTTCCACCCTTTCTTCTTTCATAGCGGAGAGACATCTTGCAAAAACCGCTTCGGAAATTAAGGTCAAAGGAATTCCGATATCGAGAGCACCTTCGACAGTCCATTTTCCTGTCCCTTTTTGTCCGGCCACATCGAGAATTTTTTCTACGAGAGGCGAGCCGTCTTTATCGTTAACGGAAAAAATATGGGCGGTTATTTCAATTAAATAGCTGTTCAGTTCGCCTTGATTCCATTCTTCAAATATTTCCTGCATTTCTGAAGGGGATAATCCTAAAGCTGTTTTCAGTAGATTATATGCTTCACAAATCAGTTGCATATCGCCGTATTCGATGCCGTTATGGACCATTTTGACATAATGACCGGCGCCTCCCGGTCCAACCCAATCGCAGCAGGGTTCGCCGTCGACTTTTGCGGCGATGGATCTAAAAATATCTTTCACATGGGGCCATGCATCGACGTCTCCGCCCGGCATAATGGAGGGACCGTATCTTGCTCCGGTTTCTCCTCCGGAAATTCCGGTGCCGATAAAGCTGATTCCCCGTTTTTTTAGGGCGTTGACTCTCCGTTCTGTATCGGTATAAAGACTATTGCCGCCGTCAATGATGATGTCGCCCGGTTCTAAATGAGGAAGAAGCAGATCGATGAAATCATCGACAGGTTGACCTGCTTTCACCATGAGCATAATTCGGCGGGGTCGTTTCAATTTTTGGATAAATTCCTCAAGGGAATGAGTCGGAATGATGTCGGTGCCTGCGGCGGAATCCGCCATAAATTCATCAACTTTGGAGACTGTCCGGTTGAATACGGCAACTTTTATTCCGTGATCGTGCATATTCAGGACTAAATTCTGCCCCATTACGGCCAGGCCTATAAGGCCGATATCAGCTTCAGACATGACTAATTCCTCTTCGGTTCGTTTGATTGTTGAAAAAAAGTCCGATACCTCAATAATTCCGGGATCCGATTTTTAAGGATAGTATTTTTTACGGGACTGCCGGAAAATGCATAAGTAAGATTTTTTTTTTACGATTGTAAAAAAGAGGATCTTTTCTTAAGATATATGTTCCGTTCACGTAGCTCAGTCGGATAGAGCGGTTGCCTCCTAAGCAACAGGTCGCGCGTTCGAATCGCGCCGTGGACAATCCCCTTCCGCCTGCAGATATTTCCTTATTCCCTGTGCGATGCCCAGTGCAATTTTTTTCATGTAGGCAGCATCCTTAATTTTCTCCACCTCATCGTCGTTGGTGATGAATCCCCCTTCGACAATAATTCCCGGCATTTTAGTTTCTCTGATGACGGCAAAATTGCCGTGTTTGATCCCTCTGGATTTCCCTTTTGTTGTAACAATGACATTATCCAGAACGAGAGCAGCCAATTTTTTTGAGCTTTCGGTTTTTTTCTTTTCCGGTTCGCTGTTGAAATAATAGACCTCGATGCCATGGGCTTTCCGATTTTCCGCGGCGTTAAAGTGGACACTGACGAACAGTTTAGCGATTTTGTCGTTAGCAAATTTGGCTCTCTCTTTGAGGGTAAGGTAGGAGTCATCGGTCCTGGTCATGACGGTTTTGTATCCGTATGAGCGGAGGAAGCTTTCGACCATTTTGGCTGTGGAGAGAGCCATATTTTTTTCGAGGCATTTAGGATATATTTTCGATTGCGCCCCTTGATCTTTCCCTCCGTGTCCCGGATCGATAACGATGAGGCGTGTATCTTCGGGGATCATGATTTGGGGGATTTTTTTTACAATTTTTTCCGGAATTTTTTGAGGTCGTTCCGGAATAATGATCCGTTCCTCCGGCATTGATCTTGAACAGCCTGTTGCCAATGCTATAGATATCAATAAAAAAAACAACCTGAGTATAGGTTTCATTTTCCCCTCAAAATATCAGTTCGAATGTTGTGGTAAGAGATTCGAACATACCTCTTTGATGACAAGAGCGTCGTTGAATTCCACTGTATTGTGTGCAAAAATTTGCCCTGATTCATGACCTTTGCCTGCGATGAGGAGAATATCTCCCGGTTCTGCAATTTCCATAGCCTTTTCAAAAGCTATTTTTCTGTCGACTTCTCTGAGAAAAGTTGTGTTACCGGAAAATCCTGCAATGATATCGTCCAGGATATCCTCAGGATTTTCATTTCTCGGATTGTCCGAAGTGACGATGATCACATCGGATAGTTGTTCGGCAATCTTAGCCATTCGCGGCCTCTTTGTTTTATCGCGATTGCCGCCGCATCCGAATATCGTGATGATCTTACGATGCGGCATTTCTTTCAAGCAGAGAAGAATATTTTTTAATGCATCCTCTGTATGAGCGAAGTCTACAAAAATTTTTGTTCCCGTTTCGTTAGGTATTTGTTCGAGACGGCCCCGTACTTGCGGAAATGTTTGTGCGATTTCCAATAGTTTTTCAATAGGAATCTGTTGAGTCAGTCCTACGCCGAATGCAGCGAGACAGTTGTATACATTATATTTGCCGGGGAGCGGAGTTTTGCATAAGTATCTGTTTGTTTTTATTACGAGATCAAAGGACGTTGTGTGATCCGCATAGACGATATTTTCCGCTCGAAGATCCGCCTCTTTTTCGATTCCGTATGTGAGGACTGTAGAGCTGCATCCCTTCATGATTTCATCGTGAGCCGGATCATCGACATTGATCACGCAGCTGCCGTTGCGCATGTTGCGAAAAAGCAGATTTTTTGCTTTACGATATTCCTCCATGGTGCCGTGGAAATCCAAATGATCCTGCGACAGATTCGTGAAGACCGCTACATCGAAATAAATGTTGCTTACTCTATTTTGTATTAAAGCATGAGAGGTAACCTCCATGACGGCCGATTTACATCCTGAAAGGACCATTTCATGAAGCAGTTTATGATTGAGAGTCACATCCGGAGTTGTGTGTGTGGCAGGAAGTTTATGTTCTCCGATGATGTATTCTACGGTCCCGATGAGACCTGTAGGACCTGATACTCGATCCAGTATATTTTTCACGAGATAGCTCACCGTAGTTTTTCCGTTTGTTCCCGTGATTCCGATCATGGTGAGAGATTTACTTGGATTGCCGTGATATTCCGCTGCGAGGATAGCTTCTAATTCATTTACATCGGGCGTGATGAGCTGTGTCATATCTTTGTAGGTCGGGTCATATAAATCGGTGAGAATCGCGATAGCCCCCCCTTCAATCGCTTCGGGGATATATTTTGCTCCGTCGTAGGTGAGCCCTTTTTTTGCGATAAAGAGATTGCCGGGCGATACGATTTTTGAGTTGGAGCAGATGCCCGTAATTTCTATTTCTTTAGAACCTTTGATGATTATTTCCGGAATCACTTTTAGTAATTTTTTTAATTTCATTATATTGCTCCGTTATTTATTCCACATTTCAAATTTTTCCTGCAGATTCATTGATTGCTTTACCCAATCCGCCTTGTCCCGATCGAATCGCGGATCGTTAGGAGAATAGCCGTAAGGATCATCAGGTGGGATGCCTAAGTATTCGAGAGATCTTTCTGCGATACGTTTAAATACCGGTGCCGCTGCGACAGAACCGTAGTAAGTACTGCCCACACCCTCTTTATAACGAGTATCAGGTTCATCGATCACTACAATCATGACAAAAGCCGGATTTTCCACCGGGGTAAATCCGATAAAGCTTGCGCAATATTTTTCGGTTGAATATTTTCCGTTGATGATTTTTTTTGCGGTTCCGCTTTTTACCGCTTCGGTATATCCGCGAACATCCCCTCTTCTTCCTCCGCCGCCGTTTTTGCTGACATATTTGACAGATTGTACGACTCTATTGACGATAGGTCGGGAGAGAACATGAGGAAATTCTTTTTTTCTTTCTTCGCCCGTACGGTCTGATAAAGTAGTTTTACCCCCTTCAGGATCAGGGGCGATAATTTTTCTGATCAGATTGGGAGAGACCAGATATCCCCCGTTGGCGAAGACAGCAAAAGCTCTTAGTAGTTGCAGAGAGTTGGCCTGAAGGTTGTGTCCCATGGCCAGGGAAAAGGGGGTTGGTCCGGACCATTCCGGTTTGCCGTTCGGGTATTTTCGACCCGGTTTAGGAAGGACACCCGGACTTTCGGAAGGCAATTCAATTCCTGTTTTTATTCCCAGTCCAAAAGTTTCTATGAGAGCATTTCTATACCATTCATTTCCCAATCTGTTGACGACCCTTTGTATGAGACGCCCTACATAGATATTAGAAGATCTTTGGATGGCCATGTCCATATTGAGATATTTTGCGGGTTTCGTGTCTTTTATGGGAGAGACCCTTCCCGGAAAGGTGCCGTCGGCAACGGCAATTTTTTCTTCCGGATCAAAAAGAGGAGGTTCCCCTCTTTTCAGGAGTTCATCATTAGCCATGAGTGCGATGGCGACGGTAAATGCTTTTGTCACCGAAGCCGGTTCATGAGCATCGGTTGCTGCCCGTACTTGGGTATGTTTGATGAGAGTTTTGTCGTTAAAATATTCGTTATATTTATCCGGATAAAAAAAAGGGTATTGCGCTAAAGCGAGGATATCTCCGGAGCGCGGATCCATCATTACAGCCCAGCCTCCGCCGGCTTTTACCTCTTTTACCCCTCTTTCTATCTCTTCTTCGCAAATAGCCTGCAGCACATGATTGACCGTCAGGTAGATATCACAACCGTTTTCAGGCTGTTGAATGACCTCTCCGATATCAAAAGAGTGTCGCGGAGAGCGCATCATCTTTCTTTTTCCCTCTCTTCCTTTCAGGTAAGAGTGAAAGCGATATTCCAATCCGCCTGTCGGAACTGCTTGCTTGCTTACTTCATCTTTTTTTTCCCGGATGGTGTGCAATGTTTGTCCCAATAACTTTCCGAAAGGATAGGCTCTTTGATAGTCGCTGACAAAATAGATTGCATTGATAGGCAATTTATTTTTTGCAGCATACGGTCTCCACCAATCCAAAATCAGATCCCTGACGCTCGGATCCAATCGGGAGGCTAATTTTCTGCTTCGGCTTTTTTTTTGTATCTGAGAAAAAAAAGTATCCTTATCGAGAGCCTGATCCCGGATAATAGAATAGATATTTTTGGCTACTATCTCTTTATTGGAGAAAGGGATAGAGAGAGCGTCGACATATAAGTGATATTTTTTTATATCAAAAACGAGCGGTTGAGGATCGGAGATATGTGTTTTTCGTATGTCAGTATTGGAGTAAAAAGTGCCCCTTAAAAAAGGTTCGGTCACCACAAAATAGTGTTGTTTGTCAGCCCGTTGTTGCCATATTTTCTCTTCCGTAATTTGAATGCGGAAAAATTGTATGATTAAAAGAGTAAGGATGCCGAAAAGACAACAGGCTATTATGATAAGACGTTTGACAAATCCCGGAGTTTTTTTTTCGGTCGGCCCTTTTTGATCCATATCACTCACTCTTATCTTCCGGAGAATCGATCACGATCACCTCATTGTTCATAGGAAATCGAAGATGGCTGAATTCCGGTTTTTGTGACAATTCCATTAGCTGAAGAGGATTTTCAAATTTTTCTATTTCGTATTGCAGAGTTCTGTTTTCTTCGGTAATTTTCCTGACCTCCTTTTCCAATTTGGGAATTATTCTGCGAATTTCTGTCAGTTGATTCTGTTTATCGATATACGCGTAGGTGGTAAAGATCAAAGCCAATCCGCAAATAAAAAAACGGCCGGCATTGGCAACGGAAGAACGTTTTCCTTTTTTTTTTATAGTTTCTCGATACATCGTAATTTTGCACTGCTACTTCGCGGATTTTCATTTATTTCCTGTTCAGTAGCCTGAATAGGTTTTCTTGTTATTTCCACAACAACAGGATCTTTATCCAGGAAGACTCCGCAATATCCCGAAGTACTTTCCTTATCACTTGCATTATACTTAAAAAGTTGTTTTACAATCCGGTCTTCTAAACTATGAAAGGTGATGACAGCCAGTCTTCCCCCTGTATTCAATAATTGAATACAAAGAGGAATAGTTTTTTCTATGACCTCCAGCTCTCTGTTTACAGCGATGCGAAGAGCTTGAAATACCAGGGTAAGCGGATTGATTTTCTTTCCCGGCTTTCTTTTTAATACCTGTTCTAAGATAGCGGATAAATCGCGTGTCGTTTTAATTTCTTTTTCTTCTCTTGCCTGAACAATCACCCGCGCAGCAGCTCTCCACTGTTTTTCTTCTCCGTAATCTCTAAAAATGCGACCCAAGTCATGCTCATCCCACGTATTGACAATTTCTGAAGCGGAGGGTCTCGAATGCCTGTCCATTCTCATATCCAAAGGACCGTCTCTCATGAAGCTGAATCCCCTTTCAGGACGATCCAATTGCATGGAAGAGACTCCGAGATCCAAAAGTATCCCGTCAACCTTCACCCCTTTAGCAATCAGCTCGGGAATTGCTTTGTCGAAATTATTCCGGAGATATAGGACTTTATCGCCATAACCCGACAACCTTTCACGGGCCATTTGCAAGGCATCCGGATCCTGATCGATACCGATAAACGAATTTATCTCCGGGTGTGCCTCTAAAAGAATCTCCGCATGTCCCGCTGCCCCTAAAGTTCCGTCAACAAATGTGTCGAGTTGACGATCGGCAAAGAGATCCAAAACCTCTTTCGGCAATACCGATATATGTTCTTTTTTCATTATTATGATCCGAAAAGTTATTCAATCTCTTATATATATCGAGATCATCATGGCACATTTAGGGGCAAAAAGCAATCGCATAGATTTTCTGCTATTTTCTCATTTTCATCAAAACAACTGTTAAAAGGAAAAATCCGGCTACCAGGATCATTGTTTTATAAAAATAATTTCTTTCGAGAGGTTTTTCAAATTTTTTTTCTTCTTTCGGAGAATTGTCAAAAAATCCGGGGATCCTATAATACCATTTTTTTTCTACATCATTGAGAGCATACAGAGGGGCCGAGTGAATTTTTTTGCCGTGGATATCGCTGATCAGCAACTCGCCCAATTTTTGGTCTTTTTTTATGGGCAATGCAAATTTGTCCCAAAATAATTTACACACCAATTCCGGCTCTTCGGCCGGGAAGAAATCAACGCATACATCTTTTTCCAGGTAAGTTTCAATCCTTTTAGCAGCGCCCGGAAATTCCAAAATATGTTTTTGCGGACCTGCTTTTAACAGAACACGCTGCAGACGTGTTTGGGAAAAGGCGGCATCAAAAAGTTTTTTTGCAGATTTAAACAGCTCTTCTCTCTCTTTTACTTGGATAAGAACAGCGATTAGCCTTCGCCCTTTATATTCTGCAGCAGTGACCAAAGTATGTTTTGCATCCGATGTCCAGCCGGTTTTGATTCCGACGGCATTCGAATAATAGAGCGGACCCTTTCTCAGAAGCCTATTGGTTTGGATCAAAGTTGTGGGAGGCTGTTTATTTGTTTTGGGGCGTGTATAATGCACTGTTTTTACTATGTCGCGAAAAACGGGATATTTCATGGCTTCTTTAGCTATGAGAGCCATATCGTAAGCTGTTGTGCAATGGTCGGGATGGTGCAACCCGTGAGGATTACAGAACTCGGTATTTTTGCACCCTATTGTTTTCAGGTATGCATTCATAGATTTCATAAATCGGGGCACGGTCCCGCCGATATACTGGGCAATGACGTTAGACGCATCATTTCCCGATGCAATGAGCATTCCGTTAAGTAAGTCGTTGAGGCTCAATACCTCATCTTTTTTTATTCCGATATGGGTCGCATCAGGCTCCAACCAGTGAGCCGGCAGAGTGTATCCCGATCGTTTTTTTGCCTCTTTTGAGACGGAGGCAACCGAATCATGCTCCGCAGTAACGGAAGTTTCAAGCTTATCTCCATATACATGAAGAGTATAGAGTGCTGTTGCCACCTTGGTAATACTGGCCGGGAATCTGCGATCATGGGCATTCTTTTCATAAAGAACTGTACCTGTGTCGGGATTGATCAAAATCACCGATTCCGCCCGAATATCAAGATCGGGTAGTCCCCCTTCTAATTGACCTAAGCCAATGAGCTGCAATGAAATAAAAACAAAAAAAGCAAAATATTGCCGCATAGACCCTTAGAATATAAACCCCGGAAAAATCCGTATCATATCTTATAAAGAAAGTTCACGCAACCCTTAACTTTTGGCCTGAATATTGCTCATTATCTAACGGAATCAAAGTCGGGAGAGAATATGGACAATATTTCCGTTTTAGAGGAATGCTATAAAAAATTCGTAGGAAATCTATCTGATTCCTTGCCTGAAGGATTCATTGAGGTGAATCTTAAACTGCTGCATCAGCTGGAGTTACTTAGTTATGCGCAGAGGGAAGCTAACGATCCGAATCTTACCCGGTACTTTCATGTGATTGAAACGGAAGAGAAGATCACTTTAATCAACAACGATTTCATTATATGGATTGTTCCGGATTTTATGAGTGACGCTCCGGGGACCTATACCTTTATTGCGTTGAATCAGCCTGCCGGTCCTAAATTGGAGATGGCCTATGTAACCTCAGGGATTTACAACTCCTCTAAATTGGTCTTGCGGGTATTGGAGAAAGAGTTAAAAGAAATTCAGGAGAACGAAGAGTTGGTCGGAAAATTAAGGTAACGATTATTTTGCTAAAAACTTGACCAGAGTAAGGATATTTTTGTTCTCAACTCTTTGATAATCAACACTATCCATCATATTGACTATGAAATAAATTCCGTAACCGCCTATTTCTTCCGTAATGTCTATGTTTTTCGGATTAAATTTTTTTATCGTATCGATAGGATTGAACGGGATACCGGAATCAATCAGGGTGATTTTGATCCCCGGTTTTTCGGATTTTTCCACAATGATTTCGATTTTTCCGGGAGAGTCCGGATAACCGTGGCTGATGATATTGACGAGCGCTTCTTCGGCTGCCAGTTCGATTTTGGAAGTGATTGTATTGGTAAATCCGATCTCTTCACATTTTTCTTTAATAAATTTTAACATGGCGTAAAGAGTGTCTAACGAAGAGACAAAAATTTCCGTCTGTTGTGCTTCACCAACTTTCATTGATATACTCTACAATTTTTTTTGCTAATGCTTTATACAAAGGAACTTTCACAGCATCTCTTGCGGCATCGATGTCGTCGAGTTGCCCCAAGGAAAATATATTCACTCCGTTTCTGCTCGAATAATAATCATGATCAAAATCGACAGAAGCACTCAATATCAAAGGCCCCAGCACTTTATTACACGTCCGGGAATTGATCAAAGTCACCTCTGCAATCACTTTAATTCTGGTTTCTGTCGGAATAATCGTATGCTGAAGTTGCCCTCTTCGTTTTCGATCATAGCGAAAACCAATATTTTGATCACGAAAATCGAGCACTTTCACAAGAAGACGAAGTTGTCCCGATCCGTCAACGTAAGAGGGCCCACCGTATTGTTCAATTTCTTTGATGAGAGTGGCGGTAAGAGAGCCGTCTACATCTCCGATGACGTAAGGTACAGAGATTGTATTATATACAGAGGATATACTCCCTCTTCCGAAATGATAACCGCAAGAGGAAAAAAATAGGGCAAAACCGAGAAAAAAACATACAAACCGGAAAGAGCTCATGAAGATATCTTACATTCCTGAAAAGTCAATCTCTTCAAAATTTATGTCGCCAAGAGGCTCAGCAGCTTCTGATTCGGAAAGAGTTTTTATTAAAAAAGTATCTAATGCCTGCACTACACAAGGCGCTAATGCTTTCAAACGCTCTCTGCAAAGCTGCGCGATCTCTGTATTAGGGAATTGCCTGATGGCATTTTCGTAATAAATTACTGAAGCTTTCGATTTATACTTGCGCTCATAGAATTGTCCTGTATCAAACAGACCTTGTGCATAGACCTCTGTGATGGCAGGAATGCATTGTTGCGCTGCGATTACTCTTTCATCCCCGGGAAATTCCATGGCAAATTTTTTGACGGTAACTTCTGCGAGGGAAACAATATCCGGATTTTGAAATTCCACCTTGCTTAAATCCAAATAAATTTTTGTGATATTGATATAGGATTCCGGAGTCAGTTCATGTTTAGGAAAACGGCGGATAAGAGTTTGATACGCTTCAATAGATTCTCTGTACTCACGTATTTTATGGAGTAACGCGCCTTTAGAAAAAAGAGAGCGGGCAGCGAGATCGTGACCCGGAAGGGCTGCGATTACTTCGTCGTAGACGTTTAATGAGATTCTTTCTCCGGAAAGAAATTTAAAAAATTCACGTGTTCCGAACGGACGACGCTTTACTCCCGCACGAAACTGTTCTGCTATACAAAATTTATATTGAAGAGCTTCTTCGAAGAATTTCGGACTATTTTTTTCTTTCATATAATTATTGAAATTTTTGTTTGCCAGTTCAAATTCTTTCAATTCGTAGAGGCAGACACCGGCATAAAAATGAGATTCCGGAGCATATTCCGACTTTGGAAAATATTTGGTAATGATAGAAAAATTTTTTTCCGCAATTCTCCAATTGGAACATTCCATCGCTTTAGAAGCGGTGTAATAATGTTCTTGCGGTGTCCGGATACCGGCTTCTTTGGAGGTGATGATTCCCGAGTTTCTAAATACAACCTCTCCCGGAAGTCGGGATACGGAACATAAAGAAAAAAAGAGCACAAGTGTAAATATTTTTTTCATAACGTTACCTCATTATTAACAGCCACTATAATCGATCAGGAAAAAAAAGTCACTATAGTTATAAGTTTTTTACCGAAAGAGTAAATCAGCACCAACTATAAGGTGCGAAGCATCTATACATAAAAGCCCGGGGAGACCAATGGTGTTCAGTTAAGCGTAAACATCTATTTATAAATTGGTTGGGTGAAGAAAATTTCAATTCGCGCAGCGTTTGGAGTGCGGTGACTTGTCACCGCTTTGCCCTCGCATCGACTTGTCGATGCGGTTTTATGATTTTTTTTGTGTCTTATTTAATCAATATTCACGAAGTATTTAAGAAAACGCATCGACAAGTCGATGCGAGGGCAAAGCGGTGACAAGTCACCGCACTCCAAACGCTGTACGAGTTCAATTATTTCTTATATAATAGTCTCATTATCAAGTACTTATGACAGAAGAAATGTTTTTTAATTCTGATCGCAAAGAGTCATTTAGCATAACACCGGCCGCACTTTCGAGATGGACAAGAGCAACAGGATGTTGATCCACAAGAAATTCAAGAATACAAGGGATTTGCCCTTTGTGTTCGGAAAGGATTTCTTTGATTTTGATGATTTCGCTTAAGCGAACTTTGTTGGCATCCAATTTTATGGAAAACATCGGATTCTCCGGCATTTTTTTCACCTCTTTTGTAGCTTCACCCGGTTTATTTTTGGATTCATTCGCTTTGATTTTTGCAGACCTGGCTACTGCATGTTTTGCTTTATCGAAAGCCTGATCGCAGTTTATAATCATCTCTTCGTTGGCGCAGGTCAGATCTTCTATCCATTTGCAGTTCAGTTTGATAGATCCGTCGGTATTTTCCAGATGAATGACTGCATACAAAAGTTGGTTTTCGAGGAGAAGATGATTTTTCTCGTTATACAGTTCCGCCCAAACAGGCAATTCGTATCTGGCGATACCGTCGCTGACAACTAAGATAGCAAATTTCTTTTGCGTTCGTTGGGAAATACGCACCTGTACCGATTCGACAATCACTGCGGTTCGGAATACCGAATCATGATCCATTTCCGCTATTTTTCCAAGCGGAACGCAGGAAAGACGCAGTAAAATATTTCTATACGCATCCATAGGATGCCCTGTCAGGAAGAATCCTAAAAGTTCTTTTTCTTTTAAAAGAAGTTCTCTTGAAGAAACCTGAATTTTTACTGCAGGAGGATCAATAAATCGTTTTTCTTCGGTTTCTCCCAATAAAGAGAACAGAGTCATCACTCCGGAAGCCTCTTCTTTTTGTTCTTTCAGGGCGGCGTCATACATTATTTCGATACTTTCACGAAGTTGATCGCGGGTCCATCCCGTGAATTCAAAACATCCTGCGTACACTAAATTTTCGATGACTTTTTTTCCTACAATTTTCTTGTCTATACGTTTGATAAAATTATATAGACTTGTGAAATGCCCTTTATTTCGTCTTTCTTTGATAATGGCTTCCACAACGCCTGTTCCGACCCCTTTTATTCCGGACATGGCAAAACGAATACCGTCCTGCGTTGCGACAAAAGTTTCCCCTGCCTCATTGATATCCGGCGACAGAACCGGAATATCCATAGCCTGGCATTCCATAATATATTTAGCCACCTTGGCAATATCATCACTATCGCAAGTCAGTAAAGCAGCCATCCAATCTTTCGGATAATTCGCTTTGAAAAAAGCAGTAACATAAGAGACATATCCATAGGCTGCTGCGTGGGATTTATTGAATCCGTAAGAAGCAAATTTTTCCATTTTATCAAATATGATAACGGCGGTATCTTCCTGTATTCCGTTTTTCATGCAGCCGCTGACAAATTTTTCTCTTTGCTCCAGCATCTGCTTATGGTCTTTTTTTCCCATAGCACGCCGTAAAACATCCCCTTCTCCCAAAGAATACAGAGCAAGAGTTTGCGAGATCTGCATCACCTGTTCCTGATAGACCATGATGCCGTATGTTTCAGACAAAATATCTTTCATCAAAGGATGATCGTATTCAATAGGCTCTCTTTTGTGCTTTCTGTTGATAAAGGACGGAATCATATCCATAGGACCCGGACGATACAGAGCTGTTACCGCAATGATTTCTTCAAAACGATCGAGATGTAATTGTTTTGCAAGGTCCTGCATACCCGGGGATTCCAACTGGAAAATCCCTGACGTTTTTCCTCTGTTTAGCAATTCAAAAGTCCGTTTATCGTCCAGAGGTAAATTTACCCAATCGATTTCTGTCCCATAGTTTTCTTGAATCGCATCGGCACAAATACGAATGGCAGTCAAAGTTTTTAATCCGAGAAAGTCCACCTTTAACATCCCGACCAGTTCAAGAGGTTTCATGGAAAATTGGGTGACCGGCATTTCCGAATCTTTTGCATTACAAATCGGAATAAATTCCGTTAAAGGTTCTCCGCTTATGATAATCCCTGCGGCATGAATTCCCGTATTTCGAATGGATCCCTCTAAAATTTTGGCAATGTCAATAACTCGGGCTGCCTCTTCATCGGTTTCGTACATCTTTTTCAGATCCGGATCTTTTTCCAGAGCTTTTTCGATTGTAATGCCTAAATCATCGGGAACCGCTTTCGCGATCTCGTTTACTTTACTGAGGGGAACACTTAATGTACGTCCGACATCTTTGATGGCCATTTTGGCTTTCATCGTACCGAAGGTAATGATTTGGGCTACGTTTTCTTTTCCGTATTTATTGAGAGTGTAATTGATGACATCCCCTCTGCCGGCCATGCAAATGTCGACGTCAATATCGGGATAAGAGATACGTTCAGGATTGATGAATCGCTCAAAAAACAGGTGAAATCGGAGGGGTTCAATATCGGTAATCCCTATCAGATAAAGGACGATAGACCCCGCTCCTGATCCGCGACCCGGTCCTACCGGAATATTTTTTGTCTTGGCCCAATGAATAAAATCCCACACGATAAGAAGGTAGTCGCACATTCCTTTCGGAGCGATGATGCTCATTTCATAATCCAGGCGATCTCTGATGATTTGCATCGGATCTTTATCCGGAAAAACCTCTTTAATTTTTTCGAGTCTTTCGGCTGTATATCGTAGAGGAATTCCTTTTTCGCAGAGAGAGCGCAAATAAATTTCTGTTTCTATCGCTCTGTCGGCATCGGTAAATTCTTTATTTTCTAGGGAAGGGGGAATAAATATAGGATAGTGTTTATTGACAAAATCGATTTCTACATTGCATTTTTCGGCGATGAGTACAGAGTTGCTGACAGCTTCGGGAATATCGGAGAAGAGAGCGGCCATTTCTTCTGCATTTTTGAAATAGAATTCGTGAGACGGATACACCTTTCTTTTTGGGTTCGGCACACGGAATTTTATATTGCCTTGAGAATCTTTTTCAGGAATTTCGACAGGCTCTCCCGATTGCACATTCAAAAGAACTTCGTGGGGACGCCAATCATCTCTTTTCATATAGTGAGAATCGTTTGTAGCGACGAGAGGAATGCCATATTCTTTTGACAGTTCAATGAGTTTTTTATTGACAATTTCCTGATTCGATATAAATTCTCTGTATTGTTGTATGAGCCATGATTCTTTGTACATGCCGTCTTCATGAAGCAGATCTTCACTCATAGGATGGCGCTGTATATCGAAATAATAATTGTCTCCGAAAAGATCGCGATATCTTGTGATGTGCTCTTTAAGGGATTCTTCTGTTCCTGATAAAATTTCATGTGCGACACGTCCCGAAAGACCTCCGTCTAAACAGATCAGTCCGTTTCGATGTGTTTCCAGCACTTCAAAATCTATCCGGGGAAAATAATAAAATCCTTCTATATATCCTATAGAGGATAATTTGCATAAATTTTGGTACCCTTCATTATTTGCTGCGAGGAGGGCGGCGGAATAGGCTACCCGATTTTTCCCTTCCCGTTTTTTATCCGATCTGGATCCGGGAGCTACATACATATCGCAACCGATAATGGGCTTCACGTTCTTATACTTACAGGCTTTATAAAAATCTACCGCTCCGAATAAATTGCCGTGATCGGTCAACGCTACGGCAGACATCTCAAATTCTGCAGCGGCATCTGCTATCGCATTGATAGAGGCAGAGGCATCCAGGATAGAGTACTGTGAATGAGCTCGTAAAGGAATCCAAACTGCTTTTTTCTTTTCCATAAAACCCTCTTTTTTGGAAATTATTTCTTTCGGGGGACGACAACAGGACCTTCAACAGTATTCCAAAGGGGAATAAGAAAAAGAACCGCTATAATGCTACAAAAAGCAAGACACCAGAAAAACCCGTTCCAGCCATATTCCTGAGTTACTTTTCCTAAAGGATATCCGGCCACCGCCGCACCTAAATAAGCCATCCAACCTATAAATCCTGTTGAAGTTGCCCCTGCTTTCTTATGGGACAACTCGGCAGCTGCCACCCCTATTAACATTTGCGGACCGAAAATAAAAAATCCCATTAAAAATAGCATACAGGAATCAAGAAAAAAATAATCTTTCGGAAGAAACACAAATGCCGTAATAGAGCAGAAAATCCCTATCGCAAACAAAACATTTACAGGACCTCTTTTTGCTTTAAATACATAATCCGAAGACCAACCGGCTGTCAGGCTTCCCAAAAATCCCCCTATTTCAAAAAGAGATACAGTCCCGTTGGCCACTATATAATTATATCCTTTACTTTCTATCAAAAAGAGAGCTGTCCAATCTCCCACTCCGATGCGAACAAAATAAATAAAAAAATAAGCCACGCCAAGCAACCAAATATAACGGTTTTTCAATACATAATCGACAAGAATTTCACGGGCCGTCAATTCTGTTTCACTAAAATTATCCGTGTCGTTCGCCGGATAGTCATTCCGGTATTTTTCCACGGGAGGCAATCCGAGAGACTGCGGTGTATCTCTCAGTCGATTGATCAAAAACAATCCGCCTAACAGACAAATTCCCCCGGGAAGAAACATGGCTTGTCGCCATCCCCAGTAATGTAACGCAAATCCGACAATCCACGGGACTAAAAAAGCCCCTAAATTATGCCCGGCATTCCAGGAAGACCACCAGGATCCTCTTTCGGAATGGGAATACCAATGGGTTAAAAATCGGGCACAAGGAGGCCAGCCGAATCCCTGAAACCAACCGTTAAGAGCCCAAAAAAGGGTAAACATCCATAATGAGGAAGAGAGCCCGAAACATATATTGAAAACACCGGTGAGCATCAGACCGATGGCCATGAAATAACGGGGATTGGACCGATCGGAAATGATCCCGCTGATGAACTTACTCAATCCGTAGGTCAAGGAAAGGACGGTTCCCAAAAATCCGAGCTCTCCTTTAGTAAATCCCAACTCCTCAATAAGGCCCGGCATCGCAAACGTAAAACTTTTTCTTGTGAAATAATAAAGGGCATATCCGATAAACATGGAGTAGAAAATTCGAATTCTCCAATATTTATATAATGTATCGACTTTTTCTTTATCCTGAATTTCCGGCTTAAAGGGGTCCGGTTTGAAAAGGTCGAAAATCGCTGTCATTCATCGGCTCCGTATAATTTGTCTCTTAAAAATCGACATCCTAAAAAAAAAATTTATTTTACAGGATAGCAATCGAGTAGATTTTAGCAAATGAGCATCTATATAGGAAAGAAATTTTCTCTTTTCAAAAATCGGCATGACCTGCCCCTACCGTAATTACATTTATTTAAATTTTGAATCCTTTTTATTGACCGACTTTCTATAATATGCTAGAAGTGCAAAGAGGAGTTTTCCTTGGGAATTAGCAAGGACGGAGCGATATATGATCAGATTGACGATAAACCCTGACAAGTCCGGGGAGAATTACTCTTTTGATAAAGATGAAATCATCATAGGATCCTCCCGTACGGGCAAGTCCGATGTAAATATTCCGGCAGAACCTCTCCAAGCCATACATTTAAAAATCTGCAGACGAAACGGCAGCTATTTTGTAGTGAATGTCGCAAACGATCCTTTTACAACGATCAATGAAGCTCCCTTCGGTAAAAGAACGATAGAACACGGCGATATCATCAAAATCGGGACGACCCCGATTCGTTTTGAAACTATTCGTGAATCAAAAAATGAAATACAAAATCCTCCCGCAGAAAAATTGCATGAAGAAAAATTATATAAAGAACCGACCGTCTCTCTTCGCAATGAACAATTTGCCGATCGTATAGAAAATCGGATAAATTCTCCGGTATATGCTACGGAAAATAAAAAAAATATTATTCCTGAATTTACCTCTTTTTCTTTTGTCTCTTCCGGACCTTCCCAAGAGCTCTCTCCTTCGCCTATATCTACTCTACAACGCATTCCGGAAAAGGATTTTGAAGAGGAAACTCAGGAAGAAGAGCTTGAAGATGATGAACCGGAAATTGAAGATGAAGACGAAGATGAAATCGATATCGACGCTTTAATAAAAAGAGTGGAAAATGCCGATAGAAATCCGATAAATATTGCTCCTGATAACACGGAATTACACGCTCCGACAGAAAATAACCCGGAACATTCCGATGAACCGGAATATAAAGAAATCATCGGCATCACAAATTCTTACAATGAAGAAATTTTTAATTTCTCCGGATCGGATTCCGAAGAAACCGGTATAGAAGACCGGGAATCCTCGCTTCTGTTTCCCCCTCCGCTCCCCCCAACTTCCGGTAAATGGAAAATTTGGCTCGGAGTCTTTATCATCTCTGCTTCCACCCTATTAATTGTTTCCAAAGGGGTCTATACAAGACTGGAAGAAAAAAATCATCGGGAAGAAATCCAAACAGCCGGGGCCGTTTCCGACATTGCTCTCGCATTGACTTATGCACATATCAATAACATTCACCCGCAACAGCAAAATTGGACCGATCCGCATTTTCTGAAAAACAGCATCTACTCCGTCCTTTCCCCGCACCACTACCCAATGGCCACCGTTGACAATAACGGAAGACTTAACGGCGGTAAATATCTGTTGAGAATTTATACCAATCGGGATATCTCGAGATTTATTGTCATTGCCCAACCCGAAGCCAGCCTGATGCAATGGATTTCTCCGCAAAAAGCTATTGTCATCGATTCTAAATCAATGCAATTACATCCTGTAAGCGATTTAAAACCTCTCAATCGTCTGCTGGTCAATCCGAATAGCCTCAGCGGAGATCACGGACGCGAAATTTTTGATGCCATAAAAAATCAATCTGTTATTCCGTTAAAATCTCTTGCAGATGCCAATATCCAAAGCGGATTCGAAGTGCCGAAACAATTGGGACTTCTCAATAGAGATGCAGAAAATTACGTCTATAATGCACAAAGATATTCACAAGTCGGGGAAAATATCATGGCTCAAGCCATCGATCTTATCAATCGCCCGGCGGGAAATCCTGAAATTAAAAAATTTATCGACGAAATCAACACGGTTTCTATGCTGCCCGATGCAGTTCTGTATACTTCGCGCGGCATGAAAACCGCCCTTAGAGCGCAAAAAGCCCTGGCTGCCATTGTTCCCGAACAAAAATTTCATATTGCCTATATACATTTTGATCAATCAGGCCATATAAAAGGTTCTCATCTGATTTTAGACTCTGAAGGACCGGCTGCAGTAGCTAAAAACGGGTCTTCTCAAAATTTATTATCCGATCCTGAAATCGGATATTACCAACCCTTAATTGCTTCGGGAAGTGCCTCCGATTATATGTCTCCTAAAGAGGAATATAAATCTGCCTCCAAAAACTTCAGAACTGAGGTAGATGAAGAGAGCGTTCTCTTTAAAAAGTTGTCAGCCATTTCAGAACACAGACAAGATCTGTTGGACCTCGCTTCAAAAAAATTAATTCGGTTACTGCAAAAAAATAATGTAGATCCTTCGGCTGATTTTTTTGAAGAATTTGATGCTCTGTTTACTGATTATGCCGAACTTCTCCAAGAAACCGATATGGATACGATCTCGCAGCTAAAAGAGCTCTATCGTGAATATGATTATATTCCCATGGCGGAATTTGAGGAGTATGTGCAGGCTGTCGGATTGAAAGAGCTGGCTCTTTCACATCTGAAACAGGTATCGGAAGGCAAAATACAAGAGCAAATAGATGAGGCGGATTTTACAACGATGTTAGATCATATTCTCGTTTCCGAAAATTTTGAGGATTTGCATCAGATAACGGAAGAGTCTTCACGATTCCTTCGGTTGGAAAATATTCCGGATTCAGGATTGTTGATTCAATATCAAAATCGTCTTCGCTCAGCGGTTTTGGAAAAATTAAATGAACTATTGCTTTCACCCGGAGGCGTTTACGGTCCGAATGATTATATAGAAGACAACAGGGCGCTTCTTCATCAAATTCTTTTGAATGCTTGGGTCATTGATCCGGAAGAGCAAAATTTTTATCTAAACGAATACGATCATCTCTACAATCAATAAAGTCTGAGTTACGAAGACTTTAAGTCGCGCAGCGTTTGGACTGCGGTGACTCGTCACCGCTTTGCGCTCGACTCGACTTGTAGAGGCGGTTTAAGCTATGTTTTGCGTTTAAAGATATTCAGAAATTCGTTCAAAGATTAGTTCTCTAAGTTTTTAAAAACGCATTGACAAGTCGATGCGAGGGCAAAGCGGTGACAAGTCACCCGCACTCCAAACGCTGCACGAATTAAAATTTCGTTAACTCAACCAATTAATAATTAGTCGTTTACGCACTCTTTACCGCTATGCAGCTCGGGCTGTACGTGTACCTTTTTTCCGGCCTTTCGTCTGAACGATTTTTATCGGATTTACTATTTTACATAAAGTAGATAAAGGGTACTTCATTTCTTTCGTAGAATGTGATACAAACGCATGTTTCAAAAATTTCTTCATTACAGTGCGATCTTTATCGGTTTTAACCATATTGCGCAGTATTTTTTCTTGTTCTTCAGTATATGCAGTATCTGCATTATATAATTTTAATTTCACCAATATCTCGTTGAATACCGGATCATTTTGTAATGCTTTTTCTTCGGATTCAGTTACAGAATTTTTTCCTTGTTTTACAATCCCTAAATTTAAATCGTACAGAAAAATCTTTGTAGATCTCTTAGCTGCGGCTTGATCATCAGTAGCTTTTTTATCGTGACCCAGACGTTTTCTAAAGAATTTTGCATCAGTAGATTGATCTCCGACAAGAATAGTATAGTGTTTTTTTCCTTTAATCATGTCTTCCACAACCAAAAATTGATGTATCGGTTTTTGTTCCGTACCCAAAGCACTTACATTGTGTCCGCCTTTTTTACCTGCCGGAATTTTAGTGACAAAATTATTCGTAAAAAGAATATTATATGCTAAAGTATCCTTAAAAAAGGTATGCGCATTGGCAATTTCTTTGTTTTCATGACTCCATAAAATGTCATGCATTTGGAATAAGGCCACTTTAGTTTTAGCGTATTTTTTTCCTCTCGCAGCACCGCGTCTGCTTATGCGAATACCTTCTCTCTTTCTTGGATTAATAGAGAATAAAGAGCGGGTTAGATCTTCCACAACCATCCCTACTCCTAATACTAAATGAACGGGGAGTCCTATTTGAATATAACCCAGTACGTTGACCCCTTTAATAAAGAATTCAACCAGACGGGCTAATACTTTTACTTTCGTATTTTCGGCTAATCCCACTGTTTTGACTAGAGTCTTTATTTTAGACGACCATTGCCAAGGTATAAAAAATAGTCGGAAAAAATTGGCTCCGATATCAAACCAGGTACGGGATACTTTTCTGAGAGTTCCTTCCACAGAGGTGGGCTTCCAATTTCCTTTTTTATAGATATCTAAATCTTTAGGCCAAAGATCAGGTTCTCTCCTATAACGGGAATTACACAGAGGATTATTGTTAATCGCTTCCGTTTCTGTTTGCGTTTCTGTTTCTACTTGTAGTTGGATTTCGCATTCTTTGCCGGTTTCTCCGTTAAACTCTTTAATTTCTTTCGGCAATTTATTCGCGGACTTCACAATTTCTGTTTTATAGCCTGTTAATTTCCTTTCAATTTCTTTGTATTCTTTTCTTGAAAGACCACCCTTTACCGATTTTAAGAGGGATAACATCTTCAGTCTATAGTTTTCCAAAGACTTTACTCCGGTAATGATCTCCTGTTTTCCGCCATATAAGGATAAAGGATCTGACTTATCTTCAACGACAAAAATTTTTTCGAATTTTGTAAATAATTTTACTACTTTTTTTAAATTGCATGAAATGAGTTTTTTTAGGCAAACCGATCTGATTTCATTCCGCATCTTCTGTTTATAGGATCTGTATAGAAGATCTTCGTTTCCTTTTTCCCAAACCTTTTGCGCATGCACTCTGATCACATCATAATAATTGTCTTTCTTAGCATAATCAGGATCGATCAATTCCATAGTTTTCTGAGTTGACACCCAAAATACTGTTTGTTTTTTAAGAAACTCTCTTAATCTTCCTACCCCTTGTAACACATCATCACGATGGGTATGAATTCCGTAAGTACATATTCCTTCTGCATCCGGCATTTGTCGAATATCTGATCCGAACATATGTTTGTTATCGCAATAGGAAAATCTCTCTTCAGGCTTCAACAAACTTTCTGAAAAGGGGATGATTCTCATTCCGTTTCTTTCTAACATCATGAGTCGGTCACCTTCTTCAAAAGACTTGTAAAAAGCCACTCCTTTTATTTCTTCATCGGTTTTTTCCAGAATTTTTCGGGCAATTTGTTCATTAGTCAACCCTTTAAATAAAGAGCCTATATCAATGATCATACGACTCTTAGAATTCTTTTCATTTAAAATTTTCTCTAATATTTCCAAAGCATTTTCTGTAGGGACCACTGAAAATTTGTCAGGCGTACATTTCTTTCTCAACATATTGATGACCTCTTCTTCATTTGCTTTGTCGAGAATTGTCTCTTTAGAAGATCCGGTTAATCCGTAAATATTCGAATCGCCCGGAGTAGCGGTCATGATAGAAACATCTTTAGCGAGGCTGCGTAAATTTTGCGGATCGCTGACAATTTTTTTCGGATATTTTAGTATTGTAGGAGCGACAATATGTGTAACATAGTAATTGATGATAGCATCAGATTTATTAATCAGGTCAAAAGACCGTTCGTATTCTTTACTGTCGACACCAAAAATTCCTTCTTTAGAAAGTTCTTGCGGAAAGTTTTTCTTAAAAAAGATATCGAGCGGAGTTTCTGTAAGAGACGCTCCGGCCGGTAAGTTTTCTAAGATATCCTTCATCTTTTCGGTCATATATTTTAACAGCCTCTTCTGTTGCCCTTTTGAAAGTCTTTTATGAAGATATGTTTGATATGTTTTATTCAATACTTCGGCACTATTATCATATTCAGCACTTTCTACACAGGAATCATTCGCATTATAAGGTTTTGCATATTCAGGAATTTTATCGGAATCTTTGATCCTGTCATTTCTCGGTCCTGCAACCGAGATGTCAGCATCCAAATTCAATTTTTCAACTTTTTTACTTAATCCATAATGAACAGATGTTGTCTTACAGAGTGTTTCGGGCAAAATGAATAGAAGTTCGCCCCTTAATAAAGCAATTTCCTGCTTTTTCGGATGGGAAGCAAACCATTTAGGCTTCTCTTGATTTTCAATGCTGACATAGGCTTCAAAATCTGCTTTTTTAGAGTCATCAATTCCCCATTCGACTCTAAATTTGTCCCTTAATGCAGGCAATACTTCTTTTTTATATATTTCAGGAGTAAGAAAATTTTGTTCGTTTGTATTGATTTTCACAATATTTTTTAGAGGCTGTTCTGAAAGATATTCATATAGCTTAGAAATGACTGCAATACGATTTTTAGGCTCAGGATTCGCTAAACCTAAAGTATAGTTTACTTCCCGTTTAGGCGATAAACTTTCATGCCCTTCATCAATATGCAATTCTGCCTGTGTAAACAGATAGAGAATTTTTTGCATCAATTCGATAGTTGTCGGTGGATACTCTTCGTCTCCCGTTTGGGTATTATAAAGAATTTCCTGAAATTTCAATTCCAGATTTTGAAGAGTTTCAGGAGTTGTATTGATCTGTCTTTTTTCCGCTATGGATTTTTTTAATTCCGCATAGAAAAATGTAAGGAAAGTAAGACTAAGCTCTGTCTCTCTTTTAAATTCTATAACATCAGAGCGTTGATTAAATCCTATCATAACCTCTTTACGAAGCAATTTTCTATTATCACCATAATGTTGACTTGGCCACACATTCAACAGCAACCGATTTGTCAATCTACGACGAAGCCATTGTTGCATCGGAGAAAGAACTGCTGTTTTTCCCGATCCTGTTCCAAGTATCTGTAATAGTTGTAATCTATCACCTTTTTTAAGAACCTGATTCAATACTTCTACCTGTAGAGGACGCAACAGCATTTTTTGTTTCATCTCATAACGGAGGTAACTGCGTGTATTGGCAATATTCGGTTTTTCTTTACCCGGCTCTTCTTTCAAATGAGTACGTCGAATTTCTAATTGTTCAGCTAAGCGTTCGGAAAGGATGTCCGAATCCGGATCCTTTTGATTAAAATCGGATAAACATAAAAGAGCTTGTTTTAACTGTGCGCAGCGGGTGATTTCTATGGCATATAAACCGATTTCCTTATCTAATTTTATACACTCTTCCTCGCTTATATTCTTAAATCTTTTTGAATAGGCCGATTTTGACCCCATTTCAAAAAGAGCGGTCAGTTCATCCGGATCAGGAAGTTTTTCTACTTTTCCCAAAACTTTCAGTCTATCCGGAAAAGAAAATTTTTGATTGAAGACACGGACTGACTCCATGATTTTTTCTCTTCTGAATTCGACCAATTGATCAATTTTTTGGAAAAGGTCGAGCTTAGCAAAATCCGGTCCTGAAGCATGCTCCGGTACACGTTCATTTAAGTGTTTTTCTATCTGAGCGATGAATGTATCGTGTTTATCCATATGGAAGGTATACTTTTTTCCTGACGGAGCAGCAGGTTTATGAAATTGCTCAACCACACCTACCGTATCATTAAGATTGATCGTCTCGGTTTTTTTAGGAGTACTCTTTTCCGATTCCGGCACCGGTATTTCATTTACTGTAAAATACTCTTTTGCGGTTAATTGTTTGAAAAATTCATCCCAACTACTATCCGCTTCTCCGATTTCGGTAGGGATTTTCAGAGGATTTTTTAAATCTGCAGGCTGAATGATTTTGACGATCATCGGTTCGAGACGTTTCATTAATTTCATTGAGGAAGAACGGGTAAACAAGCATGCTTTAATGATATTTTTCAATATTCTGACTAATTTTTTGAACATTGCATATATGTTTTTTGAGATGCCTATTCCTCCTAATTTATTTAAAAGAGCCGTTTTTTTTCTCTCAAAGGCCCATTCTAAATTACGCAATCGCCAATCCTCTAAAGGTTTTTTAGGAGTCGGAGGGACAAATTTTTCATATCGACTAAGCTGTTTTAAAGTCGGATATTTTTTTGGAGTTTTACATAGACGAATAATAAATTCTTTTTTAGCAGGATTTCCTATATTAGTCAGCAGCATTTTATCGACCAGTTTTTTCCTGAACTCTTTATTTCCCGTTCGTCCGGCATGATACAATTGAGCAAATTGATCTATGCTAAACTCCCGAGGATTTTCTTCAAATGCCTTCATGATATTCTCTAAAGGCGGCATTTTATCAGAAGCCGGCAGACATAGACACCTTAAATCACCCGCAATAAGAGGATCTGTTTTCACATCGGTTGACCGGGAAATCGTCTCGATTTTAGGGGAAAAGGATCCGTTCAATTCTCTTAATCGTTGAGCAAAGATCGGATAAATAAAGTTATTGTGCACATAGAAAGAATTTAAAAGAGTTCTCTCCTCTTCCGGAGTAAGAAAACTTCGATTTTCCTTCATATTCTTTAAATAAAAATTATAAAGTTGGGCTCCGGTTTGTTGCTGCTTATCATTCAATAAGTTGCAAAGATCTTCAGTGAGAGAAGAGAGTAAACCCGGAACATTCATCACTATCGGTTTAAATTTTTCAATTATTTTTTCTTTCGTTGAACGATAAGAGTATGACCAATGCGTAGGCTTCTGTACTCTTTCCTCTTCGCTCGAAGAGTCAAATTTTAACTCCGCTTCCATTAAAATTAAATACAGCTTTAGTTTGATAGAAACAGCGGCAGGATCTGTTATCTCGCAATTGATAAGGTCCGAAAAGATCTTTTTTTGACTCGCAGTATATCGTTCAAAAGATCGAAGATGCTTTAAGTTTTTTTCAGCCGATCCATAATTTCCACGATCAAACATCTCTTTAATTAAAACCAAAGCATCCCCGGGAGAGCATGGATGCAAAATATCTTTTCCATATTTGTTAACGACATCGAAAGTATAATATTTTTCAACGCTCGCCACATTAGGAGTGATCACTTTTTTTTCACCGGCTGCATTCGTCAGAATAAGAGAATCATTACTCTTTCCCGGAAAGGTTTCATTTTGATTATCAGATAGATAAAATCCCGGTAATTCCCGACAGAAAGCTCGATGCTGACCTTCCTGTGTTTGTATGCTGAAATGCATTCCCAAACGGGGCAGATTCATTCCGGCCAATACTTCAGGAGATTTTTCATCTACATAAAACTCTATTGCCGGTAAATCTTCAAAAGATTGTAAAATTGTGTAAACGGAATGATTTTTTAACCCATTTACAGGAGGAGAAATAAATATTTTTTTACCCTCAATATCTTCACTTACCTTCAGAACTTTGTAGGAATTGAAATTTTGATCTAAATGCACATAATATTTTTTTTGATTCACCTGATTTTCCAAAAAGAAATGGGGAGTCGGTTTTTTTGAAAACCAGAAATCAAACTTTTGATTTTTTTCCGGTGTAAAAGGTAACTGCTTCATAAGTCGAGCTTTAGCTTTGTCGTCATTTACAACCATCCGATAAGTCTCGGAATTGAAGTCTTTTTCTACAGATACAATTTTCCCTGTTTTATTTATCCTTACTTTTGCCTCTCCCTTGGCATCTTTTACTGCAAGATAACAATTATCACCCTGAATCGGTTCTATGCTTGTGATCTGTTTAAAAAGGGTTTTAAACTCAGGATTCTCGGCCGGATTATCATTTCCGGTATTGACAAGGATCTTTCCGTTAACGGAGAGTGTCATCTTTAGATAATCTATTTCGTACTTAACACCGTTTTGGTCGGTAGAAAAAATCAATGTTTGTAAGGAATCTTGAGCATCTTTTGTTGATAAACATGTCCATGTACCTTCAAAATTTTCTCCGGTTAATGCTTTTGCAATACCGTTCAACACAGTTTTTTGAAAAGCATCCTCTTTTATCAAGCGCGGAGCTATCATCGATCGGTGCTCTTGCACTAAATCATAAGTGTTATAATTTTTTTCGGACCTTGAAATGGTGTGCATTTCGCATGCCAGAATATCGATAGATTTTTCTTCGATAGAAATATTTTCCGAAACATCATATATAAGCGGAAGTTTTAACATATAATCACGAAGCTGAGAAGATATTTTAGGCGTATTCAGATCTTCTCTAAGTTTCCGATAATTCGGAAGATTTTGAATTTTCCGGGCAACTTCAACCGAAAACATGAGAGGATATTTTTCTAAATAGAAATTTATATGCTTTTGGTATTCCTCAAGCAGACAATAGAAAAACAGAGAATGTTGATAATTTTTCTTGTTTTTTGCTTTTTCAATAGCATTTGTAACTACATTAAATACTTTAAAAATAGATTCCGGTTCTTTGGAAATTTGAAGATAGATTCTTGCCGGTTTAAGCATTCGGAAAAACACTTTTTTTTGCACATTCAAATTATCCAAGTAGTGATCAGGCAAATTGATTACATGAGAGATAGTTCTGATCACTTCATCTTGGGGATTACAGGAAGTAAGCTCCTCTTCTCTAACGCCCTCTTCACTCCGTAAGTTGGATACATTTTGATGATAATTAGAAAGTAAAAATCCTATTCCCGGTTTATGCGAACGAGAGGTCGCCTTACGTATATAAGCTTCGAAATTTTCACCCCCACTAAATCCATTATATTTCATTTTTATACAAAATTGCGATGAGAACTTTGGAACTTCAAGCTTCGAAATTTCACTATATAAATTAAACTCGGACTGAATATGAGAGGGGACCGGGTGGGAAGTTCCGTAAAATGCATTCAGTTGTGCAGCAAAGGTAAGCTGACGAAGGCATTCTAAAGAAGACGGCAGAGGAATTGTTTCATCTATCTTTAAGAGTTTCGTTATTCTTTTTCTTAATTCTTGAATTTCCGGGGTCAGCAGTTCTTGAAAAGCCGGATCATTCTGAGGGATTTTATGTAGCTCTTCCACATAGGCTAAAATTTGTTTGTCTATGTTTTTAACTTTCCTATCATTGGAAGCATTATTCTTTCCCATCATAGAGGCAATTTGTATCGAAAGAAGCTCTTTATCAAGTCCTATTTTTTTCATTGCCTCTTGGATTTCCGAGTTATTTTTAAGCAATCGCTTCATTAGCTTCACTGTTCCCGACGTTCGCTTCACCGGTTTCAATAACAAGTTTTGCTTATTAAAATAAGTATCTTCGTAAAGCTCAAAAATATAATTTTTATTTTGCAAATTAGGAAAGTCCGGTTTTATTTCGGAAGAATCAAAAGCCGGATCAAAATATTTCAGAAGCTCTACTACGCGTTTGTGATCAAACATGGCTACAAAGGCATTTCCATAAAAAAATAAAGCTTGTAACGCATAGTAATTCGGTTTCTCCTCAGGTTTCAGAAGATTGCTGTCTTCTAACCTGATAAGCTTGTCTCCCACAGCAAGAAGAGTATGCATGGCTACAACAACTTTTGTGTGCTTTTCACCATAGGTAGTCTTATCGGAATTAGGGCTAAACGTTAATTTTGATAAATTTTCCAATAGTTTTAGGAGAGCAGGAATTTCAGTAGTGTCAATTTTATCCCAATAATCATCACTTTTATGCGTCGGTATAGGAAGACTTCGTGTCAACTCAACTATCGCTTTCACAATTTCATTTGCGTCGGAAAGTTGTTGAATCTCTTTTAGTTTTTCATGCAAATAATTCGGCATATCCTTTACCGGAATCGAATTAAAAAATTCTAAGGCGGGAGGAGTTTCAATATGGCTTACCGGAAACGTCTGATCTGAAATATCGTCTTGAAACTTAATTTTATGAGCTTCAGGTGAGAAAAAAACATCGTCTTTTGCCTTCTGTTTCGCTATATTAAATTCTATGTTTGGT
>JABDBB010000003.1 GCA_013288845.1 Chlamydiota bacterium | reverse complement strand
TATGGTTTGTGTTTATAGATATTCAGAAATTCGTTCAAAGATTAGTTCTCTAAGTTTTTAAAAACGCATCGACAAGTCGATGCGAGGGCAAAGCGGTGACGAGTCACCGCACTCCAAACGCTGCGCGAGTTTAAATTTTTGTTAACCTAAAGAATTAATTATTAATTATTTATAGAATCGTATGTGACATGTCGTATCATTTTTTTATGATTATAAAGTATTTATTTTATAAAAATGATGAATAAAATTTTGTCGTACTGATAAGATAAATTTTTAACTTTGCGAATTTAAAAAAGGAAAACCATTATGAAATGCGATCCTAATCTCTCACAACCGGTTTTCAATCTCAAACTGGTCTTATCTCATGGTAAAAAAAATCGGTTAGCATGGATATCTACAGAACATATACAGAGGCTTAGCCCTTATTTGACCGGTCTCATAAAAAAAATTGATGAATATTTTGATGAACTTCACTTACCCTCAATAGCAGATGTACAGGGTCGATTCGAGTTGGGTAAGCTAACCGATTATTCGGATGAATATAAAATTCAAAAAACGCAAAAAATTGCTTATCATTATATTGTCTCCGGTACAAGAGATGAGGATCCTATCCTGAATTGGCTTGCGGGCAGTTTTTATGAAATAGAAAGTCTTAAAGAGTCTGTTAAAGAAGCGCTGTTTTTATCGCATGAAATATCGATTAATCAACATAGAAATTTTCTTTTATTTCTTACAATGGCAATTGATAGAAACTTTTCGTCTGTAGTGCAATTATTTCAAGAATTAGTTGCTTCGGCAAATCGGAAAAAAATTGAATCACTCATAATTTTATCAAATGATCCGAGAGTTTGGAATATTCTAAATGCAGCAGATGAAATAATACAATTGAAAGAACAATATGAATCCCCGATAGTAGATGAGCCTCCTTTTTTAAAAGAAAAAAACGGAATCATTCAACTTGATCTCACCTCTTTTGTACAAAATAAGGCAGATATAAAATCTGTAATAAAAAGTATTTTTGGTTCCGGATTGAATATCGGAGAGATTTATTGCAGTAATGTAGAACCCGAGCATAATTTTGGTCGACAGTTACGTTCCGGCAGTAAATTTTTGAAAAATGTGACTTATTTAAATTTAGAAAATAATCAATTTTCAGACCGGTGTTTGAGGTCATTAGGAGAGGTGCTTTTTAATCATGAGACTATAAAAAATGCTTCTTTTAAAAATTGTCGGATTGATGAAAACAGTTTTCCTATTTTGACAGGAGCTGTTAATAAATCTAAGGTAAATATTAGTTGGAGCAATATGTTGGAAGATTCAGATGAAAGTCAGAATCAAATGCAGGCATTCATACATCTTGAAGAATTAGATCTTTCAGGCAACCTTTTGGTGAATAAAGAGATGTCTGAAATTCAAGAGATTTATGCGTATAATCCCGGCATAAAAATACATGTTCAACCGGTCAATAAAAATAACATACTTGAAAAAAAACGTATTTTGCATGAGTTCTGCACAGACGGGATTTTAAAAATTGAAAATAATCCGGTGCTTTTTCTTAATCATGTAGAGCAATTAACAAAAAAAATGATTTCCACAGTCGATTGTAACTGTTATATGGATCAAAAAATAGAAGAGGCTATTGCGTTATTGATTGCAAAAAATTCTTGCGTCAAAAATTTAGTGTTTTCCGGAGTCTCAGAGAATAGTTGTAAGGTAATGCATCGTTTAATGGTATCGCCAAAAATTGAATCCCTTTCACTTCAACTTGAAAAAACGTTTAAAGATCCGTTTTTGATGCTTTCAAATATTCTTAGACACCTTGCTTTAAAGGAGCTTAGTGTTTCGTATTTAAGGTTTGATAAAAAAGAAGATGTACAGGAATTTTTCACCTCTGTGAGGACATCCGGTTTAAAATCGTTAAAGCTCTGCAATGTGTATTTTGGTTTTAAAATCTCAGAAGAGATAAGTGATTTTATATGCAGCAGCATAAATGAAAATCCTCATTTGGAAAATTTATCCTTCAATAATATACCGAAAAGGTATGTGAATAAAATTATTATAAAGCTTTTAGAGAAGAGTGTGAACTTAAAAAAATTGGAACTAATAAATGCCCAAATAGATGATAAAATATTTCTCTCTATTTTAAAAATTTTATTCGAAAAAGATTCTCTCGGGAAGCCGGAAGAACTCGATTTATCCCATAATAAAATCGGTATGTTGGGATTGAGATATTTTCTTCACTATTTAGAAATAGGTTCATTGACCTGCTTAAAAGTACTTAATTTGGAGAACAATGCGATCGATTGTTCTATTTTAAAAGAAAAGCTAACAAGCTTATCGGAAAAAATTCCGGTGCTCTATCACATTTAAAATATAATTAAAAGAGGTTTAACATGTCCGTTAAAATGTGTCTGCAATTACCTGTCTGTTTAAATTCTTCATTTCGCCAAGATATTGAAGGGGAATTTGATCTAAATTTTATCAAAGAGAATAGTATCCTAAATAATTTATGTGATTTTATATCCTATCCAATTGCGTACGTAAATCAATACAATAATACTCCGTATTTTCCGAAAATAAGACTCACTGATGACTCATCGGGTATCAAATCTTTTAAGATAGCTAAAATTGCGTTTAGATATCTGTTAAATAGGAAAATAAAAGAAAGAGAAGGGATAAGCAACATTATTGCCGGAATTTATTATGGAATTTCAGCTTTATATGACGGTTGGGGAACTTTTTTAGTAAGTTTTTTAAACGGAGCTTCTTTTGAAGATCATGTTGATTTGTTGTCGTGTATTATTGAGAGAAAAAATATGATTTTTTTCAGCGCATATATGAAATATGTGTTAGAAAAAATGTCCCCCTGTCAAATAAAAAAAATGTATGAATTAAGTAGCGGGATAACTGCTGATTATTTCTTATTTATCCATAAGACATTATATTTTTTCCGATCAGAGTATATGAGATTACTCAATAATAATCCGGAATCTCCTAACGCATTGGAAATATCCGACGGGAAAAATAAATCGTTAGAGGAAATTCTCTATCCTTTTCCGGAAATACGGAATATTGATTTGTATTCTTCTTTTTTTCACATCGTTGCTTCAAGAGAAATAGATTATAAAGTCCTGACTAATCGGAGTCCGGCATTTATAGAGCACATCGCTGAAATGTTAAAGCTTTGTGATGTTTCCGTTCTTGTTACTTGTGATATGAGTTCTTCGCCTGTTGTCGGGAGTGAATTTTTTCAAAATATCATTCGTTTAAAGAATGTTAAATGTCTTACTTTTACTTTTTGCCAATTTAATGAAGGTTTTATCAAAGAATTTAAAAATTTTTTACACTCGGAATTCAATCAAATAAGTGAATTTTCTTTTAAAGAAACGAATATAAGCTCGGCCGATTTTAATTATTTATTCGAAGGGCTCACAAAAATTGAAAGTATAGATCTGTCAGGTCATGAAAAGATCGATAATCAAATTCAAAAGATTTTAAGCTCACTTTTTATCTGCAATAAAAGTTTCAAAATAAATTTAAAAGGAACATCTATATCGTCGGAAATTTGCGAAAGTCTTCCTTCAGAACATATTATGCAATTGATCCGGTTGGGGAATTTTAAGGATGAGATAGAGGTGAACAACACTGAGATTATTATCAGGAAAATCAACCAAAAAGGATTTGCTTATTTATGTAAACCTTTAATATTAAATCAGTTAAATTATACTAAAGTTACTTGCGATTTTGAAAAAGAATCGGACGATCCGGTGTTACAGGAATATCATAGCTTAGCTTCTTTTTTATTCGAGTTGAAAACCATTAATACCTTAAAAATTTGCAGTAAATCAAGCTCTGCTGCAGTACCGGGGTATTTAGCTCATTCCGTTAAAAACTCCGGGATTACAATTAAAAAGTTGAATTTAAGTTTTCATGAATTGGAAATTAATCAGGAGGATTTTTTAAATTTATTATCAGCTTCTAATGTAACAAAACTCTCGTTAATGGTTTTTGAATTAAAAAATTGTGATATAAAATCCTTCTCCCGCGCTGTTAAAAAAAGCACATTAGAATATATCAGCCTTAAATTTATCCAAGATGAACGGCATTTTTTGGGTTCACAACAATTTTGCAAGGCTCTTGCAAAAAATAAAAGCTTAAAAAGTGTCCGGTTGACTTGGAATACTTTCCGGCCGAATGAACTTTTATATCTCGCAAAAAAACTGAAAAAAAATACCGCGTTAACTGAGTTAAATTTTTCGCATACTGAAGTAGAAGCTGAATCTTTCGGAGAAATATTAAGAGCCCTCATAAATACTGCAGAGTATGAAACAAGCTCGTTAAAAGTGTTAAACTTTGCTTTTTTGAAGTGCAGAAGTACGATACAAAGCAGAGAAATTCAACAGGAGAGAATCATAGCTAAAAAAATAGCGGAGTGTTTAGAGAAGGTTCCTTTTACAAAATTACACTCTTTAAATTTAAAAGGGATTAAATTTAAACCGCGCGAAATTGCAAGGATAAAAAAAATTGCCGAAAAAATATATGAAAAATCTCCCGACTTCCGGCTTTTAATAGATTAGGAGTGACAATGAGTCTGACTATTTTCCCCCGATTAAACGAAATTTCTCCGGAGCAGGTAGCTCGAAATTTTTTATGTTACTCCGTGCATTTTTCTTCACAGGATGCAGGGGCGGAGAAGATACATCGTTTATTTCACATCATGGAGGAGCAAAAGCAGTCTACAATTTTGTATGAAGGGATAAAAAAAGAATTTTGCGGTAGACCTTATGAATTAGGTTTGATTTATAAAAATATAAAAAAAAATTATAGGAAAGCAAAAATATGTTTTCGTGCAGCGAAAGACTATAGTAAACTGATTGACAAAATAGAAAAGCAAATTGCAAAAGATAATCCTTGGGCGAAACTTTTGTTGGGAACATTTTATTACGAGGGACAATATAGAGAAAAAGATGAGGCTAAAGCGGCTGAATTATATCTAAAGGCTTCCCGGCATGAAAATCCGACTGTTCAATATATTTTAGGATATATGTATGAGAACGGGAATAAAGTAGAAAAAAATGCTGTCATGGCAACAAATTGTTACCGGAAAGCTCGAAGATATTATGAAAAAATTGCCGATTTCAGACTGATGTATCAAAACGGAGAGGGTGTCGGGCAGGATTATGTAAAAGCGATTAAATATTACGCCTTATCCGGCGATCAGGGACAGGAAGAGGTTGAATCTGCTTTAGAAAATATTTATGACCGGCTCATTTCGGCTCGGAAAGAGGGCTGTATTCAAAATTTAGCAGAAGCTTTTTATGAATTGGGAATGATTTATTATTTAGGTAAAGGGGTCATAAAAAATAACCTACGTGCGCAAATTTTATTCCAAGAAGCAGCTAATTCCGGATTAGCAGCGGCCGGCACTTCTTTAGGAATGATGTATTATTCCGGAGAAACGGGTGAGCGAATCTATAAAAAAGCGGCAGAACTATTTTTATGGGCCGCCGATCAAGGTGATACACATGCCGAAGTTATGCTAAAATATATACGTAAATATGATCAGGTGTATCCGGAAACCCTCCGGCGAGGTAGGAGGCAACGTATACCTTCGGCCTATCTGAAAGGTTCTTCTTCGAGTTTCAAAAAAATAAATTTGGAAAAGCCGTGCCCGGGTAGGATTTGCGAAAAAATCTAATCGTATGTTAATAAAGAATATAGAAAGTGATCATACAATCAACAGCCGGGCGCCTACCATGCAATTTTTCTTTATTCTTTTTTCGATTTTTCTTTTTAGTTCCCTTTCTCTTCAGGGATATCAGGCTACCCGTGAGATTTTGGAAAATGAGTGCGATGTACATAAAATTATTCTCATCAAAACACAGCTTTCCGAAGAGGAAGCGAAAGAAATTATTTCGTTTTTGCAGAGTAAAGGGATTACCGCTATCAAAAGAAACATGTTAGCCGGACGCGAAAAAAATGATTCTGAGATTTTTTGGAATATTTATGCGCCTCTTTGCGATGCGGTAGAGGTGATTACTCTTTTAGATAAAGCCGGTCTCCCCAAAAGAAAAAAGAGCAGGTTGTTTGAAGAGTTCATGCGAAGAGAGAGGGAGCAACCGGAAAGATACGGTTCGTATGCGAGTCGGGCAGAAGATCTCGAGCAGGAGATAGAGCGGATACCGGGCGTTCTCGATGCCGAAATTCTTATAGGTCCTATCAAGGGCAACAACCCGACCGGAGAAATAGAGTGCCTTGTATATATCCGACATACAGGTGTGCTGGATGATCCGAACGGACAATATGCAGAGATGATTAAAAAAAATCTGCTGCAAAAAATTTCGGGTCTCACCATGAAAAATATCACGATATTGGCAGAGCGGGAATCGGATGAAATTTATAAATATCCGGAGCAACGGTAATCCGAATTTAAAAAATATATATAGTCATCTTAAGAGACTGACAGGAAATGTCATCGGGTCGTCTTTTGACTTTTACCTTTTTTACCTCTTCCGGTAGCATAAGCTTAACTTATAATTTTTCCCCGGATCGCGAGGTTTATCCATGATTCCCTTTACCCATCGAAAATGCCGTATTCCTCTTTTGCGATATGCTTCTCTTTTTGTGTTATGCCTATTCCTTTCATTGTTAACAGGTTGCGCTAAAAAAAGAACGATTGTCAACGGTCAGGAAGAAAAGGAAGCAAATGAAATTATCGTTCTTCTGTCCACCAAAGGGATCAATGCCGATAAGGTAAAAAGTATTGAAGCCACGACCGGAGGAGCTCAAAAGGTAACTCTTTGGGATATTTCAGTTCCGGATGAAGAAACTACTTCTGCAATGTCTATTCTCAATAACGCAGGATTGCCCAGGAAAAAAAGTCAGAACCTTCTCAATATTTTTTCCAATACAGGTCTTGTTCCGACCGATATGGCAGAAAAAATCCGGTATCAGGCCGGATTGGCATCGCAAATCGCCGGTACCATCAGAAATATTGACGGAGTTCTCGATGCCGATGTTCTGATCTCTTTTCCCGAACAGGATCCTCTTAATCCGACAGCACCGAAAAAAGATATTACAGCATCGGTTTATGTAAAACATTCCGGCGTTCTCGATGATCCGAATACGCATTTGGCATCCAAAATCAAAAGTTTAGTGACCTCCAGCGTCTCCGGCCTCAAATATGAAAATGTCACCCTTGTTCCCGATCGTGCCCGATTTACCGATCTTCCTCCCGGCGGCATATCCAAAAGTGACGAGGATCTTCAATATGTAAAAGTATGGGGCATCACTGTCGGAAAAGATTCCGTGACCATGTTTAGAATTATTTTCTTTACTTTCTGCATCATTCTTCTTTTACTTATTCTCATTATCGTATGGATAGGTTGGAAAACGTTCCCTCTTTTAAATGAACGCGGAGGGATAAAAGAACTTTTTAATCTTAAATCGATGAATCCGAATGCATCCCATTCCGAAGAAAATAAGGAAGAGGAAAATTCCACCGAGACCGATGCCGAAAAAGTAAAAAGAAAAAAATCGGAAGAAAATTCCTTAGCAGATGAATCTGCAGATTTTGCCGGAGATCTTAATGTGTACGATGAAGACGAACGGGAAAAATAATTCCGAAAAAAAATTAAAGCAACATAGTTGCGGGTATTTCAAGACATGGAAGCAATAAAACCCAAAAGTCAAATACTCCTAAAAATCCTTGTAGACCGTTTTCATCCCGGTGCAGCACGAGAAATTCTGGGGAAAAGTTTGCATGCGGATGTCGCAAAATCGATTAGTGAAATTCATCTTCCTCACGGTAATCTGCAAAAATTGCTTGTACATTCCGAAGAGGCACTTGCTGCTATCCACTATTCATGGATTGCCGAAGCCGTTATGCTCTTTCCTAAAAAACTGTACGCCTCGCTCATTAAAGCATTGCCTTTAGAGCAGCGTCAGGGAGTTTCCGCTTTATTGAAAGTCGATGTACCGAAAGCCCCTCTTTGTCCTGTCTCAAAAAAATTTCTTTCGGATAGTCTATATAAAAAAATTGAAGGGGCATCCGATGCGCTCCCTTTAGATTTTATTCAGGAAAAACCTCTCTTTGTGTTGTTGCATACGGATAAAAAAAAAATGCCGGAGCTATTTGATTTCCTTGGACTTTTTGATCTGGCCTATAAATTTAAACTGATCATAGATAAAAAAACGATTTCATTAGTGGAAAAAGCCCTTTCACCGGGTAGAATGAAATTTTTACGCTCTTTGCTACATTTAAAAAATCTTGTGCCGGTTGCCGATATCGATTTAATGAATTGGTCGGGTGATCCTGAAACGTTATGTAAATTGATTCATCGAAACGGAATTCTGCGTATGACAAAAGCAGTTGCCGGGTATGATAAAGATTTTATTTGGCACCTAAGTCGCCGTCTCGATACGGGAAGAGGAAGAATCGTTTTGCGGTATTTTTCTGAAGAAGAAAGTACAATTACTCCTGTTTTAGCCGAGCAGGTTTTATTGATCATTAACACCCTAACCCGAAAGAAAGAATCGTGAAAAATAAATTTTTCTCTCTCATTCACGGTGATGATATTCTTATTGCACCGGAAACAAAAATAGTACCTGCAAAAGAATTTACAGAGCTGCTTGATGCAAGAGGTGTTCTGGACAAAGTAAAACAGGATGCGTTGCAATATAAACAGGAAATTGCAGAAGAATGCGAAAAGATGAAGGAAAAGGGTAGGCAAGAGGGGTATGAGGCCGGATTCCTTGAATGGGCTAAGCATATCGAACTGTTTAAGGCGGAGATCGCTTCTGTCCGCGGAGAATATACCAAGCAATTGGCTTCAATTGCTTTGAAAGCAACGCAGAAAATTGTAGGAAAAGCTTTCGAAATGTCTGATGACATAATCTATAGAATAGTAGAGAATGCATTAAAACCGGTGTTGCAGCATAAACGCATTACCATCTACGTAAATAAAAAAGATCTGTTCGCATTGGAAAAAAATAGAGAAAAACTGAAAAATGCATTTGAACAGATTGATTTTCTCTCAATTCGGGAAAGGGACGATGTCGATCCGGGAGGATGTGTCATAGAAACCGAGGGGGGCATTATCAATGCCAGACTGGAAAATCAATGGAATGTTCTGGAAAAAGCATTTCAAAAATTGACAGAAAATATTTCAAAAGAAGGTAATTTGAAAATTAATGAAGTCGCCCCGGAGGGCAATAAAGGGTAAACCGGATGATACATCTTTCGTTATGTAAGCGGATTTTTTTCCCGCTGTTTCTTGTTCTTATGTTTTTTTCTCCCCTCTCTCCGCAGGCATTCGGAGATCCGCCTAAGCTTACCGTAAAAGAGCGGGAAGCTTTGCAAAAAGAGGCACAAATAAAAGCGGAACAAATAAAAAAACAAAGAACGGAAGATCTTTTTGCCCCCTTTGACAATTTTCAGCGACCCTCTCTGATTACCGAAGCGGTCACGCTTTCTCTCTTTGCCCTTCTTCCTTTTATTGTCATGATCCTCACGGCCTATATGAAGATCGTCATTGTGTTGTCTCTCCTTCGAAGTGCCTTGGGAGTGAACCAGGCGCCGCCGAACCAGATCATCAACGGGATTGCGTTTATGTTGAGTATTTTTGTGATGTATCCGACGATCACACAAATGTATGAAATTTCGCAAGAGGCTGTAGCTGAGTATAGTGCGCCCGATTCATTGGTTTCTAAAGAGTCTTCCGCTTATATCATTAAAATTGCGAGCAGAGCAAAAGAGCCTTTAAGAGAGTTCCTCCGGATCAACTCCTCACATAAACATCACGCGCTCTTTTATCGATTGGCCTATAAAATTATTCCGGAAAATAAAAGGAAAAATCTGCAGCCTGACGATTTTCTTATCATGATCCCCTCTTATATCACCAGTCAGCTGAAGTATGCTTTTGAAATCGGAGTACTTATCTACATCCCTTTTTTCGTGATCGACTTGGTGACCTCTAATATTCTCCTTGCAATGGGGATGATGATGCTTTCGCCGGTCACCATTTCTATGCCGTTAAAACTTTTTTTACTTGTCATGCTCGACGGGTGGACTTTGCTTGTGGAAGGCCTCATCAATACCTTCAGAACAACTTAATCAGGAGAAAATAATGTTCCAAACACAGGTTACACAACTTGCTTATCAGGGACTGTTGCTTATCCTTATATTGTCGGCCCCTCCTATCCTGATCAGTATGTTCTTCGGACTTATCGTGGCAATTTTCCAAGCCGCTACGCAGATTCAGGAACAGACATTGTCGTTTACCATTAAACTTGTAGCGGTGACTCTGACATTGATGCTGATGGGACCTTGGTTAGGACAGCAAATTCTCGGTTTTGCCACCAATATATTTATTCATTTTCCGCAATGGAGTCTCTCTTCACCATGATATATATGTTAGACGAAAGAGCTTTACATGGATCAAGATAGTTACCTCTCATTATTTGTCAACAGCGCTTTTGCAGGAAATCCGCTGGGAGCCTTATCTTTATTTTTTCTCTTCTTAGCCAGAATGCTCCCCATTATTCAATCCGCCCCCTTTTTCGGCTCCCGTGTTTTGGCCAATCCGGTGAAAGTAGGATTTGCCATCTGCATCTTTGTCATCTTTTTGCCTCAGCTTATGGCGCAAACAAAAACTCCTCTCGATTTCAATTTCGTATTGCTCATTTATTTGGTGAAGGAAATGATCATCGGTATGTTCATGGGACACATCATTTCTCTCCCTTTTGTGATCGCACAGAGTGCAGGGATTATCATCGATAACCAAAGAGGCGGTGCGAGTTTGATGGTGAATGATCCGACCGTACAAAATCAGTCTTCTCCTTTAGGAACACTTTTTAATATGGTCCTGATCTATCTTTTTTATGCTATCGGAGGACCTTGGGATTTCCTCAATGCCTTGTCTTTGTCCTATGATTTGCTTCCGCCCGATCAGTTTATTGTAGCCGGATTTTTCTCTACCGATGCATTTCCTATCGGACAATTTGTGAAGATGTTGAATCAGGTGATGGTCATGACGACGCAATTGGCTACTCCGGCTTTGATTGCTATTTTGATGACCGATTCCTTTTTGGGGATAGCCAACAGACTTGCGCCGCAGGTTCAGATTACATTTCTTGGGATGCCTTTGAAATCGTTATTAGGATTGACGATTGTTTGCATAGGTTGGCGGGTGATGGTGACGCAGATGGTGGCGCAATGTAAATATTGGCAGGACCATCTTGTAGAGTTGCTTTATGTCTTCAATATATACGGGACTCCTCCGGGTTAAGAAGAATTGAATTCGCGCAGTGGTATTAAATAAAGTCTAAACCTCTGTTTATTAATTGGTTGAGTGAAGAAAATTTCAATTCGCGCAGCGTTTGGAGTGCGGTGACTTGTCACCGCTTTGCCCTCGCATCGACTTGTCGATGCGTTTTTAAAAACTTAGACAACTAATATTTGAACGAATTCCTGAATATCTATAAACACAAAACATCGCTTAAACCGCCTCGACAAGTCGAGTCGAGGGCAAAGCGGTGACGAGTCACCGCACTCCAAACGCTGCGCGAATTGAAATTTTCTTAAATCAATAGATATTTGCGCTTTAATGAATTTTATTCTTCTTATGACATTTGTTTGCGGTACCACGAGATAAATTTGGGAATACCCATTTCAAGAGAGGTTTGGGGGTCGTATCCTAAAAGCCGTGAACTCTTTGTGATATCGGCATAGGTTTTGTGCACATCTCCGACGGGAAGCGGTTTGTTGATCCGGATCGCTTTTTTTCCAATGGATTGTTCCAATATGTCGATCAGTTCATTGACGGAGTGAGGATGATTATTTCCCAGATTGAATATTTCGTTGCCGGCTCCTAAATCGAGTGCGGCGGTTGTTCCCGAGATGATATCGTCGATGTAGGTAAAATCCCGCCATAATTCTCCTTCCCCGTACACTTCGATCGGTTCGTTATTGATGATTTTTTTGGTAAAAGAAAAATAGGCCATATCGGGTCTTCCCCATTCTCCGTATACAGTAAAAAAACGGAGGCCTATAGCGGAAATTCCGTACAATTTATGGTACATATCTGCCATCATTTCATTCATTTTTTTCGTTGTCCCGTAAAAGGAGGCTTGGTCATTGATAGAGTCCGATTCTTCAAAAGGAGTTTTTGTATTGTTGCCGTAAACAGAAGAAGAAGAGGCGTAAAGCAGCTTTACATCCGGAAATTCTCTGCAAAATTCCAGAATATTAAAAAATCCGTCCACATTACTTTGCAAATATTCCCTAGGATTCTCTAAAGAATAGCGGACTCCTGCCTGTGCAGCCAAATTGACGATATGAGTCGGCTTAAATTTGAGAAGCGTTTCATCAAGAAAAGGATAATCACATAAATCTCCTTTTACAATTTTTATCCCTTTTAAATTTGATGCCCGGTCCCGTTTCAGTTCCGGATCGTAGTACGAATTAAAGTTGTCATAACCCAACACCTGATCGCCCCGTAAAGCAAGTGAACGGGCTAAATGGAATCCGATAAATCCGGCAGCCCCTGTAATAAATACTCTTTTAGTCATGTCGATTCCGAATTTTTTAAGGATAATTCTTGTGGCAAACATTCTTTCATTGTTATCTTAAAATCATGAAAGATAACTTACAATCCAATATCTCCAAAAATCGAAGATTGCTCTCGGGATGGGGAAACTTTTCCAAAAGCACCGCCTCTCTTTTTTATCCTGAAACTTTCGGCGCTGAGTATACACTCCCGCAAGGAACCTGCCTTGCGCGCGGTTTAGGACGAAGCTATGGCGATGCTGCGTTGAATGAACAGGGCAATCTTCTGATGACCGAAAAATTCGGAAGAATCTTAGATCTGACCCCTTCCGGAGTGCTTACAGCTACTGCCGGATCGAGTCTGGAAGAGATCATTCGCTATTGTCTTCCTAAAGGCTTTTTTCTTCCCGTGACTCCGGGCACGCAATATGTGACCTTAGGAGGATGTATCGCAGCCGATGTACATGGGAAAAATCATCATATTGACGGATCGTTCTCCCGATTTGTCGAAAAATTTACCCTTATGCTTTGTAACGGAACGATCGTGACCTGCAGTCCGGAAGTCAATGCTCCCCTTTTCCATGCTACGGTCGGAGGGATGGGACTCACCGGAATCATTTTAGAGGTTGTTTTGCGTCTGATCCCCGTAGAAACCGCCTATATTCGCACGCATTACAGAAATGCAAAAGATCTGTCGCATAATTTGGAGCTTCTTTCTGATCGTTCTATAGAAGACCGGTATTCTGTCAGTTGGGTCGATTGTCGGGCGGGAAGGAAAAATTTCGGCAGGGGTGTTTTGATGACAGGTCGCCATGCCGGAAAAGAGGATCTGCAATCGATAGCCGATCCCTTTGTCATTCCTCGGAAGAGAGAAATTTCTATCCCTTTTTATTTTCCCGACGGATTGTTAAATTCTTCTACTGCCCGACTTTTTAATGCGTGCTTTTATGCGGCCAATAAAAATAAAGGGGTGCATATCAAAGATTACGCCGGATATTTTTATCCGTTAGATACAGTCAAATATTGGAATAGAGTCTATGGAAAAAGAGGATTCATTCAGTATCAGTTTGTTGTCCCTGAAGATTCCGGTCGCCGATCCATCGGAAAGATATTGCAGCACATTTCCGATGAGAAAAGAGGCTCTTTCCTTGCGGTCCTCAAACGTTTCGGTCCGGGAAATGATGCTCCGCTCTCCTTTCCGAAAGAGGGCATCACTCTTGCTTTAGACATTCCGATGCGGGATCCGGGATTGATCTCTTTGGTTGAAAAATTGGACCGGATTGTGGCTGATTATGGCGGAAGAGTGTATCTTGCCAAAGACTCTCTTCTGTCTCCTGAAATGTTTCGGGAGATGTATCCCCGTTTTAACGAATGGCTTGCCGTAAAGAGAGAGTATGATCCTCATTGTCGATTTGATTCGGATTTATCCCGAAGATTGGCTTTACATGACTTATAAAAAAAATCTATTTTGAAAATTATTCTTTACAAAACATCCCGATACCCTTATCAAGAGATAAAGTAAAGAGCACATTTTTGGGGGTAGATAATGAATCAGGGTCAGGATCTTCAGGAAAAAACCGAGAACGAGGAGTCGAGCAATTTTATCTCTCCTACAGAAAAAAATCTTGAAAAAAGAGACGCTCTGGAAATTGCGGAAGATGCCCGCGAAACAGAATATAGAAATCCTAGCTTTGGCGGAAAGCTCTTTATGGGAGATTTTGATCCTTCCATGATTTTCCCCTTTCCCGAACAATCGGAAGCGGATAAGCGGGAGGGCGATGTCTTTATAGAAAAATTAGAAAAATTTTTGGTGCAGCATCTTGATCCTGAAGAGGTAGATAAAAATCATTCCATTCCTGAAGAGGTCATTAAGGGTCTTGCCGAAATGGGGGTCTTTGCGTTAAAAATTCCTAAAGAATACAACGGACTCGGATTCTCTCAAACGAATTACAATCGAATCGTCATGAAAGTAGCCTCTTATTGCGGCGCTACTGCCGTGTTGATCTCCGCACATCAGTCCATCGGCGTTCCTCAGCCTCTTTTGATGTACGGAACCGAAGAGCAAAAAAAGAAATTTTTTCCCCGATTCCGAACAGGGGCGATTTCAGCTTTTGCTTTGACGGAAGAGGATGTCGGATCGGATCCTGCGAAGATGTCTTCTTTTGCAGAATTATCGGCGGACGGAACACATTATATTCTGAACGGAACCAAATTGTGGTGCACAAACGGGACAATTGCCGACATCATCGTAGTGATGGCAAAAACAAAACCTAAAATGGTGCGCGGTGTAGAGAAGAAACAAATTTCTGCTTTTATTTTGGAAATGAATTCTCCGGGAGTAGAAGTTGTCCATCGCTGCGAGTTCATGGGATTGCACGGAATCTATAACGGAGTCATCAAATTTACCAATGTCAAAATTCCGGCGGAAAATCTGATTTGGAAAGAAGGGCGCGGATTGGCAATGGCGCTCGGCACCATCAATGTAGGACGTTTAACCCTTCCTGCAGCAAGTCTTGGTTCTGCTAAACAGTGCCTTTCTATTGTTCGTCAATGGGGAAATGAGCGAATTCAATGGGGACTTCCGATCGGAAAGCATGAAGCGGGGAGACAAAAGCTTGCCTATATTGCCGCTACGACTTTAGCGATGGAGGCGATTACATTATTGCTTAGCAGTTGGGCAGATGAGAAAAAAGTGGATATACGCATTGAAGCTGCTATGGCAAAATATTTTTGTACGGAAGAGCTTTGGAAAATTACCGATATGACCATGCAGTTTCGAGGCGGAAGAGGATATGAAACAGCAAGATCATTAAAAGCAAGGGGAGAAGAGCCTTTTCCTGTTGAGCGGGCTATGAGAGATTGTCGAATCAATATGATTTTGGAAGGGACTTCTGAAATCATGAAACTGTTTTTAGCCAGAGAGGCTATGGATCCGCATCTTCAAAAAGCAAGCGCTCTGTTAAGCGGCAAAACTCCTGTAGGGACAAAAATTACGAAAGGGATTAAATTAGGACTCCACTATGCATTTTGGGTGCCTAAACAATGGCTGTTATCTTTATTCGGCACCTCTCCCGTAGATTTAGGACCTTTAACTCCTCAGTTTCGTTATGTAAATAAAAACTGTCGAAAATTATCGTATAAATTGTTTTATTATATGGCGAAATACAGACAGAAATTAGAAAGAAAGCAGATGATTTTAGGTAGGTTGGTGGATGTAGGGACCTATCTCTTCGCTATGGCTGCGACCTGTTCTTATGCCTATGCGCAACATAAGAAAAATCCGAACGATCGATCTTTTATCGAGTTAGCCGATCATTTTTGCGCTTTAATGCGCAGAAGAATTGAAAAAAGTTTTGAAGATCTTGATGAAAATGACGATAAATCAGCCAATGCAATTGCCTCACGAGTGCTTGACGGCGAGTTTGAACGTTTGGAAAAGGGTGTAATTCCCTCACAATATAAAAAGAATTAATTCATTCATTTTTAATGTCTTAAGTAAGAAGAAGTTGAGGGCGCGCAGCGTTTGGAGTGCGGTGACTCGTCCTTACAGATGGACACATCTTTTTCTTGCTCTTTATTGTCTTTCATGAATTAACCTAAGCCCAATCCTTGGGTTAATTCATATCCCTGTACCATGTCCATTAATCTGGTAATACCTCGCCACACTGTTTGGATGCCGGGCGGATCTTTTCTTTTTTGATAACCTCCTAACATAGCTACTAAATCAACCATTTCTTTCAAGGTTGGAGGTTTTTCCGGAAAAGGTATTGTTAGTCCTTTCATCTTTCGAAAGACCAATTTCCATTCTATTTCCGTGAACATACAAGTGCAAGGCTCCAAAGGATACTCTCGAGGTAAATAAGTGGCTAACATTGATTTCCATGCTAATATCATCGCAAAAGCTATAAAATTTTCTATTTTCTCCGGACTTTGGAAACGTATAGCCTCTATCTTGCATCCCGATTTTAAAACTTTAAAATAAATTTCTATACACCAACGCTTAGAGTACAACGATACAACCCGCATGATTTCTTCCGGGGTATTAATAGGAAGGGTGGTTAAGAGAAGCCAATGTAGAGGTTTTACACCTTTCGGCGGATCAATTTCTGATACTAGAACAGCATTCATTCGAATGGGCGGAAGTGATTTTTTTTTGCACGTATTAGGTGCTTTAATAAGTACTTCGCACGCTCTGATTGCAACTAAGGCGGTATGTTCACTATCTCTATATTTATTTAAAATAATTTTCCCTTCAATCTGTACCGGACAACGAATTAATTTTTTTTCTAATTTGTCATTTGTATTATCAGTTGCGTCGCTTAAACATCGGTTATGATTTGAACGAGTAATAAGATATGCTTTACCTTGATTAACATTAACATCTATTTCCGCATCTTGAAAACATTCGTAAATATCATTTTCACGATCCCCAATATGTATGACTTGAACATCGGGCAGCTTTTTTGCAAGTTTATCAGCTTCACGATAAGAGAGTACCCAACGATAACTTTCTTTTTCTTCTATCGGAAGTGAATTCCTGTGCTTTTTAGGTGTTTTAGATGAATCTCTTGTATAATTCGTAGTAAATAAAATACCGAGAGGGGTTCCTTTTTCAGTAATTACTAAACTTGGATGAATTCTAAATCCTTTATCCACATTGGTATGTAAGGGGTTTAAACCTTCCAAACATTCCATGTAGTCATAACTCGTATCTGTAGAATCGTTAAGAACGGCGATAACTTTTTCATTTTTACAACGTTTAATTGTTTCATTTATGTGCGGTTGAAGGATTTTTTCAGGTGTAACTAAATTGTTTTCTAAAAAACGATATGCTCCTTTAGTATCAGCCGGGTTACAAAAAATTTGAGGCAAAGATTTTCCCATATTTTTAACCATAGTATTAGCCATAAAATTTGCCCTGGAATTAATTCGCCGATCTCCAAAATTGAAGTCAAGTATATCAAAAAGAGGTGTAGAAAGAGAATTAGAATGTTCGGTCATAATAAAAAAGTCCTAATTGGTAAAAATTAAAGTTAAACTTAAAGTTTTACCAATTAGGCATTTAAATTTGAATTACAATGTCAAGAAAAAGATGTGTCCATCTGTAAGGACTCGTCACCGCTTTGCCCTCGACTCGACTTGTCGAGGCGGTTTAAGAGATGTTTTGTGTTTATAGATATTCAGAAATTCGTTCAAAGATTAGTCTCTAAGTTTTTAAAAACGCCTCGACAAGTCGAGTCGAGGGCAAAGCGGTGACGAGTCACCGCACTCCAAACGCTGCGCGACTTCAATACCTCTTTTGTAAGGTCAAACGCCGGCGTGTTAAAATGCTCTTAAGTGATTGAAAATAAGAAATTTGGCTTGGAAAGATAAAGAAAAGAGAGGTGAAAACTCTACCCTTCCAAACCAAAATTTCATTTTATGAGATAAATAATTTAAAAACAATATTTTTTTATAACGTTTTTTGAAAAAAAATATTTTTTTTCACCTTTTTTTAGCTGATTGAAGAGAGTTCCAATAAAAATCCTGGCTGCTAAAAATTTGCTTCATCCGGTTGGGAGCAAAACTAAAAACAGCACCCATAAGATATCCTGTATATTTTGCCGAGCAGTGGGCTATGGCATACGGAAGAAGGTAAGGTCGTGAGCGTAAAAGAGTTTTGCATATAGCCTTAAAAAATAATACACCCCTTCCCGTATCGGAGGATCCGGCGAAATGCTTTTTATAACTCTTTCTGGCCAGTCCCGTATCAAAATTCCTTTGGAATTCCTGTTTTAAGGAGTACTTATGTGAGTGTTTCACAAGAGCTTTTGCTCTATAAGCAATTTTATGTCCGTTTTTTAGGAGCATAGCCACGGCTAAAGTATCTTCCCCTAAGAGTACATGTCGGAATCCTCCGATTTCATCCAGGGCTGAATTCAAATAGGCTGCGCAGGAATTGGAGCAAAAATAGGTATAGACTCCATAAGTGAGTCTGTCTTCTGCACCTCTTAGCTGATCTTCGGGCGGATAGTTAAAACAGCGGGGAAATGATTCAAAAAAACCGGCACCGTCATGAGAAATTTGTCTTGCATAGGATACAGAAGCTTTTCCTTCCAGGAGAGGTGCGATTAGAAAAGAGAGGGTATTGTGAGAGGTCATGTATGCGTCGGGAGTCATCATGACGACAATATCGGTATTTAAATATTTGCGAGCTAATTCTCTCGTTAGTCCGTGATTGAATTCAGGGCGTGGAATTATCAAGGTATCCACTCCCATATCTTTCGCCAGCTCTACTGTGCCGTCATCAGAAGAGGAGTTTACTACAACAATGGCAGGTTTTAGAGGGGAATCCAGAAGAGGAGCCAGGCAGCGGAATAGGTGTCTTTTTGCGTTATGCGTGATAATCGCTACACCAACAGTCATTTGATGTTGTGTGTTTTCCTGTAGTACGTCACCAATTCGTCCCACGCGTTTTTTTCGTTCCATTCCGATTCCTCAATGTTAATAGGTTGGCTGTTGATTCTTATAAGCGGTTCCGGAAAATCATTCTGTTCTTTGATCTCTAAAAGACAAGGAAGAGAAGTTCTTGCCTTAATTTCATTAGCGAAACGCTCGGTAAATTTTTGTTGTGATTCTGCATAGCCCGAAGGATTTGTTTGTAGGTATTGGGGAGAAAGATTTTCTGAAAATTTTTGATACGCTTTTGCAAGAAGAGAGACATGGATGTTGTCGCGGATATAGAGGGGGAAAGAAAGCGTAGCCGATTTTCCTGCAGCCCAGGTTTTGATGAGGTATGTGGTAAATCGCTCTTCTTCGTACGGACCGAAGGGGTTCGGTATTACAAATTTGCCGAGCAGGCAATTTTTTATGCTGCAAAAATATTTAAAAATTTCAAAAGAAAGGCCTTTTGAAAGACCGTAAGGGGAAAAAGCCCGTAAATCATCGGAACCGATTCCTTCACCCTGTTCAAAGACAGTTCCTGTGATGATGATTTTATTGCAGCCGACTTGTTGCAGTTCATCGATGATTTTTTCGATATTGTGAGTATTATTTTGTGTGGCTTTTAGGTAATCAAAGTGAGGGCTTTTGTAATCGGTGACATCTGCGGCGTGATGGCAGAGAAGATCGGGTTTAGTATTTTTTATGAGTTGGATAAATTCCGGACTACCGAAAGGGCAATTTTCGATCACTTTTGCAAATTCTTTTAAAAGGAGAACTCTATTTTTTCTTATGTCTTCATAGGAAGATTCCGGATGAAGAAGAGTTGCTGTAACCTTGTGTCCGGCTTCAGCAAGAGCTTTTACAAACCACATTCCGGTAAAAGAGCTGCCCCCGGTAAAAAGAATATGCATTTTATGTAGCTCCTTAAGCCTTAATGAGGTGTGTTTCAGGTGAATAATCCGGATGTAAATTGTCCCTTTCGGAAATTACTGTAGGAACTCCGGGCCAAACTATGGAAAAAAAAGGATCATTCCAACGAATGCCTCTTTCATGTTCTTTTGAGTAATATTGTGAGACAAAATAGATAATTTCCGAGTCGTTTTCTAAAGTGAAAAATCCGTGAGCAAATCCTTTGGGAACATACATCATCTTATAATTTTTAGGTGTGAGGGTTTCTCCGTACCATTTTCCGTATGTGGGAGAATCCGGTCTGATGTCGACAATGACATCGAAAATTGCACCGTGAATGCATTTGACTATTTTAGTTTCTTCCTGAGGGGATACTTGATAATGAAGTCCTCTTAAAGTACCGGCTGTAGAGCTTTTAGATTGATTAGCCTGTACAATAGAAGGATTTATTCCTTGATCGGCAAATTCTTTTGTGCAAAAGGTCCTTCCGAAAAATCCTCTTTCATCGGAAGAAGGTTCCATTTCGATGATGTACGCATCCGGAAGACCGGTTTTAATAAATTTCATACCGAGCACATCATCCTTTGAGAATGTTCTGAATAGGCTTTTGCCCATTCTGCATTTCTTTGTTTTGCTAAGAAAGTATATTGTTTAATTTCCGAAACACAAAATTCGTATAAATCTGATTCCGGACGTGATATGTATTCTTTATACCATTCTACGGTATATTGCAGAGATTCTTCTCCGTGATAAATCGGTTTCCACTGCAATAGTTCCGCTGTTTTTTCCCCGTTTAACCGTAAAAGATTCATTTCTTTTGTTGAAATAGAGGTATTTTCTTCAATAACCGGATCATTGCCCCATAATTCTACAATTTTTTTGGCTAGTTGCCTGCATGATATCGCCTCTGTTTCGGGGGGGGAGAAATTCCACGCCTGAGAATATTTTTTCGGGTCGGTGAGAAGGCAATATCCCAGCCAAAGGTATCCGGAAAGAGGTTCCAGGGCATGTATCCAAGGACGGACCGATTGCGGATTTCTGAGATATATAGATCGGTTATGAAATAAAGCTCTCATGATATCCGGCACCAGACGATTTTCGGCAAAATCTCCTCCTCCGATTACATTACCCGCTCGGGCAGATGCGATTCCTATCGATTTCTCTCCGGTTTCCGCGAAAGATTTTCTATAAGAGGCGATGGCAATTTCCGCCATGGCTTTACTTGCACTGTAAGGGTCTTTTCCTCCCAGTCGATCTTCCTCTTTATAGCCTTGGAGAGATTCGTAATTTTCATATACTTTATCGGTGGTGATCATGACCATTGCTTTTACGGAGGGAGTGCGCATTCCCGCCTCCAATATATGTACGGATCCCTGAGCGTTAATTTCGAAGGTGTCGACCGGATTGATATAAGAATCTAAGACAAGCGGCTGAGCTGCCAGATGAAAAATAATATCCGGTTTTATCAAAGCAACCGTTTCGTATACAGACTGTTTATTTCGGATGTCCCCTTCAATAGAATGCATTTTTTTTTCGAGACGTGTGCTCATATAAAGACCCGGATCGGCAGCAGGCAGGCTGAATCCCGTTACCTCTGCTCCAAGCTCAGTAAGCCATATAGCAAGGCGACTTCCTTTAAATCCTGTGTGTCCGGTGATCAAAACTTTTAATCCGGAATAAATGCCTCTAAATGAATCGATCAAGATATCACTCCGGAAAGTTGCATTACCGAAGAGGGTGTTGTATTGACAAAAGGAAGAGGAGAGGCCCAAGGAGCTTTTCCTGAAGACCATAAGTTTTCTAATTCATTTCGGTCGCGTACTGTATCCATACAGGCCCAGAATCCGGAATGTTTATAAAGATTCAGCTCACCGTCTTTCGCCAACTCAACAAGAGGTGCTTTTTCTAAAATACACTCTTCTGATTTCACCAAATAATCGCTGAAAAATTTCCTTTGAAAAAAGAAAAATCCGCCGTTAATCCATTTTTCTTTAAACTCGGGTTTTTCCGAAAATTCTGTCACCACATTCCCGGCAAGGCGTATTTCACCGAATCGTGAGGGAGGATTTACTCCTAAAATAGTTCCGATTTTATTATGAGAAAGATGAAAATCGAATTCGCTTTTTAGATCGACATTGCAAAGACCGTCTCCGTATGTGACGGCTGCGTGTTGTGCATTTCCCAAGTATCTTTCTGTGGCAATGGCTAATCGTGCCCCTGTCATGGTTTCTTCGCCGGTATACGCAACGGTAACTTTCCAATCTTCTTCGTGATGTGTGGAGTGAATAGAGAGATTGTTGTTTTTTAAATCGACAGTGAAATCGCTATGCATGGAAGAGTAATTCAGAAAATATTCCTTAATTACTTCCGATCTGAATCCTGTACATAAGATGAAATTTTTAAAACCATGGCGACTGTATAAATGCATAATATGCCAGAGAATAGGATAGCCTCCGATGGGGACCATTGGTTTAGGGCGGAATTCGGTCTCTTCTTTAATTCTGGTACCTAATCCGCCGCACAGAATAAAAACCGGTGTTTCAAGAGTCGTTTGCATGATTAAATTCCTTTAGCGATCACGATTTCTTTGCATTATCACGACAAATCAACTTTTTTCGCTAGAATTTATTTACCTTCCCGCTAACTATGAAGTTTTTGGAGAACGGAATGGCGCTACGCGGAATTGTTTATTGCATACATTTGGTCGGGGTCGGCCATATGAAACGGATGCTGGCTCTTTGTGAAAAACTTTTGGAGTATGCAGAAATCACCTTTATTCAAGGGGGAATAGAGGTGGGTCTCACTATACAACACCCGAATTTTACTCATGTCAGATTGCCGCAAATTCAGGAAATGCTCGACATCAATATATTTGGTGTAAAGGGAGGAATTGCCGCTGCAAAAGCAAAAATGAAAATCAGGAAAAATATCCTTTTCAACTCTTTTGATCCATTGCTGAAGTACGATTTTGTAATCACGGAACAGATTCCTTTTTCTAAACTGTTCTGGTTAAATGAAGTGCTCTCTATTGTTGCACTGGCCAAACAAAAAAATCCTGAGGCTCTCATCGTTTGCTCTCATAAAGGAACGACACGAAATCGAAGGGAGAATCTGAATGAGAGCTCTTTAAAAAAATGTATATCCAGCGATCGGATTACAGCAAAGATCATCAAAAAATACTACGATCTCGTTTTAGTCCACTCCGATGCGAAACTCATTCCGTTGGAAGAGAATTTTTTTGAGACGGACGCGATTCGAAATAAGGTGGTCTATACCGGATATATTTCAAAACCTTTAAAAAAAGCTCTTCCGATAGAACGGAGTAAGAAGGATATTTTGATCACACTGGGCGCCGGTCCTAAATGCGAAATTTTTATGCGTCCTTTGATCAGCGCAATTGAGGGAATCCCTGAATATAATTTTATTTTTGTGAAGGGACCGATGTTGAGCAAGGACAAAAGGGAGTTTCTTAAAGAGGCGGATATCGCTCTCCCCAATTTGCAAACGGTTGAGTTTATGGATGACATTGATGATAAGTTGTCTCATTGCAAAATGGCTATTCTGACAGCCGGCTTTACATTGATAAACAGTTATGCTACGAAAACTCCTGCATTAGTTTTTCCGGATGATCGTGAGGGTAGTCAGATGTTGATTGCCGAAAGATTTTCGGAACATGGCTTTGTGCGTGCAGCAGAAATACAAGATATTAATCCTGAAAGGCTTAGAGAAATTATAAGGGAGATGGAGGAAAATCCTCCAAAACCCGATTTCGATCTCAACATCAACGGAGCGGATAATTCTGCACGTATTCTCTTAAAATCAATAGCTTTAAAGCGGAAACAAATCTCTCCGTAATTTTTTTTATCTGCCGGATGCGATTTTTTTACATAGATTAAGCATGTCCCAAAAAGTTATGCCGCTATCGGATCCGGAATAACAATCTCTTACTCTCTAAAAAAAATCGCTTGCGCCCGGTATGAATTTTTGTTAAATGTTTATTTTAAGAACGTGTGTGATTTTATTATATTTCGGCAGGAAAACCCGTATTTCCTTGGTATATACAAAGAAAAAATAGCCTGAACATTGATGGAAATTTAATTGAGAATTGTATTTTTTGCCGGTACTAAAGGTATAAACATGTGTGATTCCTGTAAAAAACTAACCTTATCAAATTTTATAAGAGGAGCAAGTAATGAAGAAAATTGATTTCAAAAAACTGGCTATTAAGGGAATTGCAGTCGGTGCGATTTTGGCTACTCAGACAGGAGAAGCTGCTTCTCCTAACCAAAGAGGAAATGACAACCAAACGTATTATTCCGGTGAAAAATGCGGTAAAGATACTTGTGCAGGAAAAACCGGACCGGTACAGGGACCAAATAAAACCAATACTCCACGTCCTACACAACCTTCTTATCCTGAAAATTATTCCAGTAACTCTTTTTATCAAAAAAATTCAGGCTCAAATAACACAGCATTGAACGATGATGTAAAACCGACTATTAATAACGGATTACGATCAAATAACGGATTTCAAAAAAACACATCAGCTGCAAAGCCTGCAACTTCTAACATTAAATACGGAGCTACCGGCGGAACAGGTCCTCAAAATACTTATCCGCGTCCTACTACACAAGATGCTTCTAAATTAAAAAATCTTTCCGGCAAAAAAGTTGTTCCTTCCCGCGCTCAAACAGCGTTAAATGACTCGCCCGGAAGAATGAATGATGCATCCGGAAGAACAAATGATACGATGAACAGAATGAATGATACTTGGGGAAATCGGAATGACAGAATCAATCCTGAATCTTCAAGAATAGATAGCAACAACAGAAATATTCCTAATCAGTCTACTTATGCTAAACCAAGATCAGGACAAATCGATCCGAGAGGAGCTGCTTACCAAAACAGCAATAACCGTTACTATCGTTCAGCTGCCGATTATAATGAAGCCACAGAGCTCAATATGGATCAGGACGCAATCGATGCAATGGATATGAACAGCGCAGATCTGCCTCCTACCATCAATGCTCAAATCAATACAACTTCGGGTAGGAATGCACCGAGACCGGCTTATGGTTCTTATCAACAAAATCGTCCTCAGGGAAAATTATCGTATTTGAAAAAAAATAATTACGGCAATCCCGTTGCGATGAACGATGATGATTCCGATCATGATGAAAATAGTTCACAAGCTTATGATGATGAAGATGATATGGATGAAGATAATGTAAGCAATCGTCCTAATAGAAACAACAATAACAATGGTAATAAGAATACCAATTCCGATCCGTCTGCCGATCTTCGATTCAGACAAAACGGAGGAGCTTCCGCTCCAAGACCTATTTATCCTGCATCGGCAAAACCTGCTGCTCAGAAAGATAGCTATTCCCGCAACTACAATAACAACAACAACCGTAATAATAACCGTAATCAGACAGCAATGAATGATGAGGCTCCTACACCGGGTAATCCGCAAATGAGCGGAAACTACGATCAACAGGATGACAACAGCTGTCACGGTCAGTCAGGTTGCGGAGGAAAAAAACCGAATCAGGATGGTGTAAAAAATAATAATCACCAAATGAACGGAAGAAATTATAACGGTAATGCCAACGGAAACATGAACGGAAGAAATTACAACGGCAACTCGAACGGAAACATGAACGGAAGAAACGGAAATATGAACGGTAGAAACGGATCATATAACGACAATAATATGAGAAACAATTCCTACTAGTCGTGTGTTTTCTCCTCATGTAGGAAGAAAATAATGACTAAGCCCGGATAAAAAAAATCGGTAAAATCCGCAAGGGTTTTACCGGTTTGATTTTATAAATGTTAACGGATGGGTGAATCATGAAAAAAATAAACTTTAAAGTATTGGCTCTTATGGGAATAACCGGAGGACTTGTCATTTCCGGTCGCACATTACTTTCCGAACCGGATACTTCTAAACCGGCACAAACTTCTTCTTCTAAATCCGATACAAAAAATTCCCCGTCAAATAAAAAATCCGATGAAAAATCCGATAGCGATCAAAAAAAACCCGAAGATGATGACAACGGCAATATCGGTTATCATATAATGTCGGAAGATGAATTATTAGATGAACTGAATGAAGCCGGAGAGGCCCTTTACAACAGCCTTAGCAAAGAAGGGAAAGAGCTTGCCAGAAAGGTGGCCAGTCAACGTTGTAACGGTACAAACGAATGTAAAGGTCTAAATGCCTGCAAAACTGATGATCATGCTTGTGCAGGCCACGGATCCTGTAAAGGGCAATCTAAATGCGGACTCTCGGATAAAAATTTGGCTGTCAAAATTGCCGCAATGAAAATGGCCGGAGAAAAAAAATCCGATTCCGGAAAATAACTCATTGTAAGTCAATTATTTAAATCAGAAGAATTTAACTCGCGCAGCGTTTGGAGTGCTGTGACTTGTCACCGCTTTGCCCTCGCATCGACTTGTCGATGCGGTTTAAACGTAAAAGTTTGTTGACAGACTATTCTAAAATCTTTTAAAAACGCCTCGACAAGTCGAGTCGAGGGCAAAGCGGTGACAAGTCACCGCACTCCAAACGCTGCGCGAAATAAATTCTTCTTATGTATTACTCATCAAAAAAAGAACTAAAATGATCTAAAGGATCTTTTTTTTTCTCGAATTCGATTGAATTTCCAAAAAGTTTTTCTGTGATTTTCCCCGGATCATCGGCAGATTTCTCCGATTTTTTTCCGGTTGCCGGCATAAAATCATCGCAGAAATTGAATTGCGCCCGATCACGTATCAGTTCCGTTCCCGGAATCAGACATTCATTATTGCGACCGACTTGATGAAAACGGCAGTTGAGGCATGAATGTAAATAAGATTCACATTTCTCGCATACCGCTCTATAAAGTATTTTTCCTGAAGTTGTTTCAGGGATTTCGTGATTACATTTTTGGCATTTCATTTCGGTACTACAAACCCCCTTGAAGAGGAGCCTGATCCTCTTTTGAAAAATCTACGGCAGGCAGTACAAATACGAGTGTGAGCTCATCCAAATTTCCTGCTGTAGGAGTCGCTTCGATTTCATAAAAATAATCTCCTTCCCGGAGCTTACACAATTTGGTTACTTCGCCTATAAGAAAACCCGGAGGGAAAACTCCGTCAAGTCCGGTAGTCACCAAGAGATCTTTTTCCTGAATAATCGGCATTTCGGGAATTGATTCTGCTGCATTGACAGGTTTTCCTGAACGTAAATCTCTGGCGGGACCCTCTTCATCGGGAAAATCGTAGTTGAAGCCGATCCCTTTCAAAAGCTGTCCCGGAGATCTCCATAACGGACTGCTTTTTCCTTGCAACTCTCCTTTTGCCAAAAGCCATGTTTTTCCCGGTGCTTCCAATTTTTTTCTCATAGACTCCAAAGTATTCAAAAATCGGGTCCTGTCAGCAGTAGTATCAAAAAGTTCGCGCCGGATGGACAAGCTTGCTGCCATCGATTGAATTTTTTCTCTGAGCAGTCGATTTTGGCTTTCTCCTCTGGAGACTCTTACGGAGGGGGATAAACCCGCATCTGTAATCAGTCGGACACGACTCTGCTTTTCTCCTACATAATCGATTAATCCTATGAGGGATTTTCCGAGAACGACCGGACTGTTTTTTTGAATAGTTTTTTGCGAGAAATTTCCATTATGGATTTCACCTACATCTATCCAAAGAGAGCTGCTCCAGGATGAGTGTGATCGAAAAAGGACTTTTGCCGGAATGGCTGTAAACTCCATTTTGAGTTGTTCCAGCAATTCCTGTTGATGACGAAGAGCCTCATTTTTTATATCGGGACAGAGATAGTCGAGGGAGCCGGTCAATTGAGTAATCAGATTGAGTTCGTGTTCGAATAATTCCTCTAATTTTTTTAGTTCATTTTTAAGAATTTGATTTTCTATTTCCAATTCCTGCATTTTTTTTCCGGAGGGGAGATTTGCCTCATTTGAGGAAGTTTCGGAGGAAAAAAAATTACGGAGTTCGGCAATTTTTTGCCATCCCGGAGAAAACACAGCGGTACCTGCCCCTGCAATTTTTTCCTTAGCATTTTTGGAAAAGCTGAGTAATACAAGGAGGAATACGACAATAGCGAGATAGGGTAGGATAGAGTAGGTTCGTTTCATATGTAGTTACCTAAAAAACATTCTTCAAAGCATCGACAAAAGCATCTATATTGTGCTCGGTCAATCCGGGAATACTGATTCTTCCCGAAAGAGGCATATAAATGCCGTATTGTTCGCGTAAAGCCATGATTTGATCAGGATTCGTTTTAATGAATCCGAACATTCCCCTTTGCTTTTTAACGAAATCGAAATCTTCCGAAATTTTTTTCGCCAATTTATCGGCGAGACTGAGTCTCATGGTATAAATTCTTTCACGCATTTGATCTAATTGAATGTTCCATTCATTTTTCAATTCGGGATTCGTCAATATCGTGGTCACTATACGGGCTCCCTGAAGGGGAGGACTTGAGTAGTTTCCTCTGATCAATCTGTTTATATGACTTCTCACCTCTATACTATCGCTATTTCCTGTAATTGTACAGAGCGCTCCCACCCTTTCTCCATATAATCCGAAATTTTTTGAATAAGAGTACGCTATGCATAAAGGAATATTTTTTTTTGTAAAAATCCGTATTCCACGGGTATCTTCCGCAATTCCCCTATCAAATCCCTGATAGGCACAGTCGAAAAAAGGAAATAATCCCCGATCATCAATCAGAGAGGATAGATATTCCCACTGCTCTTCCGTAGGATCACAGCCTGTCGGATTGTGGCAGCAAGTCTGTAGAAGAATCGCCGTTCCCTGAGGAAGTCGATTGATTGAATCGCACATTTTCTCAAAATTGATTTCGTGTGTAATCCTGTCATAATAAGAATATTCCGTAATCTGTAATCCTGCATGGTGAAAAAGAGAACTGTGATTCGTCCAGGTCGGATCCGATATAGCGATAGAGTGGATATTCAATTCTTTTAAAAATTCCGCACCGACAGTCAAAGCTCCGCTGGCTCCTATAGTCTGAGCACAATGAATACTATTTGCGGGAATGAGCGATGAGTCCTGTCCGAAAATCAGTTTAATTGTTTCAGATCGGAAAAGGGGATCTCCGTCTATAGGAAGATACTCTTTATTGAGATGTTGTTCATACAGTGCAAGTTCCGCTTTTCTGACAGCATTCATGACGACGGGGAGGCCGTTTCCGTCTTTGTATCCGCCTATAGCAAGATTCATTTTTTCGGGACGAGGATCCTGATTATAGAGCGGTATAAGTCCGAGGATAGGATCATCGGGAAGTTGGGATGTTTTGGGAAGAAGCAGCATAAAACTCCTAAATTCGGGTGTAGTTAGGATTATTGATGAGAAAAAGATTATCGACAAGGAAAGCATTTGATTACTACAGGAGAATGTATTGATTGTTCCATATTAATCGGTTTTTTTACATAATCATTTTTTTCGAATAAAAAAGTATTTAGTAGAAGCATATATGAAAAGAGGGGATTCCGATATGTTTAAGCTACATGAAATCGCCGTTCCGGGATTTGAAAGAATTTTTTGTTTTAAAAGCCTTTTGGATAATATTCAAGGGATAATTGCCGTTCATAGTACTGTCGGGGGACCTGCATTAGGCGGATGTCGAATAAGGGAGTATTCAACGTTTACAGAAGGTTTAGAAGATGTTTTAAATTTAGCCGAAGCCATGACATATAAAAATACCCTTCTTAATTTACCTTATGGAGGCGGTAAAGCTGTAATTTTCAAAACATCCGGATTAAATATAAACGATACGCTTCAGGTCTTCGGCAATGTTTTGAACTATCTTGAAGGCATTTATATTACTACGGATGATATCGGAACTTCGGTAAAGGACATGGAATATTTAAGGACTATTACTCCATATGCTAAAGGAATTTTGTATAAAGGAAAACAAATTCAGGCTACTTCCTATGGTGTTTATCAGGCAATTAAAGCTGCTTTTTTTTATAAAACCGGAAATAAAGAGCTAAAAGGTACGCATGTCATTGTACAGGGATTGGGAAAAACAGGATTTGCACTCTGTGAATATTTATATCGCGAGGGCTGTGTTTTATATGTGGATGATTTGAATCCTGATCTTGTAAAAAAGGCCAAAGAAGCATTCGGAGCAAGCTACATCAATATTTCATCAGAACAAAAAATTTCTGCAGACATTTTCTGTCCCTGTGCTGTCGGAGGGACTATTACTCATGATTTTATAAAAAAATTATCCGTAAGATATATTGCAGGGTCTGCAAATAATCAATTACAACACCCTTCTTTTGCTGAAATACTTCATGAAAAAAATATTCTTTATATTCCCGATTACCTTTGTAATGCAGGAGGAGTCATAGATATTTTTTGCGAAGGTGAGTCTTATTCAAAAGAATATGTTTTTGAAGAAACAGATAAAATTTATGAAAAAACATTAGAAATTTTAGAGGAAGCTGAGATACTTAAAACTTTTCCTCTAAAAATTGCAGATAGGTCGGTTCAAGAGAAATTACAACAAAACATGTTTGCAAATATATGATAGCGGAAAATACGATAGAAAATGAAATTGTAGTAGAATCCTGTTTCAAACTGATTAAAGCTGTTGAGCAGGAAGAAAAAAAATCTTCCGAAATACTTCACATGACTGCAAATGAAAATATCATATCGCAAAATGTCCGGCGATTAATCGGTTCCTCACTTTCATCGCGATATTATAGCGATACATATGATTCTGAAAATAATCCTTCTAAAAATTGCTATACATTCGGAAATGCCGTATATCGCGGATTACCTGCCGTACATGCTTTTGAAGAGGAAGCGCGTGTTCATGCAAATAGAATGTTTCATGCGCAATTTACCGATTTTATTGCCCTTTCCGGATTACACGCCGTGTTATGCATGGTTTCTACAATAACAAAACCCGGCGATAAAATTTTTATATTCTCTCCCACCTCTATCGGCCATCATGCAACAGAAAATTTATTGAAAAATTTAGGGAGGATTCCTGTTGAAATTCCGTGGGATTATGAAAATATTCAAATTGATTTAGAAAAATTTTCTGAAGTTTTTCATAAAGAAAATCCGACTGCAATTTTTTTGGATTTAGGAAAAAGCTTGTATCCTCTAAACGTAAAGGCAATACGGGAGATTGTAGGATCCGGAATAAAAATTATTTATGATGCATCACATGTGTTAGGACTCATTGCCGGAGGACTATTTCAGAATCCTCTCGAAGAAGGTGCAGATATTCTTATCGGAAATACTCATAAAACATTTCCCGGTCCGCAGAAAGCCATCTTATTGTATGCCGATAAAGAATTTGGCCGTAAAATAAGTTTGGACCTTTTTTCATGCGCAGTATCAAGTCAACATACTCACCATTCTCTGGCATTATATGCAACGATTATGGAAATGGCCGTGCATGGAAAAGCATATGCACAACAAATCAAAATAAATTCCGAAATGTTTTCTATGGAATTATTGAACATGGGATTTACACTGATTTCACGAAAAAATGAATTGCCGCATAGCCATATGATCGCAATAAGCGGAGTATTTCCTGAAAATGCTTTGGAAGCCTGTAGAAGATTACATATGGCAGATATCAGTACAAATACTCAAAAAATATTTGGAACAGATTGTGTAAGAATAGGTGTACAGGAAGTGACTCGAAGGGGCATGAAAGAAGCGGAAATGCAAACCATTGCTCATTTTTTTAAACGAATTATTTTCGATCGGGATCATACGGTTAAAGATGAGGTCCGTGAGTTCAATAGTTTGTATAAAAAGATTTTTTATACATTAGACGATTTGACCTAAATTTTTTTTAAATACTCTTGGAGGCTATATGAAATATTGTTTTATTATTTCTAATGCAAGACTCGATTATTTTCGCATAGAAAAAATCATGAAAGAACTTGAAAATCCGCCGGAGTTTATCCTTATCTTTTCAAATAGAACTTCTCATAACATTCCGGATTCCTTTTGCAATAAAATGAAAGAGGTTTTTCGAGTAGATTTGCAGGATTTTGAAACATGTAAAGGAATAATAGATAAATTTATTACTAAGGATTGCACTGCCTCTATTGTTTGCACCGACGAGGTTCTTTTACAAACTGCTGCGGAATTACGACAGTATTATTACTTACAAGGGCCCCTTCCCTATGAATATATCCCTTTTAACAATAAAACGACTATGAAGCATATCCTGAATGCCGGAGGTGTTCGGACTCCGCGGTTCATTGATTTAGATTTTAAGTCGGCCTATAACAATCTTAAAGAATACCACCGATTTATTTCCGGACTTCTCCAATCACCTTATATTATTAAACCGGTAAATAGCGGAGCTTGTGAAGGAATCGGAAAAATAAGAGAAGAAAATGATTTGATTGATTGGTACACAACAGTTTATCAACAGGATTTAGAATATACGGCAGAAGAATTTATTGAAGGAATTGCCTATCATTGTGATTCTTTTGTCGTCAATAAAGAAATCCTATTTCAGGGTGTGTGTCAATATATGGTGCCTTGCTTAGATTTTTTATCGGGAAAAAATATCGGATCTTATCTGATTGATAAAAATACCCTTCTATATAGAAAAATTATCGAGTTTAACGAAAGAGTGATAGAGCTCATGCAACCGCCTGACGGAGCTACCCATCTTGAGTTTTTTATAAATTTCGATGAAGAGCTTATTTTTCTGGAAATAGGAGCCAGACCTCCGGGCAAGAAGGCTTGCCTATGTTATGAAAAAAGCTATGGAATGAATCTTTATGAACTTACTTTGCGCAGGGCATTAGGATTGATGTTACCAAATGAAATTGAAATGAACCGGCCTTCCGGATGTATCACATTTTCAAGTTCTCCGGGAACTATAACACAATTGAATCTCCCTCTCTTAAAAAGCAAAACGGAATGGGATTGGAGAATACAAGTATCCCATGAAATCCTTGCATACCCTTCTTGTATAAACGAAGGAATTGCTGCTGAATTATTTATCTATAATGATTGCTATAAAGAATTGATGGATGATATTGCTATCCTAAAAGACTACAAGGTTTATTTGTGCAGTTAATCGGATTCAAAAGTAATATTGTAAAATTTTTTATATTTGATCTTATCTCACAATTAGGATCGGGTATCTCTTTTATAGGACTGAATTGGTACGTCTTACAGCAAACAGGGAGTGCGGAATCGGTGGGAGTCATGATCATCCTCGATGTGTTATCCCGATTTACTATAGGCCCTATTGCCGGCATTATTACCGATGAGTTCAATAGGAAATATACCCTTATCGGCATAGGTATTTTTCGTGCAGTCTCTCTTTTAGCGATCCTCAATTTCTTAACCAATCCGGAATTTAACATTACCTACGCCTATCTCCTTTCTTTTCTCGGAGGGGCGGGACAGATTTGTTATACCACTACCTCTAAAGCATTTATGCAGGAAATTGTCCCGCAAAATGAAATCATGAAATGGCAGTCCTTTTTAGAAATGAGCCTTCAATCAGGATTGTTACTTTCTGGAGCGCTTACCGGGTTATTTTATTTTTGGGGAATGAAATTTATTTTTCTGATAGAAGCAACCTCATTTTTAGTAAGTATTCCTGTTTTACTTTTGATTACTCATCGGAATGTTCTTCTTTCGGGCTTTAACAAAAATATTGTGCAAAGTTATGTAAAGGGATACATGTACCTTAAAGCCAATTCAATCATATTTATTTTTGCAGTGATCCTCATCCTTCCCTATGTAGCAACGGTGACATCCAATACTGTCATGCCCTTTTATGCATTAAAACAATTACAATCCGACGCGGGAACTTACGGAATGATGGCTGTTGCCTACGGTGTAGGTGGAATGATAGCCGGACTGACGGTAAATTACATTTATCCGCGCTACCCTTACCTACAGTTTACGCATGTATTACTGGTACTTTCAATCCTTTCTCTTACCGGACTTTTTTTTAACAGAAATGTGTACATTACCTATGCCCTTTTTTGCCTATTCGGCTTGGCAAATTGTTCTATAAAAATTATTTTGCAATATTTTTTAATGAAGAATGTTGCAAATGAGTTCATGGGAAGGGTCCTTTCCAATATCACCCTGATATCCACTCTATTACAAATTATGGCCGTCTATTTTTCAGGGGTAATGATCGACCTGTTTCCCCACATTTCCTGTTGCGCAACGCTTTTCTTTATTATGTCTGTCTCCTATGTTCTCTATCTCTTTTTCTTACCGAAATTTAAATCTGTGTTTACCGCAAAATCCTATATCTAGTACTCCCGGATTTTTGTTGCGAAAAAAAAGAAAAAGAGAGTATTATTTTTTGCATATCCCAAATTCATAAGGGGCGTTAGCTCAGTTGGTAGAGCGCAACAATGGCATTGTTGAGGCCATCGGTTCGAATCCGTTACGCTCCATATAAAAGATACTTCTTCACGATTTCAAAAACTCCTTCTTCATTCAATTCGTCTGTATCAATAGTCAAATCATACTCTTCCGGATTAATTGCTACTGAGAATAAAGAAGCTTTTAAGTCACTTTCCGTGCCTTGGTAACAGTCGAGGGTAGTCTTTCGATTTGTAACCCTGTTTATCAGAGTATCTTCACCGGCTTTTAGAAATATTTTAACAAGCTTATAAGGGACAATATTTTCTTTTAAAAGTGTCTCTACCTCTTTTATTCTTTTAGAGTGAGCATTTGCATCTATAAGAGTGTTTGCATGAAAAGATAAAGATTTTTTTATCAAATTTGTTTGTATATTGCTTACATACGTTGAACATGCCGGTGACACCGGAAAACCTTTGTTAAAAAGGCTTTTACGTACGGCATCCGTAGAAATCACATTGATGTCATAAATTTGTTTTATGCGACCGGCTAAAGAGGATTTACCGGATCCTTGAAATCCGCCGATTAGAATGAAAATCGGCCTCTCTTGCGGTTTTGCATTTAGGTTTTTTGAAAATTCAAGAGAGACCTCTTCGGTGAGCCCTTCCAAAAAAACAGGGGAGATTGTAAGCATAAAAATACCTAAAAATAAATTGTGCATGTATAGAGTATATAGAAGTTAAACATTTATTGCTAATTTGTTATTATGAATGATAGTATAGTGTTGATAATTAAGTAATTGATAATTAGTTGATTACGAAAGAGGTATTGAGCTCGCGCAGCGTTTGGAGTGCGGTGACAAGTCACGCGCACTCCAAACGCTGCGCGTATTGAAATTCCTCTTTATTTTGAGTGAATAATATAGCTATGTCAAAAAAAAACGGATATCAATCGAATCTTATTCTCTTCGGATATAAATCTTCCGGGAAAACATACTTTGGAAAAATAGTCTCTCAAGCCTTAGGAAGAGTTTTTGTTGATACAGATCAATTAATTGAAGAGTTGTACAAAAAAACATTTCACGAATTGCTTACTTGCAGACAAATCTCCCTTAAAATAGGAGAGGACGGTTTTCGTCAACTTGAAACAAAGGTGATAAATTCTCTGCAAAAGATGTCGAATGCGATTATTTCTTTAGGGGGAGGGGCTTTATTGAATTCCGATAACAGCGCCATACTTGGGAATATCGGGAAGCTTGTATATTTAGAGGTGGATAAAGAGATAATAAAACAAAGAATTTTTGCTGCCGGAATACCCTCTTTTTTTGATCCTCTGAATCCTGAAAAATCGTTTGAAAAAATGTGGCTGGAGCGTAAATCTGTCTATGAAAAAGTCAGCACCTTAAAAATAAATATTCAGGGAAAAACTGATAAAGAAGTGCTCGATGAATTGACGATAATTGCCGAATTATAGAGTTCTTTTTTAGATTACTTTCTTTTCGTAAACGAAGTTTTCCTATTGTTTCTCTTTATCCGGTTGATTTTCTGATCCGAAAATTCGGAGCCATCTGTCGTGATCGGATTCGTGCGGGAGTTTCGTTTCGGAATTTTTTTCCGGTTTATTTTTTTTGATTTTTTTTTCTTTCGAGGGGAGAGGTATTAAAGAAGATTCGCAGAGGTCAGAGAATTCTGATTCATATCTTTCGGTAAAAATTTTTTCGTAGGAATCCCGGGTGACCTCTATTTCGGGCTCTTTTACGACAAGAATTTCGGCGGTTCCCGGAATAAAGACATGTTGTGTTGTGACTTTGGGTTCGGGGGTAATGTTTTTATAAAAATTCCCATAGGAAATTCCTTCTTCTTTTTCGTTTGTATCCGGATCGAGGAGTTTATTTTTATATCGTTTATTGATTCGTGATACAAATTCTTCAATGCTTTCGATTTGGACCGATTCAAGAGCAACTTTGCGAGCCAATTGTTTATCGGATGTCACTAAGGTGTATTCTCGGGGATGTTTTAGATTCTTTAATTTTTTTATGATGAAATCATCGGCACTTTGGTTAGTGGCAGTATAAATGATTTCAATATGCTTATAGTGGGTTAGCGTTTCTTCGCCGTCATCACGGTGGTGTGCATCAAAGACAATGACAATATTTAGATGAAGAAGAGAGGCTTTATGATTTAAGTCGTATATGAGCGCTTCCCTTTGGAGTTGCAGCTCTACACCCCGGGTAATATTTCGAAACAGATAGTTGTATCCGTCAATATAATAATACATCAGATTGTTTCAAGAGTAGGCAGTATTTTTTCTACCGCCTTTTTTCGATGCGAAATCCTATTTTTTATTGAATCTTCTAATTGTGCAAATGTATCGTTGTATTCATGTTTACGAAAAATAGAGTCGTAGCCGAATCCGTAGCATCCTTTTTCTTCCTGAATGATGGTCCCTTCACAGACTCCGCGGACACTTTTCTTTATCCCTTCGGGATTAGCCAGTACAAGAAAGCATTCGTAATAAGCATCGCGCTGCATTTCATTGAGGGCTTTCATCTCTTTTAAAAGCTTTTTTCTGTTTTCAGAATCGGTGGCATCATTGCCGGCATATCTGCGCGATCTCACTCCGGGGTCCCCTTTGAGGGCCGGAACAACAAGTCCGGAATCGTCGGCAATGACCCATTTTCCTAAAGTTTTTGCAGCATGCTCGGCTTTAAGTTTTGCATTTTCTTCGAAAGTGGCTCCTAATTCTTCAGGCGGGGTGTAATCCGGAAAATTTAATAGCGATGTAATATCGATATTGATTACAGATTTCAAAATTGCACGAAATTCTCGTATTTTATGAAGATTATTACTTGCTATGACAATTTCCGTTCTCACCCCGTCTCCTTGTTGTTGTTTTCGTTAGGAGTCAAGAAAGCTTTTAATACTCATTATTTGATATTCCTGATCACGAAAACTAAATTTGTCATCTACTTTTTTTCCGATCATAGCTTGGGCTAATTTTGATTGGAAGGAAAGAATGTTCAAATCTACATCGGCATCCCATGGGCCCAGGATTGTATAGCGGAGCGGGGGGCTGCCCTCAACGCTTAAATCGACAATACTTCCTATGCCGATTTCTCCTGTAGGGATATCGAGGGTTGTGATAAGACGAGCTTTATTCAATTCCTCGGAAAGAGTTTTCAGTTCATTTTGAAGCTGACGGCGTTTTTCGGTAGCAAATTTATATTCCGAATTTTCCCGTAGATCTCCAAGAGCTCTTGCTGCTTCGACCTCTCTTGCATTTTCAACAATTTCTACAGTACCGATATGTCTTGCCCGGTTCTGAATCTTGTGGTAACCCGCTTCTGTAGTCCAAAGGATATTGCCGTCGAGATGCTCATCTGATTTTTTGTCAGGACCCAATTCCGAGTGCACTACTTTTGCCAATGAGAGCAGAATTTTGTGGTCATGATCGGAAAACACCTGGCATTTAGAAGCAAGCAGAAGAAATTCTTTGATGAATTCAATATCTGCATTTTCAAAAATTTGCCTTACGATTTCGTAACGTTTATTGATCAATAAAAGATGCATTTTTTTGGTGAGGTCGCGATAATCGGAATGATTTTCAATTTTGTGAAGGAGGACAAGATAGCTTTCTGCAAAGCGACAGGTCCCTTCTTTATCTGAAAAAGGTAGATTTTCTTCCGGATCCACAAGAAGTTTTTGGAAATACCACACGAAAAGCTCAGGAGCTCGCAAAGGGTTTACCAGTAATTCTTTAAGTTTATCTTTCAGAAGTTCGCGAGCTGCGCCGTTATTGAGTTCTTTGATGAGATAATCTCTAAGCTGACTTTGTGAAATTTTTGTGAGTAGAGACAGAAATCTTTCCTGCCAGTCTTCACGGTATTCTCTAAGGGCTACGAGAGCTCTTTTTTTAAATGCGATGATTTCAACATTATTGATAAGAGCTTCTATATCTTTAGAGAGAACGACCAGTTCTTTCACACTTTTTTCATTGTCAGGATTTTTATCCGGAAGACTTTCCATAAAAATATAAATCTGCAATTCCTGATAAGGTTTGAGATCGGGAGAATGAAGTAAACCCGTCAATTTTTCATTGATTGATTTTTTTATTCCGGAATTACGTAAGATATTGGGGAAATCACGAACATAGTTATAAAAAGTTTGGATGACTTCTGAGATATCGGACAGAGAAAGCATCTCTTTTTGCAATTGTTCTTCGTGAGACACTTCGGTTTTTCTTAAAACAAACGGCTCTTTTAAAGAGGAAGGCACTTCGATTAATGTGTCTTTTTTCAGTTTTACCCGGGCATTTTGCCACCATTTCGTCCAGTCTTTCTCAGGAATCACCAATTCGCACAGTTCATCCTTTATTTCAGCTGCGCTAAGCGGGCCAAGATCGCGTAAAAGAATTTTTATTACTGCGATGGCATCTTTTTTAGCCTCTTCCTCTAAAGTGTCGGGATCGACAAAGCGACGTGCAAGAAAGTGAGAGTCTTCCAAAGGAATCAGGCATTTGAATGCATTTCTGAATGTGATGTGCTTTCTGCCTGCGACATATTCGAATTCAACGCCGAGTTGCTCCCGTATAAGCGACAATTCGACGATCTCTCCCGTGCCCCATCCGCCTGTATGAAAGACACATTTTCCGACCGCCATATGCGCAAGAAGATCGTAGTTACTTACAGCTCCCTGAAAATCCCCCAAGGGTTTCAATCCGATCAGACGCATTCTTTCCTGATATTCCGGGTCATTGCCATAAGTTTCTTCGAGAATGCTTATCGCTTTTTCGGCCAGCGCTTCATCTTTTCCTGTATGTAAATCGATGAGAAGGCGGAATACTCGATAAGAAGATTTTTTGTCTTCAATAGTGTCCCGGAGACGGAAGCCCGTATCCGAATATTTACCGAAAGGGACTGCGAAATCCGAGGTCTTTAAGACCTGCAAAATTTCTGCAAATTCTTCAGGATCAACGCGGTCATCGCTGCAGTATTCTTCCCAAAGAAGCAATATTTTCGAGAAATCACGTTTTTTGATTTGTGCTTGAATTTCTTTTAGATAACTCATTTATGCTGCCCTTTATTGTTTTTTTACATCCGCCCGCCTAAAATATACGGGTTAAGAACATTTATATCAAACTCTTAACCCCCGGTTTTCCCTATTTCTTTAGGAGAGGTGGTGATCGGTCTTTCTTTGAAATTAAAGAACATGTTATTTTAGGGTATTACCCCCTCGTTCCCGGTCCAAGTCTTAAACCGAACAGATGAGAGAAGAGGCGGGGTTTCTGATTGTAAGTCAAGAGGGAAATATGACTGATAAATCGGCAGAAGGCACTCCGGAAGAAGCGGCAAAAAAAGAGTCCGAAGCTAAGGAGATGATTCGAAAAATCTATGAAATGCATCAGGATTTGGAGAGACAGCTCGATTTTGTCGAAAAAAATTTACATTTTATCCCTCAACAGCTGAAAGATATTGCCGCCGCACCTGAGAAACTGATCAAAGATTACGATAAAATAGTAGAAAAGTTTGAGAGAGAGCTGGATGAGAAGATGCTTGCTGCACTCGGATCCTCTACATTTAGTATCGCTAAAAGAAAAATGCGTGAAAAAAAAGCACAAAAAAAAGGGCGAAAAGGACAATTTCTCGGGGCTCGTAAAAAATGGATCCCTATGAGATAATCCGGGTAGTACACAGGTTTGTTTTTCTAACTCATTAATAATCAAAGGTCATCCCTTATGTTGAAACGTATTGATATCTTTATGCCCCCTCGAAGTCAGTATGGTGTCCTCCATCATTTTACCGTGGTGATGGCAGAAGCCTTACAAAAATGCGGGGTGAACACCCGAATCCTCGAGGCTGATTATTACAATCCCGGCCCGTTTTTAGATGCAATCATGAGCGATCCCCCGGATTGCACCCTCTCTTTTAACGGGTTGCTTCCCGATGATAAAGGGCGTTTCTTTTGTGAATTGATTAAAATTCCTCATGTTGCCTGCTTGGTAGACTCTCAGAATTTATTTATCCCTTTGATTAGAAGTCCTTTAACGATAATAGCGTGTAGCGATAGATTTAGCTGTGACTTCTTTAGAGGCCTAAAATGCAAAAATGTACTTTTTCTCCCTCACGGCACCGATGAAAAAATAAGCGCGGAAAAATCAGAGAAATCCCGCATTTACCCCGTGACCGTCATCTGTTCTTTGATTGACTATGAACGACTCAAAAATGAATGGCCTACTAAATATGATCCGGTCATCTGTAAAGCCATGGAAGAAGCTGCGGAGATTACTCTCAGCGACGGCACTACTTCCTACGTACAGGCCTTAGTAGAGGCTGTCGATCGTCAAATGGAACTGAATTATCACATCGATCCTGCCAAAGTGGATTTCATCGGGGTGATGGATGATTTGGAGATGTATATCAAAGGAAAAAGCCGGATAGACGCCATCAAAGCTGTTAAAGATGCGGAAGTGCATATTTTCGGTTCTTGCGGCGAAGGGGCGACTTGGGAAGATTATCTTGGTAAAGATCGAAAAAATATTATTATTCACGAACCTATTCCTTATGAACAGGTATTGGATATATTGCGCGAAACAAAAATACTGTTAAATGCCTCCCCTTGGGCTAAAAACGGTGCCCATGAGAGAATTTTTTATGGCTTGTCTTGCGGAGCACTTGTATTTACCAATGAAAATATCTATCTTAAAGAAAATTTCATTGACGGTGAAAATATTGTTTTGTATCAAGCCAATGATCCTGCAGGATTGAATCAAAAGATCAATGAGTATTTGTCAGACGACAAAAAACGAGAAGCCGTAGCAGCGAGAGGTCGTGAGTGTGTAGAGAAGAATCACACTTGGGAATGTAGGGCGCGCGGACTCATTGCCGATTTGGAGCCTATATTAAAACATATGAAAGAAGAGCAGGTTCAAAATAGTAAAAAGGAATAACGGCGATGGCATTAAAAAAAATAGATTTTTTAATGCCGTTAAGAAGTCGTTATAATGCGCTCCATCATTTTACAGAAAAAATTTACGAAGCTTTTCAAAGAAAAAATTTCGATTGCAGATTGATTGAAATGTCCGATCATTTCGGCACACCTGTAAAAGATCCTGCCGATCTCACTTTTGGATTGAACGGAGTTCCTCTCGATGAAAATAGGAATATGTTATGTGACATTACCGGTGTTCCGCATTTTTCTTATTTGATAGATCCGCCTTATCGTTTTTTAGAAATTATCTCGAGTCCCAATATTGTCTTCGGGTGTGATGATCGCTATTGTTGCAGATATTTAGAAAGTTTTCCTTTTCGGAAAACTTTTTTTTTCCCTCACGGAGTAGATTCTACTCTTGAAGCAGGCCCTGAGAGCGAAAAATGTTACGATGTAGTGATGCTTGCAGCATTTATTAATCATATTGAATTAAGAAATACATGGAATCAATATTTCCCGAAAATCATCTGTCAGACAATGGATGATGCGATTGATATTGCTTTTTCTGACGATCGAACCTCTTTTATCGAAGCCTTTTTTATTGCGTACAGGGATCGGTTAGGATTACCCCAAAATCCCCCCGGAAATGATCCTGCATTTATTCTGCCGTTAATGTATTTAGAAAAATACGTAAAAGGGAGAGATCGAACTGAATTGTTGACCTCTTTGCCTGATGCCAAAATACATTTATTTAACGGAAAATCGGAAGAAGGGATTGGATGGGAAAGTATTTTACAAGACAAACATCCGAATATCATCCTACACGATCCTGTCAGCTATTCCGAAGGGATCGAAATCATGAAAAAAAGTAAAATTGTGTTGAATAGCTTCTCTAAAAACAAAGAGGGGGGGCATGATCGAATATTCAACGGACTTGCCGCCGGTGCTCTTGTGTTGACCGATGAAAATATTTTCATGAAAGAATTTTTTGTCGATGAAAAAAATATTCTTTTTTATCGTCTGAATGAATTGGAAAATGTGAATGAAAAAATACAAAAATACCTTTCAAATGATGATTTAAGAATTGAAGTAACACAAAAAGGGCGTGAAGAGGTGATGCAAAGGCATACTTGGGATCATCGAGTGGAAAATTTATTAAAAGATTGGCGCTCTGTTTAAGAGGAATATCATTCGCGCAGCGTTTGGAGTGCGGTGACTCGTCACCGCTTTGCCCTCGACTTGACTTGTCGAGGCGCTTTAAGCGTTATTGTGTGTTTATATATTTTCAGAAATTTGTTCACCTATTAGTCTATAAGTTTTTAAAAACGCATCGACAAGTCGATGCGAGGGCAAAGCGGTGACAAGTCACCGCACTCCAAACGCTGCGCGAGTTTAAATTTCTGTTAACCAAACGTTTCGCAAGTTAAATTTTTTTTTTATTATATAAAAATCCGGTTTTGTGATAAATATTTTTATCTGTTAAAGAAGGGTAAAAATATATGATCCAAACTACTCCTTATGACACAAGAGGGAATACTCCTCTACATCTCAAAGTCAAAACAAGCACGTCCCGATCTATTAGTAAATATTTGAAGAGCTGTCCGAAAATATGGTTGAATACACCAAATAAAAACGGATGTACTCCGATTTTTTATGCAAAAACAGATCGATGTTATCGGGTTTTATTGAGGGCGGGAGCCGATTGGAAGGTGCGGGATAAAAAGGGACAAACAGTGTTGCATTACGCTGTAAAGTTTGACCGGATCTCTTTGGTTTCCGAATTGGTAAAATCGATTACGCCTGAATTTATGTCTCATCAAAAGGAATCAAGTACTCCGGCAATTTATTTGATTCGTACAATTAAAGCCTTTCAAACCTTATTCAGCACCTCTCTAAGTCAGTTTATAGAAGAAATTGATGACTTTGATGAGTTTATGAAACGAATTTCCCAAAAAAATCCTTCTTTATTCCATGAGGTTGCGGAGGATTTGATTTCAAGAAAAGATTTTTATGCTGAAAGAAAACAACAAAAAAAAACGAATATCATCATTTCTTTATTGCGATCCGATTCCGAAGTTTACAATATCTTTTTTTTAAAAGTTTTATTCTATCGTGATTATTGGGAGCAAAATTTCCGGGAAAACGATACAAAAGACCCGTTATTTGTTTTTCAGCAAGCAAAAACAATTTTATCCCAAAAAAAATCTCCGGATATTTCCTTGGTCGGTTTTTTCCAAAAATATGCAGGTATAGAAAAAAAATTATGGGAATATTTACTTAAAACAAAAAATCAATACAGTGATCCGGAAATAAACTTAGTTGTAGAATTCGCATTAATTAAAGAACCGATAAATGAAGAAGATGCTTTTATAGCCTTTATCAAAGTGCTTTTTCTTTGGGTCAATAAAAATTTATTTACTCCTGAAAAAAAGATAAAAATCTTAACTTTAAGAAGAAATCTTTTAAATCAAATTATGCAGAAAATGCCTACATATATTTTTGAGGGCTTAAGAGTAATAAATTTTCCAAAAAATAATCATTTTTTAAAAAAATTTTACGTTTCCGAACTGCATTTGGGGTCTATTGTAGATTTTCTTTTGTCTTGTAAAGTTGAGTGTAATGCAGATGAATTGTGCGATGCTGTAAAGGTACTGTTGATCACCGGATTTCGAAGAAAAGGTGATATAAAAGTAATCCTAAAAGCAATAAAATCCGGAATTATTTCAAGAGAAGAGTGTCTGTCGAGAGCTTTTTATTTTATACAAAATGCTACCCGAGAGCTATGGAAATGTGATTTCTATGAGGTATTTATCGGATACTATTTCCTTTTGATAAAAAAATTGTATACTCCGAAATACAATCCGAAATATTTTAACGGTAAAAATGAATCTGCATTCATTAAACGTATCTCAAAATGTATTTGTAACTGTTTTTCAACAATTGAATCCAATAAAATAGCCTCTTTATTATCTCCTAAAGAGTTATATTTAGTTGCTAAAGAAATTTTTTCCGATAAATTTTTGTTTAATACAGTAAATGATATATTTATACATACGTATCAAAAATTTTTTATGTGTTATAGAGAGCTTGATTTCAGAGATTATGTATTTCAGTTTTTGGGCAATAAAATGAAGGCCGAAAAAACCGGTCTGATTATATATTCCTATTACCTTCCGATCATTGCAGGTTTGACTTCTAAAGAAATAAAACATTTTCCGTATTTATTGAAAGCACAGCTCGATTTTCTTGAACGCAAAACCTCCGAAAGTCGATTTAATTTAGTATATTGCTCTTCGAATTTTAAGAAAATTCTAGCTTCACATTTATTTGTGAGCGAATATTTGCCTGATGAAATAACCGAAATTTATTTACGATCACTTAAGTTTGAACATATGTCCAATAAAAAAGATCATGCAAAACAAATGAGAGGAAAAAGATTTCATTTCCGCAATAAAATATTTTCTTCTGAAGATATTATACATGCGTATGAGGAGATAGAGAAGGCTGTTCACAAAGCATGGATAAATAAAGAAGAAAAATTTAAAAATTTATGCGGAAATTTATATAAGGATGATATCTTATTTTCCACATTTGTAGCACTTGTCGATCATATTAAAAAGGAGGACTTTTCACTAATACCGCCAAATGTGGGTTTATCTATATTTACAGGACTTTTAACAAATCCAAAAATCGATCCTAAAAATTTTGTACAAAGTTTTATAGATACTAAAAATCCATCCATTGATTTTTCTAATTTAATTCGACTTTTTTTTACGAAACCTGAAATAGGGTATGAATTTGCAAAGCATGCTTTAAAAATCCATTCTGTTTTCATAGGTTCTGCAGGATGGTCACGATATAATTATGCAAAAGTTTTAGGGATGATGCTGCCCGGAAAAAATTCTAAACAACAAACCGGATTTTCTTTTTCTTCCGATCGTTTACATAAGGAAATTCGCAAGGCATACCATAAAAAATTTCCTGAACTTAAAATAGTAAAGAAAGTACCGGAACAATTTTTTATGCCTAACGTAGAAATGAAAGGCCGGACATTGGTTGTGCCGGAAAAAGGTTCTGAATTTTTTGAAGGATTCAAATTTCTGCGCAATGATGAATCTCCGGATGTATTTTTCAAAGAATTTTATATGACAAAATGTTTTAGAGAGGCCGGAGAATGTAAAAGTAGCTTGCCGACTCCGATAGAGATCTTTGTATTACAAAATATTCCGGATTGGTTACGAGAAACTGACATATTTGATCCGGAACAACAAGAGGTCGTTGTATATCATTATAGAGCTCGTTGCGGGTATTTTACTTATCTATACGATAGAAATTTAATAGATTTCGAAAGAGATCGAGGACGCTATTTTTTTTGTTATGATTTTGGTATTGAAATTGCGCGAGGGTATTTTTGCGTTCCCGGTGAGTACTTTCATAACGAAAAAAATGCACGTCTCTATCAGCCGTTAGTGGATTATACAAAATTATCATTTTTAGTGCAGGACGGGCTTCCTCCACAAGGAGCGGGGCGTTTAGACAATATATTTGAAAAACTTTGCTATCCGAACGGTGGAAAATGGGGAAGGAGAGATGTGGGTGACGGGATATTGATAGAGGATTTACTTCTCAATTTCAATCTTGAATCCAAAGATTTTAAAAATGATTCTTCTTTAATCAATATAGATCCCGAATTGTATTTTACTATGAACGCTATGGCAAAGGTTCTGTTAACCGATGCATTGCTGCAATTAAAACGATTGGATGATCAAAATCTTATTGATTGGGAGGATAAAAAGACGGTAGTTAAATTTGCTTCTATATTAAAAAACGGACCGATATGGCTATTAGAAGGTTATTTACAGAAAAGTAAAGAAGAATGTGAATCATTTATTTGTTCAGGAGCCATCGATTGGGAGCTTGCTGCACGTCAGCTTCTCTTTTGGTCACAAACTAATGAAAGAGGGTATCCCGGATATGTGGCTCAAGGAATTATGCCTCCCGGATTATATCCTCCCGGCACACCTGTGGAAATAATCAATGCAAAATATGCGCTTAATTTTGATGAAATTTTGGGATTCAATACGAACGGTAAAAAAGATATAGGATGCCATAACGGCCCTCTTGCATGCATCGAATTTGAAAAAAGTCTCTTTTGGACATCTTTTGTAGCTGTAAATTTTTATATTAAACCGGTAGAAATAAGTTGAAAAGCTTTCGGAAAAGAATCAATAATATCGCCTGCAATCATACAATAAGAGGTTTTTTTCCGTGCAGCAACTTCTCCTGCATAGGAATGAAGAAATACAGCTGCAATTGCTGCATCGCGAGGTTTTAATCCTTGTGCTAAAAGCGAGGCTGTCAGTCCCGTCAGTACATCACCGGATCCTGCCGTAGCCATTCCGGGGTCTCCGTAAGGATTTACAGATATAGGCATACTCGGATGTAAAATAAAGGTGGAAGCCCCTTTTAAAATAAGTGTCACTTGATTTTTTTCGACAAATTCACGACATTGTGCAAGAAAATTTTCATCAATAGGACCTTTTCCTTTGTCATCTAACAATCTTCTCATTTCCCCTAAATGAGGTGTGAGAATACAATTTTTTGGTATCGACAGCTTTTCTTTGGCAATGATGTTCAGAGCATCAGCATCGATGACTGCAGGTTGTGACAGATGATTCAATACCTCTTTTACTGTTTTGATGCTTCCCGGAGTAATCCCCATGCCGGGACCGATATAGACCGCCGATGCTCGCGGCAGACTTTCTATAAGAGGAGAGAGATTTTCAGATCGATAGGACTGTTCAATGATTTCTACGATGCATTTAGAGTGACCCGACATGTCTTCCGGTTGAAATAATCTGACGATTCCGGCTCCTCCCGATAAAGCTGCCTTAGAAGAGAGAGCGGCTGCCCCTTCCATTCCGGGAGAACCCGCTATTCCGATGACATATCCGGCTTCATACTTATGCCTTTGTACTTTCATCTCGGGAAATAATCCGGATAAACTTTCTTGTTCAAAAAGCTCCATAGAATTTTGTGCTTTATCAATATATTTTTCGGGGAGTCCGAAATCAATTTTTTCTAATTTTCCGCAATAATTCATTCCGCCGTTTAGGAAAAAACCGGTTTTAGGAAGACCTGCAAATAAAGTTTTTTTTGCTTTTACGGCGACCCCTTCAACAATTCCGGTGGTTCCGTTCAATCCTGAAGGAATATCTAAAGCAATAATAGGTAAATGAGAGGCATTCATTTGATTGATTACCTGAAGAAAAGGATCTTTCGGAACTCCATGAAATCCGGTTCCGAATATTGCGTCTACAATAAGCCCTTCATCGGAAAAATGGTTTTTGGCCGGATCTGCTATATTTTTTATAATTCCTCCGGCTTTCTTAAATTCATTCCTAAATTTTAGACAAAGGGGACTCAATGTCTCTTCGGAATCGACACCGTAGACAAGGACTTCATAACCGGAACGCAAAAGATTTCCTGCTACAACATATCCGTCTCCCCCGTTATTCCCGGGACCTGAGAAAACGAGTACTTTTTGTGCAAGGTTGTTATTTTTTATGATTTTTTTGACAGATTCAGCCATTCCGGTGCCGGCATTTTGCATAAATTGCTCTTCAGGGCATCCGTCTGCATAAGCTAA
>JABDBB010000002.1 GCA_013288845.1 Chlamydiota bacterium | reverse complement strand
CTTCAGCATGGGTGTAGAGATTTTTTTCTATTTCGAGAAATTTTGCTTTATCGAAGAGATATCCCTTTGCTTCAGGATTTTGCATATTATCGCTGATATATTTTTGTATAGAATCAGGGAGAAGATCGGTATTTCCGATAGCCTCTGCAATTTTCCGGTTAATTTCTTCGAGGGCTTTTTCCGGATGATTTGGGGAATAGCATAATTTTGCTCCTCTTGCTGCAACTTCGTGTAGGTAGCAAAAAACCCTTTTTCTTTTAAGGAATTTCTTAGCTCTAAAAGAGTGGCCAGATGCTGTAGGTCATTTTGATAACTTTTCTCCGACTCTTCAAATTGCTCTTTTATTTTATTGCTCGGATCCGTTACTCCGCGATAGGCGTTTTGTAAGGAGGCAGAGGTCGGTTGATGACATTGTATGCATTTTGCCTCTATGAGAGATCCGATAAGGATAGGAGTGGTCTGAAAGAGAAGAGTGTGACCCGGTTTATGGTTGAATACTTTGGAAAAGAGCGGATCATTTGCCGGATCTTTTTCTAAAAATACCGGGGAGTGTCCCATAAATTCCTCTTCATACATTCCGTCAAATACAGGGCCGTGAGCCGTATCGGTCGTGAGACCCCTTCCGTTTCCTCCGTGACATGAAGAGCAACCGTACTCTTCAATCGGATGGAATTGAAATGGGCGCGTCTCTTTTCCCATGAGCGGATGCATGCGCAGGACTTTGGAGGTATCGTATGTGTAGCCGCCGACTTTAACTGTCTTTAGCTTTTCATATTCAGCGGCAAGAGATTTCCTTCGAAGTACTTCCGAAGATTTCCCTTCCGATTCCAATCGGTCATTGACTGCGACATCTTGAAGATCGGCAATTTTTCGGTCCAATTTTTCCCAAACATACTCTTCGTTTGGAACCTGTAGAGGATACCCTTTTGCATCTCTCTTCATATTTCCGTTGATGTCGTAATCAATTTTTGTAGGGGAAAAATGTTGAAAATCAAGAGCTACGTGACAAGAGATACACCGATCGATTTCTTCCGGACCTTTATTTTTATCCTCTAAAACGATCTGTTTAATCCCTTTTTTGAAGATAGGGGGCGCCTCTCCTGTATAGGTCGAGCGAAATTCTTCAAGGGCGATATAATCATCCTGATAAAGCGCATATTCCGGAAACATTTCGCGATAGACAAAGACTCCGAAAAGGGCTGCAACGACAACGCCTAAAACGATTAGCACAATCTGATAGAGTTGCCCCCGCATAAAAAGCCCCTTTTGGCTTGAGAAATTCAGTTATTGCATCAATGTCTCGAAAATGTTTCGGTCCAAGGCCATATCCATCCCCAGTTGGCACCTCTAAAATAGGTTCCTACTATGATCAAAATACCTTGAAAAGTCATAAAGAGTGTATAGAAAAAAATTGCAAGATAGCGACTTCGATGAAACCACACTCCCTCTCCTTGCGGATTCCTGTCTAAATAGGGTATGACCATCAGTCCGACCACAATCAGTCCCGGAATGGCGATCCCTCCCCAAAAAGCATTGTACGCGACCATTTCCTGTAGTCCTAAAAAATACCACGGAGCTTTCGAAGGATTAGGCGGATGACTCGCATTAGCCGGCTCTTCAAGAGGCGCGTCAATAAATGAGAGTAAAAGAATCAGAGCCGTCGTTGCTAAAAAAGCAACCATCTCAGCACGAAGGAGATGAGGCCATGTAAACACAAAATTATAGGGGCCTTTATCAACAGTGGGACATGTTCCCCGCACAAGCTCCATTAATCCGTATGTTCTTTTTACTCCCGGAGCATACGATTCTTTTGTGTCGGATCTTTGCACTACACGATACGGTTCCGGACGAAGTTTGTCGGGAGGACGGGACAGTCCCCCGTCTTTTCTTATGCGCCAAAAATGCACGCCGATCAATGTCCCCATAAAAAGAGGGAGAAGAGCTACGTGTAGGACATAAAATCGGATGAGCGCATCCTGTCCGACCTCTGTCGAGGCGAGAAGCATCACTCGATTGATGTTGTATTCAAATCCGGGAATATTCGGAGCATATCCTGCTATGTTGGATCCGACCGTGATTGCCCAAAATGCCAACTGATCCCAAGGGAGCAGATATCCGGTAAAAGAGAGTAACAATGTCAGTACCATCAAAATAATTCCGATGACCCAATTGAAGCGCCTTTCTCCTTTGTAGGATCCGGTATAAAAAACCCGGGACATGTGAAGGAATACAAAAAGGACCATCATATGTGCCGACCAACGGTGCATATTTCTGTACATCATCGCGAACGGAGTGGTATTTTGCCAATCTTTCATGATGGTATATGCCCGATCTTCTGCGGGGATATAAAAAAACATCAGGAGAATGCCCGTTATGGTAAGGAGCAAAAAAAGACTTGTCGTGATGGCTCCGAGTCCCAAAGTATAGAACGGATCTAAAGAATTTTTATGGCATTTTACCGGATGAAAATGCAGAAAAAAATTTTTGAAAATGATTTCGGATCGATCGACATCATTATTGGGATAATTGTGACGAAAGATTGATCTGACGAATAATTTCGGTAAATTGAGTAAATATTCGGTCCATGATTCCCCCCGATTCCCCTGAAAGACTGCCATATTCGATATACTCCGTTATTTCGATAATCTTTTTACGCTGAATACCACGCTTTTTCCCAATCTAACGTAGTTTTTGCTTTATTGACCAAGAGGTCTCCCGAAGCCCCTTTGTAAATATCAAAAAAAACGAGATCTTTCGGAGCCGGACCGCCTGTCACCTGTCCCCGGTTATTGTAGGTGGATCCGTGGCAGGGACACGAATAGCCTGTTTCTACCGGATTGATCGTGCAACCCAGATGTGTGCAGACGGCTGTTTGCACTCTCACTTTTCCCGCTTTTGTTTCGATAAAAACTTTTTGCTTCGGATCAAAAATTTTTCCGTCTTTTGCAGTGATCTCTTCCGGTCTTCCCAAAGAAAATGTACTTGGAGGAACTTTCATCGCATTCGGATATAGATATCCCAACATGGAGGCTCCGAACATTTGGCCGACACCTACAAGACAAGCTCCTACTCCCATAAGGGCGAGAAACGAGCGCCTGGATATTCTCGGATCTCTGTCATCCGGATCGACATTTAAAGAATTTCTGTATTTTGGCATAATATTGACTTCTATTTATCCTGTTCTTCATGAAATAATCGGTATTTAACTTCTTCGACATTTTCAAATTGTCCCCTTCGAAGAAAATAAATATAAGTTCCGATTCCGGCTATTCCCATAGCTATCGATATTGCAATATATACAATCATCAAACTCTCCGCCACCGATTTTTATAAATTTATCTATTATCCTATCCAACGGAAAGAATAATTCATCGCATCCATCGTCACGGCTTGGGTGGGGCATTTTTCTGCGCAAAGTCCGCATCGGATACAAAGATCTTCATTTTTTAGCATTGCAGATCCCATAACGGCCAATTCTTCATCCGATAAAGTGGTCGAATCCACTCCATAAAAATTATCGGTAGCGCGGCGTAAATCTCCCTGTCCCACATCTAAATTTAGCTTGCTGATGGGCACAAGCTTTAAACAATTGCAAGGACATACATCGACACAGCCGTTACATTTGATACAAAGCTCTCCGTTGAACACAGGACTTACATGGCACTGAAGGCACCGATTCGACTGTTCATAGGCTTCTCTGTCTGTGTAACTATTTTCTACTGTATTATTATTCAGAATCCGTAATTTTTCCGGCTGATTTGTCGGCAATGCCCATTTTGTCCGGAGATAAGTTTTGTCCCGATATGGTGTGAGCTCCGTAAATTCGGCAGAATATTCTCTGTACGGACGAGCTCCCCGCAGATCGCTGTCAATGGCCCTTGCAGACTCCTGTCCGTGCCGAATTCCTGTAATAAAAAGTGCCGGACCGAAAGCGGCATCTCCCCCTGCATATACTTTGGCGACACTTGTTCTTCCGGTTCCTTGTTCTGATTTGATGATGCCCCTCTCAATAAGTAATTGATCGCGCAAATCCCAACCGTTTAAAAATGAAGTGTCCATCCTTTGTCCGATCGCCAAGGCAAGTGTATCGCATGGAATAATATAGTCACTGTCAGGAATGGCCTGAGGAGCAAATTTCCCGTTATGATCGTAAAGAGAAGATATTTTTCCGACTTTTAATCCGGATATTTTCCCCTCTGCATCTCGAATCACCTCTTTCGGAGCCAGTCTTCCAATCGTATGAACTCCCTCTTCATGTCCGTCTTCGATCTCAAATTCATCGGCTGTTTGCTCATCGCGACTCTCAAGACAAATCATAGTAACGGTTTTTGCTCCGTTCCGAACAGAAGAGCGTGCTACATCGTAGGCGACATTTCCCCCTCCTACCACAATGACCTCTTTGCCGATCGCCCACTTTTCGTCGGCACACAAAACACGCAGATATTCGATCCCTCTGATGACATCCGGTTCATTGGCTCCGGGAATAGGTAAATCGCCGGATTTCCATAATCCGATTCCTATAAAAATTGCGTCATATTTTTCTTGGAGCTCATTCATCGTAATGTCTCTTCCGACTTTCATGTCGTAGAAGATTTTTGCTCCGAGATGTTCAATCGCTCCGGCTTCGGCAAGGGCTATTTCATTTTTTAATCGATAACCCGGAACTCCGTAGGTGAGCATGCCTCCCGGCATCCTCATCATTTCATATACATCGACAGCATAGCCGAGTCTCAAAAGATCGTGTGCGCAGGTGAGAGAGGCTACTCCCGCACCGATGCAGGCAACTTTTAATCCGTTGGGAGTCGGGTGAACGGATCCTCGGGCATAACTATAATTCAACGATTTGATATGTGCCTCGGAATCGGTTCCGAACCATTCTGCAAGATAGCGTTTTTGCGCCCGTATTGTCAGTGTTTTGTCTACACGATCCCGCCTACAGGCCATCTCACACGGAGCGCCGCAAATCATTCCGCATATGGAGGCAAACGGATTGGGACCGCGCGCTATTTTATATCCCTCTAACAGATCTCCCCGATGCAGGGCGAGCATATATCCGCGCGGATCGGTGTTGACAGGACATCCGTCTCTGCAATCGATCTGCCGAAGATAATAATCTAAATCCGGAATAACGGCGTCGTACACTTCTTTGTAGGAGGCAAAAATTTCTTCTGTAGACAAGGTGGATAGTCCCGATATTCATTCATGATAAAAAACAACATTACCGGAGACAAAAGTTTTTTACATAAAAAATTTTTCTTTTATTAAGATAATTCATAATCATTTAGGTTAAGCGGAATTTAAACTCGCGCAGCGTTTGGTGCGGTGACTTGTCACCGCTTTGCCCTCGCATCGACTTTTCGATGCATTTTTAAAAATCCAAACGCTGCGCGAATTAAACTCTTCTTACTTTAAGATACTTCAGCAGCTTCTTGTTTTTGCTCCTGAGCGATCAATGTTTTTGTAGAGATGCTTTTCAATTTTTTTATTCTTTCGGGGTGTCTGTGAGAATAATGAAACTTGGTTTTTCCTTCATGGACAGCAAATTGAAGATCTTCCGGACTATCTTCTTCTTGTACAGGCTGTATATATTGAAATGTATATGTACCTCCATGTGTGGTCGGAGAATACGAGATTTTGCTAAAACGCATATCGGATTGAGGTCTATTTTTTGCAGCGTCTTTATAAAGGTTTTTGATTTTTCTTTTTCCTTTTTCATTGAGAGTGACTTCACCGTTAACTGTAAGATGAAGTTCGCCTTCTCTTGTAAAGGACTCTCCAAAAGCTGCCAGCTTACCGCTGTTGCAACAAAATCCTTGTTGGTATTCGAATAAATTTTGTAAGGATTTAAGATTAGAAGAAAAATTTTCCGGAATTTTAGAATCAGTTTTTTGTTTTCCCTCAATGCAATTCACTTTATTTATTGTAAAGGTATTATCGGGGTTCGATGCAACATCAAAGGTAAATGTTTTTAAGGCAAGAGTCGAAGGGCGGATCCGATGAGGCTTTTTTGTTTCTAAAGTTAAGGTTACTTGTGAGTTATTTATATCGAATACAATATTGTTAACCCGAGAATTTTCCGATTCTTTAAGAAAATTCAGATGTTCTTTGAATACATTAGCGACCATTCCGGTGTTTGTTAGAATATCCGGACTTTGATTTTTAGATTTCTTGCTCATTTCCATAGTAGCGTGCGGCGAAAAACTATTCTCTATAGGATCAGAGCCCTCCAAAAAATTTTTTATAATTTGGGCCATTCCCTGATAAGTTTTTATGGATTGACTAACAAGACCCTGATGAACTAAAAGGTTGCTGTTGTTATTTTCGGAAACAGAACTAACCATGATATTCTCCTTGTTTTAAAAAATTGCTTTAAATTTTTACTAAAACAAAAAAAATATTTACACACAACTTTAAAAAATAAATTGGTTAGGATTCTTCAATAGGAAAATCGCGAATGAGGGCGCGAATTTCTTCAATAGAGCTCGCTTTGCTGATCAATCCGCGGAAATTTCCGGCTCCCGTTGATTTTTTTATGTACCAGCAGCCTACTCTACGCATGTCTATCGCGATCCTTCTTTCATTTTCATAAGAAAGAGTATAAAGAAAATGTTCCATGAGCGCTTCACGGCATTCTTTGATTCCTCTCGGAATGATAGGAAGGTTTTCTCTTCTGCGCAAAATATCTTCGGCAATCCAGGGTTGTCCCATTGTTCCCCGTGAAACAAGGACCGCGTCACACCCTGTTTGGGCGAGCATTTGTTCCGCAGCTTCGGCGCTGAAAAGATCGCCGTTTCCGATCACTTTGATAGTGTCGGCAGCTTCTACACACCGGGTAATGTAATCCCAGTTTGCAGGTCCCTGATACGCCTGTTTACGGGTCCTTGCATGGACAGCGATCGCTGCAGCTCCCGCCTGTTCCGCTATTTTTGTGATCTCATGTGCATTGATGCTCTCTTCATCCCAACCCGCACGTACTTTTACCGTCACCGGAATGTCGACAGCGGCTACCATATTGGCGATGATCTCGCCGATTTTCTCCGGATTTTTCATCATGCCCGATCCGCTTCCGTCTTTGGTGACTTTATCGACAGGGCATCCGCAGTTGAAATCGATCACATCGAATCCCATATCCCGGACCATGCGCGCGGCTTTGCCTGCTATTTCCGGTTTGCTGCCGACAAGTTGTGCTCCGATGGGATGCATAGAGGTGTGGAAATCCAGAATACGGAACGTGGAGGGATCGTTTCGGATCAGTGCATCCATTTTGACCATTTCGCAATAGATCAGTCCCGGTCCGTATTTTGCCGACATCATCCGAAAAGGATAGTCGGAGCATCCGGCCAGCGGGGAATAAAAAACATTGTTGGGAAGAATGGTATTTCCCAATTGAAACGATTTGTTATTTTTTTGTAAGTCCATAGATATAGTAAATCTTTTTTTATCTATTATATAGATTGAGGGAATAATTAACCGGTATTATTCACTACATCAAAAAAATAAAGACTATGATTCGTATCAAAATATATTTGATCAGCGAGAGACACAAAAAAGCGATAATGGGGCTGATGTCTATCATGCCAAGCGGCGGAATAAATTTTCTAAAAAAATTGAGATACGGATCTGTATAGAAAGAAATAAATTGAAGAATTCGAGAGTCCCGCAATTCGGGAATCCAGGAAGAGAGAATCCTCACAAAAAGCATGATCACAAAAACGGTATAAAGAAGCTCTACAAGTTGAACGAGAATAAGCATTGTGATTTTCCTGAATATTTTTTTTGAGTATACTCCGGTTTACGTTTTTTTGTCCCTGATTTTTTTTGTTGTGAACCGGAGGGAAAAACGCTAGTATGAGAGTTCAGTCTTTTCGCATTTTATCGGGATTTTTATGAATGAACACAAAGAAATAAAAGTACGCATTGCCCCCAATTCTAAAGAATCGGAGATGATGGTATTGGGTTGCATGCTCACGAGCATCAATGCACTCAATCTTTCCTCCGATTCTCTTGATGACACCGATTTTTATTTCACCGAACACAAAGTAATTTTTCAGGTCCTCAAAACCGCTTACAAACAAGACAGGCCTGCCGATGTGCATCTGGTATGTGAAGAGCTGAAAAGAATCGAAAAATTGGATACGGTCGGCGGCCCGGCCTACATCACCACCCTCGCACAATACGCGGGAACTTCCGCACATGTCGAAGAATACTGCCGCCTCATTCGCGATAAATCCGTCCTGAGAAGCATGATCAACGCCGCGCAATCGGTCGAAAAAACTGCCCTTGAAGAACCTCGCGATGTATATGAAAGTCTCGATGAAGCGCAACAGCTGTTTTTTAAAATCAGCCAAAATGCCAATAGGGAATCGGGTAAACTGGTAAGGGAAATTTTAACGGGTGTCAAATCGGAATCCCAAAAATCTTACCTGAAAGAACTTCAGGAACGCCAGGAAGAATACCTCCTTAAAGGCCCTGAAGATGCGGGCATTACAGGGATTCAGACTCATTATACCGATCTGGATAAAATGCTGAACGGAATGAATAAATCCAACCTGATGATCCTCGCTGCACGCCCTGCCATGGGTAAAACCGCTTTGGCCCTCAATATTGCGCAAAATATCTGTTTTAAAAGTTCCGTCCCCGTCGGCGTTTTCTCTCTGGAAATGAGCGCCGAACAGCTTGTTCACCGGATTATCTGCTCCGAATCGGAAGTGGAGTCGGAAAAAATTAAAACAGGGGCAATCAACGGTCTTGAGTATCAACGTGTTGTGGCAGCTGTCAACGGCATGCAAAATCATACGATGATCATAGATGATCAGCCCGGATTAAAAATTACCGATTTACGGGCGAGAGCAAGAAGGATGAAAGAGAGTCAGGGAATAGGATTTTTAGTCATCGATTACCTCCAACTGATTACCGGATCCGGTGCGGGTCGCTCTTCTGAAAGTCGACAAGTGGAAATTTCAGAGATTTCCCGTATGTTAAAAAATTTGGCGAGAGAACTGGATATCCCTATTCTTTGTCTGTCACAGCTTTCACGTAAGGTAGAGGAGCGGCAGGGACATAGGCCTATGATGAGCGACCTTCGGGAAAGCGGTAGCATCGAGCAGGATTCCGATATCGTGATGTTCCTTTTGCGTCGTGAGTATTACGATCCGCTTGATAAACCGGGAATGGCAGAGCTGATCATAGGAAAAAATAGGCACGGTCCTGTCGGAAGTGTCAATTTTGCCTACAGAAAAGAATTTGCCCTCTTTCAGAATTTTACCCCTCTTCGTTATGACAATCAGGAAAGTGCATATGCTCCGAATAATGAAGCGGCTTTCAGCTCTTTTACTCCGTCCTGATTTTTTAGAGTTGTAAAAAAATTGTGTAAAATCCTGAGCCTTATCATGCTTAAACGTCGGATTCCGAGTGATTTTCATTCGGGGGGACTTTTTTCTTTACTTCTTAACGCGAATTGTCTAACATGGCTGATTATCATAGAGATAGTTAACAATTTTGGAGATCGAACATGTCTTCCGTAAAAAAGAAACGCAGATTTAAGATTGCGAAGCACAAGCGCAAAAAACGCAGTCGAAGAGACAGACACAAAACAAAATAAAAATTAGCAGCTATTATCCCTTACTAATAATAATTTAAAAAAAATATGTGGAAATACCCTGTTATATTTGATGTCATCGTTATGGGAGCCGGTCATGCCGGTTGTGAGGCTGCTTTAGCCTCCTCCCGAATGGGAGCAAAAACGCTCTTAGCCACGATGAATCCGGATACCGTCGCCAAAATGAGCTGTAATCCGGCTATCGGCGGTATCGGCAAAGGCCATATGGTTATGGAAATCGATTCTCTCGGCGGAGAGATGGGAAAAGTAACCGAACGGTCAGCCATTCAGTCACGAATGCTTAACGGAGCACAGGGAGCCGCCGTGCGTGCTCCGCGTGCACAAACAGATAAAGTTGCCTATCAGTATGAAATGAAGGCTCGGATTGAAAAGTGTCCGAATCTGCATCTCAAACAAGGTACAATTGAAGACATTCATGTAGAAGACGGTCGCATCGTCGGCGTTTCTACAAAAGAGGGTGTCTTCTACGGATGCAAAGCCCTGATTTTATCCTCCGGAACATTCATGAGAGGACTTCTCCATATAGGAGAAAAGAATTATTCCGGCGGCCGGGCAGGAGATCAACCTGCTGTAGGGCTTTCGGCCTCTTTAGAAAAATTCGGATTGAAGTTGGGACGATTAAAAACCGGAACCCCTCCCCGTATCCACGCGCGTTCTATCGATTACAGCCTTTGTCAGGAACAACCGGGTGAAAAAAATATCCGATTCTCCTTCGACGAAGAACAATGTACTCCTCTGCCGCAAGTGTCCTGTCACATTACCTACACCACTTCCGAAACAAAAAGAATCATTCTCGAAAATCTCCATAGATCCGCTATGTATTCCGGCACAATCAAATGCGTCGGTCCTCGCTATTGCCCTTCTATCGAAGATAAAATGGTCCGTTTTGCCGATAAAGAACGCCATCAGATTTTTTTTAGAACCTGAAGGACTCAATACTTCGGAAGTATATGTGAACGGAGTCTCCTCTTCGTTGCCTTTAGATGTCCAGGAGGAATTTCTCCGGACGATTATAGGTTTGGAAAATGTGGAAATTTTACGTCCTGCCTACGCGATAGAGTATGATTATGTTCTGAGCGGACAAATTACACCGGCCCTCGAAACGAAATGTGTGGAAGGTCTTTTTCTTGCCGGACAAATCAACGGGACAACCGGATATGAAGAGGCTGCGGCACAAGGATTGATGGCAGGGATTAATGCCGTCAAAAAAATCCGTAGCGAAGAGCCTTTTATTTTAAAACGATCGGAATCCTACATAGGAGTGATGATCGACGATTTAGTGACCAAAGGATTGACTGAACCTTACCGGATGTTTACCTCTCGTGCAGAGCACAGACTTCTTCTTCGTCAGGACAATGCCGATTTACGTCTGACAGAATACGGCTATCAATTGGGATTGATCGATGAAAAGCGGTATCAACGTACAGTGTTCAAAAAAGAGGTAATTGCCCGCGAACTTTTGCGGCTGCCCAAAATTTTTAAACAAATAGACGGCAAAGGATATTCTCTGTCGCAACTTATTTCGCGTCCCGAAAATAACTACGAGGCTCTTGTCGCTCTCTATCCTGATGATCTACATGATTACGGACATGACATCAATTTTCAGATTGAATTTTCTATTAAATATGAAGGATATATCCGCCGGCAGGAAACGGAAAATATTCGACTTTCCTCTTCGGAAAATATCAAAATTCCTCCGCAATTTGACTTCAAATCGGTCACGGGTTTACGAACCGAGGCAAAAGAAAAATTGTCTCATCACAGTCCGGTGAATTTAGGTCAGGCTTCCCGCATTTCAGGTGTTTCCCCTGCCGACATTACGGTCCTGATGATCGCCCTTGCAAGACGCTCTTAATTCCGGTTAAAAAATCTTTTAGATAACTCAAAAGTCTCCTATAGTAAAATTAGCTAAATTTACAATACAAAAGAAAATCGGTGAGTCCGGAATTACATTTTTTAGATCTGGAAAATATCCCTATTTGGCGACAACTCCAAATTGAAGAGGCGCTCTTGCGCTCTGATAATCGCAATTGGTGCCTCATCAACAGAGGATCTCCTCCCGCTATTGTGATGGGAATTTCAGGAAAACCTGAGGAATTGCTGAATACATCCCTTATACAAAAATATCAAATTCCCGTATGGAAGCGTTTTAGCGGAGGCGGCACGGTCATTGTCGATCAAAATACTCTGTTTGTCACATTCATTTTTAATAGCGCAGAGGTGAATATTCCGGGTTTTCCGGAGATGATTCATTCGGGGATACAGATGTTCTACGGATCCCTCTTTTCTGATTGCAACGTTGTGTTGCGAGAGAATGATTATGTAATAGGCGACAGAAAATGTGGGGGTAATGCGCAGTATATCCGGAAGGATCGCTGGTTGCATCACACCTCTTTTTTGTGGAGTTATGAATCGAAGCTTATGGATTGTCTTCTTGTTCCTCCCAAAATGCCGGGATACAGAAATAAAAGGGGACATGAAGAATTTTTATGTACGTTGCACGAGCATTTTTCTGAAAAGGAATCTTTTTTTAAAAAAATATTTACAGAATTACAAAGCCGGTTTCATGTGCGAACGGCTCATCCTGATTTAGCCTATAGTGTAGAAAAAAGAGAGCATCGAAAAGCAACAGTTTGTTTAGTAACTAATAATCAGTCACTTACACTGCATCATGCAATATACCCGCCATCTTTCGGATAGATCTGCGCGCCGTCGCTCCGGCTTCCCGATCCTTAATATTGATCTTATCCGATGCGCGGTGTATCAAACCGGTCACTTTTTTTTCTTTTATCGGGCTATACCACTTAGCCGTTTTCGAGTTTAAGCTGCAATAATTTGCTTTTGCATGGCCGTCAATATCCGGAGAATATTTTCCTGTTACTAAATCCGTCACCACCATTTTTCGAGATCTTTTGAGGCTTGAATGTTCTTTTCTCGCCTTTCTATTAAAAAAATTCAATTTAATCAAAAAACTATTCCAACGTCTTTCCCAAGAATCATGCAATCCGCGTTTTAAAATGGCATCGTCAACAGGATTTATCCGCCTTCTTAAAATAAAATTCAGAAATCGTTTCCACTTAGTTCCGCGATTCACTTTCCTATACGCTTTTCTAGCCGCTTTGGAAGAAATCACAACGGAATAATCCCTTTTATTCCGAGGTAAATTGAAAAAGGAGGTTCCGGAATCCAAATTCCATTCCGATCCCCAAGTACCCAATTTAATAAACGGAAAACATAAAGTAGAAATAAGTCTTGAGAAAATATTGTCACCGAGTGCCCGATTGAAGAAATCACGACCGACTTGTGCCGTGGAGGCAAATGTTCGGGATACGTAAAGACCGCCCAAAGTTTGTTTTTTCGTCCGGTCTCCGGTCATTTTTTGCCTATGGAAATGCGCTGCCACATGACTTGCAATACTTCCCCCTAAAGAAACACCGTGTAATACGATTTTATGGTGAGGAACTCCTTTATCGAGTAGGGCTTGAACTTGCGCTATACCGGCATCAATCAAATCTTTGGCAATAATCACCTGTCCTTCACTATTTAAAACTCCGGGATAATTAAATTGAACGGCAGTAGCAGCCACTCCGTCCCGATCATAATGAATTAAATCTTCAGCAACTAATTTATAATCCTGTTGAAAGCAACCGCTATTGCCATTGAAATAAAGAATATGGAGATGATTCTTGCCCATTGGCTCAGCTGATTTATTGGAAGCTGTAATTGTTTCCAAAGTAATGGTCTTATTATGAAGCTCCATGGAAACCGGTGTGTTTTCAAAATGTATCGTTTCCTCTCCCGAAACGGCTGTATAATGAGGATTGTAATTTTTCAGCGACTTGTATTGTTTGTGTAAAACACTGTCGACAAGGATTAAACCTTTTTGTATCAATAAAGGGGTTTTGAATCCGGCGGGAAAAATCAGGGGACCGAGAGTTTTGGCTAAAATCTGCGAGGCAACGGTTTTGTAATGGGGATTTTCTTTATTGGCAACGGACGCGATGATTTTACCGATCGGGCCTCCCACTAATTTCGTATCTAAAAAGCAGAATCTCGTTAACCATTTAATTTTGTGTTTAGAAGCTTTGAAGTCTGCCCAATTTTTCAATTTTGAGGGAGGAGGATTATTCAGTACAGAAAATATGGTTAAAATATGGGCATGTGTTTTGATTAGAGTTTCTTCGGTGAGTTCTGTTTTTTCTGTCGTTACGATCGATGTTTCTTCCGTTTTATTGCGTTCACTTTCTGTCAGAAAAAATTGGTCTGCCACCCGACTTATTTCTATTTCTTTATGAATGAGCTGCTTATTTCTTTCTTTGGAGAAGCGAATTAAAACAGTATTATCTATCTGATTCTCTGTAAATATTGTTTTAAAGCTTTTATAATCAAAGTTCATTTTTTTGCCGCTTTTTTAATTTTTTCCTTATTATAAACATAAATTGTTTATCTTTTATTAATTTAATTATATTTTTATTATAAACATTTTTTTAAAAAGATGTATATGGTTACATTCAGTCAAAAGCCGGTGTTCATAAGATTCTTCACTTATCGATCCGGATTCTTCGGATAAATAAAAACTTGTTATGAACTACTATTTGCTTCATAATGAGTGAAAAATAAAAATAAAGATAAAATCGAGTAATTAAATATTAATATTTTTAATACTAACCGGAAGTCCGGATGACATTTAATATATTACGTAAATTCACCTCTTTTACCTACCTAAATGTAACCCAATTTTTAGGTGCGCTCAATGACAATATTTTTAAACTCCTTCTGGTCTATTATTTTATTCAGCAGGAAGGAATAGAGCACAGTCACCAAATTTTGGCTGCTGCCGGAGCCATTTTTGTCGCTCCTTTTCTCCTATTCTCCGCCTCCTCAGGAACCCTTGCCGATCGCTTTAGTAAGCGGAATGTGATTGTACTGACCAAAGTCATGGAACTTGTCATTATGACCCTCGGAGTCCTCGCTTTTTACTATGGCAGCAAAGCAGGCTCATTTTTTGTCCTTTTTCTATTGGCCACTCAAAGTGCTATTTTCGGACCTTCTAAATACGGAATTATCCCGGAAATTGTCGAAGAGAATAAAATATCGAAAGCCAACGGTATGATGACCTCTTTTACTTTTCTCGCCATCATTTTAGGAACGTTCCTCGCCTCTTTTATTCTCGATGTAACAGATAAAAATTTTATTTTAGCCGCCGCAATGTGCCTCTTTTTTTCCGTAATCGGACTCATCGCAAGCTTCTGTATTGAATATACACAACCGTCCGGATCCTCTAAAAAATTTACGATTTTCTTTTTTTACGAAATATATGAAACGTTGAAAGTGGCCAAAACCGAACCTTCCCTTCTGTTGGCCATGTTCGGATCCGCATTTTTTCTTTTTCTCGGAGCTTTTACCCAGCTCAATATCATCCCTTTTGCCGTCCAATCGCTTCATCTGACCGATATACAAGGGGGATACCTCTTTTTATTTATGGCGCTTGGGATCGGAGCCGGCTCTATCGCTTCAGGGAGGCTCTCCGGAAATAATGTCGAACTGGGACTTGTCCCCATCGCTACTATCGGCATCACAATTGCTCTCTATATGCTCGATTTCTTTTCCGATAACATCTATGTCATTCTTCCCGTTGTCGTTTCTCTCGGATTCTTAGGAGGAATTTATCAGGTACCTCTCGACTCTTATATCCAAGTGACAAGTCCCAATAAAAATAGAGGACAGGTGGTGGCCGCCGCGAATGTTTTGAGCTTTTTAGGTGTGCTTTTGGCCTCTTTTCTGGTGTTTATAATTTCAGAAGTGTTCGGATTACAGGCGGATAAAGGATTTACCATTGTCGGAACAATCACTTTATGCATCAGCGTACTGTTTATGTTTCAATTTTTTGATTATCTTACCCGTTATGTCTGCATGATTCTCTCTAAAATGCATTTTCGATTGAATATAGAAGGAAAAGAAAATATCCCTTCGAAAGCGACAATTTATGTATGCCGCCACAAAGATTGGAATGACACATTACTTATACTGGGATCTCAAAGTCGCCGGGTCCGATTTTTCATCGAGCGGGAACAGGTGCATCATAAATTTTTTATACGCCTATACAGAATGTTAAGGGTCAAAATGCTGCCCGTCATCGTTCCTTTAGAAAATAATGCCGGAAGTCTTGTAGAAATAAAAAGATCCATTCTAAAAGGGATTTCCGTCTGTATATTTGTGGAAAATGAAGACATTACTCAAGAAATTGCCAAGCTGGAAAAATCTTACTGTTTTTGCGAAATCCTTGAGGAAACCGGATCTAAAATAGTTCCTGTTACAATAATTAAAGGAATGAAAGACGGCAATTCCCGATTTTTTACCCGACTTATGAAAAAAATTCGAGTACCTGCCGTTATCCGTTTCGGCAATTAATCGGGTATTACTATAGGCAGACAGTCTTTTACCTTTCCCTGCATTCCCCCTTCTATATTCGCTACATCGGTAAATCCTTCTTTTTTTAAAATAGAGGCAGCTATTCCTGACCGATAACCGCTTCCGCATACAATAGCTATCCGGGTATCTTTTGCTATATTAATTTGTCCGGTTTTAAAAAGATTCAAGGGAATATGAATAGCCCCTGATATATGCCCCGAACGCCACTCCGTTTCGGTCCGGACGTCTATAATCAGCCGCTTCTCATTTTGTTTTTTCGCAAGAATTTCAGGTGTTACAATTTCAAGCCGGGATAAAGAAAGCTCTTCCTTTTCCCAAAGAGGAAGATCTTCTTCTAAAAATCCTAAGATGTCGATGTGAGCCTCGCGGAATGCATTCAGAATAAAGGAAATATTCTCTCCTTTTTCAAAAATAATCACACACGGACGGTCTCCCAAGAGCATACCTGCCCAATAAGAAATATTTTCCGAAAACGGAATATTCACTGAACCTGCAATATGAGAAAAGGAAAATTGTTCACATGATCGGGTATCTACAAACTCTGCCTGTCCTTTCTCTAAAAGCGTTTTACATTCAGATCCGGTAATAAAATTGAGGGTATTCATATAGGGTAACCTTTTTTATAGTGAAACTGCTTTTATTTTAGGGAATTCAGGCATTTTAAAAACCTGTTTTTGTATAGAATTTTCCTTGGATAGCCGGTATTCTCGTTTTCACAAACAAAACTTTGCGATCGTATGAAAATATTTTTTGAAAATTTGTTTATCTTCCTGTCTTCTTCCCTATTCCTCTTTGGATCTCTTTTCGGAATAGAATATAGCTGTCAAGAGAGAGAAGAGCGGCTTATGGACGATCTCATGATTACCGAATACTGGAATTGTAGGATATGCGAACGGTTCCCCATCTATTATAATCATCTTTTGCAGGGCGGATACATCAATATGCCCTCTGCACGTATGGGAAACGAAGGAGAACTCTCTCTCGGATATTCGTACGTTCCCCCTTATCATAACTGGAATGCCCGCGCTCAGGTTCTCGATCGTCTTGAACTGACTTTGAATTATCGGATTTTTAAAGGAGTGAAAGATCCGGTTTTATCCGAATTCGGATTCGGAGATTTCTCCGATAAAGGCGCCAACCTGAAATTTGCGATCCTTCGTCCCGAAGATTCCGATTATGAACTGCCCGGATTTGCTGTCGGATTGGATGATTTCCTCGGAACCCGTTCATTTAAATCGCGCTATATTGTGGCTACTCAGGTATTTCCCCGCTACAATTGTGAGCTTAGTTTGGGGTGGGGGGAATGGCGGATTCGCGGTATCTTCGGAGGGATTATTTGGGCTCCTTTTTGGAATCGGCCGAATTCATTTTTATCCGGATTGGCTTTCTCTGCAGAGTATGATGCGATTCCATATGAGAGTGAAAAAAGAGAGCCTCATCCCGGCGGAAGAGTAAAAAAATCACCGATCAATATAGGAATTAAATATGCACTCGGAAATGCAATAGAGCTCTCGGCTTCACGTATCAGGGGCACTGAGTATGCTTTTTCAGGATCTCTTGCCTATAATTTCGGAAGTTCTAAAGGATTTGTCTCAAAAACTTCGGATCCCCTCCCATATAGTTCTCCGGTAAACACGGAACCTCTCGGATATTTCCGCTCGGAAGAGGTTTTGGTTCAGGATTTGAATTTTGCTTTTATGGAGCAGGGATTGGAATTAATGGAAGTTTGGCTCGGATATGATAATGAAGGGGCAAAAACACTGTACATGAATGTGTATAATAAAATTTATCGATTCGAAAATAAGCTACGAGAGCGATTAGATCGATTATTGGCATATCTAATTCCTGCCGACATCAAAAAAGTGAATGTGATTATCATGTCGGAGGGTTTTCCCATTCAGCAATACAATTATTGTATGTATTTTGTGCGACGTTTAGGCGCAGGATGTATGGGAAGACATGAATTGGAAGTATTGACTCCGATTTCCGAAGTCAAAAAACCGGACCCATATCTTTATAGCCTACTTTTCAAGCAGGATTTCTATCGAATGTGTTTTGTCCTCTTCCCGGATTTCCGTTCCTATTTCGGGAGTGCAAAAGGAAAATTTAAATACACATTAGGCTTCAATACCGGAATTGACGGATATCTTCCTTACGAAATATTTTACTCTTTTCGAGCAGGTTATCTGGTATTGTCCGATATAGACGATGTGAATGCCGTGGATCGATTGAATCCGTCTCAAATCATCAATGTAAAAACCGATCTTCCTCTTTATTTAAAGCAGCGTGGATTAGTCTTTCCCGAATTTTATTTAAGAAAGATAAATAACTGGGGATCAGGAGTTTACACAAAGTTTGCAGTGGGTTATTTTGAGCAGTCTTACGGAGGCTGCGCATATGAATTTCTCTACTACCCGGTCTGCTCCCGCTGGGCTTTCGGTATCGAAGGGGCCGTTCTAAAAAAGAGGAATCATACAGGCTTCGGATTCACCGATAAAATCCGGAAATTTCATGGTTTTATTCCGACTTACAGAAAATTTTTGGGATCACAATATTTTGCAAACCTCTATTACGATTGTCGTGAAATCAATATGGAATTTCGGATCAAAGCAGGTCAATTTTTAGCCCGGGATTTAGGTGTCAGATACGAAATTTCTAAATATTTTGAAAGCGGAATGCGTCTGACAGGATGGTATACAATGACAAACGGACGTGATAAAATCAATAATGAAACCTATTATGATAAAGGATTCATGATTACATTGCCGTTGGATATTTTCTATACATGTAGCTCCAGAAGGCAATGGCGTTACGGAATGTCTGCATGGCTTCGTGATGTCGGATTCTATTCCACAACGGGCGGAGAGCTTTATTATCTGATCAATGATCAAAGACAACGATAGAAAAAGAGGTGTGGATATCGCGCAGCGTTTGGAGTGCGGTGACTTGTCACCGCTTTGCCCTCGCATCGACTTGTCGATGCGGTTTTAAAAACTTAGAGACTAATCTTTGAACAAATTTCTGAATATCTATAAACACAAAACATCGCTTAAAACGCCTCGACAAGTCGATGCGAGGGCAAAGCGGTGACAAGTCACCGCACTCCAAACGCTGCGCGTGTTAAATTCATCTATAGTCTTTGCAGTATCATGGGAGCGGCATATGTAAATATAAAATCGGCTCCCGCTCTTTTTATAGAAAGAAGACTCTCTTCAAATACCTTCTCGGCATCAATCCATCCTCTTTCAGCGGCAGCCATTACCATAGAATATTCTCCGCTTACATGATAGGCTCCTACAGGTATGTTTACAGACTGTTTTATAGAACAAAGAATATCCAAATATGGAAGGCCCGGTTTAACAAGAAGCATATCTGCCCCTTCTTTTTCGTCTAAAAGCGCTTCCCGCAATGCTTCGCGACGATTTGCAGGATTCATCTGATATGTTTTTTTATCCCCAAAGCGGGGAGCTGAATATAAAGCATCTCTAAAAGGTCCGTAGAACGCAGAAGCGTATTTTGCAGTATAAGCGCATATGCCTGTATTTACATATCCTGCACTATCCAATACCTCTCTTATATAAGCGACTCTCCCATCCATCATATCGCTCGGAGCCACTATATCCGCTCCTGATTGCGCTGCAAGAAGAGACATTTCGGCCAGTATATCGAGCGTTTCATCATTCATGATAGATCCGTGCTCATTAATGACTCCGTCATGACCGTGAGAGGTATACGGATCAAGAGCTATATCTGCCATGACACAAAGATCGGGAAGATATTCTTTAAGCTCCGCTATTGCGCACTGCAATAAATTATATTGCCTGATTGCTTCGCTGCCACGCGCATCTTTTTTTTCATCGGGAACAATTGTAAAAAGATCAATAGCGCGAATTCCTTTGTCATAGAGTTCTTTTACTTTTTTTAACAAAACATCGATTGAATATCGAAAAATTCCGGGCATAGAATCTATGGGAGAAATGATATTTATTCCTTCAACAACAAAAAAAGGAACTACAAAATCGGAGGGATGAAGACGGGTTTCCTGTACTAAACCACGTATGGATGGTGATATCCTGTTTCGTCTCGGTCTTGAAGGAATGTTTTTACTTTGTTTAAGAGATATCTCATCTAAAAGCATCGGATTACTCCTTATAAATGTCTGAATATTTTTTATGAAGATAGGATAGATAAGCCTCTTCCGAAAAGCTTTTCCCGGAATTTTTTTCCATGAGTTCGCGACCGGTATACTGCCTTCCGTACCGGTGAATTTTATCTTTCAACCATGTTTCGATAGAGCCAAAGTCTCCTTTTTCTACCAAGTTCTTCCAATCGGGAATATTTTTTTCAAAATTTTCAAAAAAATGTGAGGCATACATATTCCCGAGAGCATAGGTAGGGAAATATCCGAATCCTCCCATTGCCCAATGAATGTCCTGCAAGCAACCCTCTCTGTCTGTTTCGGGAGTAATTCCTAATAACTCTTTCATTCCGCTATTCCATCTCTCCGGCAAATCTTTTACCGAAAGAGATCCTTCAATCAACGCTACCTCCAATTCAAAACGGAGGATGATATGCAAAGTGTAAGTGACCTCATCGGCCTCTACTCTGATTAAAGAAGGGGTTACTTTATTGATGCCGCGATAAAATTGCTCTATAGAAATTCTTGAAAAATTTTCGGGATAATATGTTTGTAAATGAGGGAGATACCGGCTCCAAAAAGGCTTGGAAAGTCCTATTCTTGTCTCCCACCAGCGTGATTGCGATTCGTGCATTCCCAAAGAGACAGCCTCTCCCAACGGAGTGCCGAATTGTTCGGCAGGGAGTCCCATTTCATACAATCCGTGGCCGAATTCATGCAGTACTGCGAGAATATTGCTCATTACAAAATCGGGTTCAATACGAGTGGTGATTCGATTGTCATCGGGATGAAGGGTGCAGCTAAAAGGGTGTGTCGAGACATCTAACCGCCCGCGTCGCTCATCATATCCTAAATCCTTTAAAAGCATTCGTCCAAAGGCGAGCTGTTTTTCTTCGGAAAAATTGCCGGAGAGAAATTGATTATCGAGTTGTCTTTTTGAAGAAATTGTTTGTAGGAGTTGTATGATAGAATTTTTTAAAGGGCTAAAAAGTTTTGCGACCTCATTTTTTGTGATGTCCGGTTCATAAAGATTAAGAAGGGCATCATAAGGATGTTCTTTATAGCCTAAGAGATCCGCTTTTTTTTGTGACATGGCTATAATTTTTGCAAGATATGGGGCAAAAAGAGCGAAGTTATTATTTTTTCGGGCCTCTGCCCATACTTCCATTGCTTTTGTTGTGAGGACTGTAAAATCTTCCACAAATTTTCCCGGGAGAGCGATGTCTCTTAGATAGTCTCTGCGCCATAAACGCAAAGCGGCTTTTTCGGGAGCGGGCAAAGAGGTCGCTTTGAGTTCGCCGGTTTCGATATCAATCAAGGCAGAAAGGGCCTTTGAAAAAGCTTTTCCTGTCATTTGCTTATGGGTCATTCCCGCCAATAATTTTAGCTGTTCCCCTCTCATTTCTCCGCCGGCACTTGGCATATAGGTCTCTTTATCCCAATCGAGAAGCTCCGATATGCTCGTGAGGAGTGCGGCTTTTTTGGAGATCTTTTTTATTTTTTCGTAATCTTTTTTTTCGGAATGCATAGAAACCTCTTTGTTCGATTTTTGATATTACCGGGATTTATCTGATTTGATAAGAAATTTTATTCGAAAATCTCTAAAAAATTTGCGTTTCTTCCGACGTTAAAGGTAATATCGAAATTAAAAAGTTTTATCATGAAAATCAGTGTAACAATTCTCACAAAAAACAATGAAGGAATTCTGGCAAGAACTTTGGATTCTCTTGTCGATTTTGACGAAGTGTTGGTGTACGATACCGGATCATCCGACAGAACAGCTTCTATTGCCCGGCAATATAAAAATGTGACATTTAGAGAAGGACCTCTCATCGGTTTCGGTCCTACACATAATGTGGTGTCTTCCCTTGCGCGGAACGATTGGATTCTCTCTGTCGATAGTGACGAAGTGATGTCCGGAGGATTGCAAAAAGAAATTTTTGCATTGTCTCCGGAAGAAAATACCGTGTATTCTTGTCCGCGGCATAATTTTTATAACGGAAAATTCATCAAAGGATGCGGTTGGTATCCCGATCGACAATATAGGCTTTACAACAGAAAGCAAACTCGCTTTACCGATGCCTTGGTTCATGAACAGATCATCACGAAAAATATGTGCCGGGTATCACTTAAAAATCCTATTTTCCACTATTCCTATCGCTCTGTTTCTGATTTCCTCGAAAAAATGGAGAAGTACTCCTCTCTTTTTGCCGAACAATATGCCGGAAGAAAGAAATCCTCGCCGTGTAAAGCTGCTTTACACGGGATGTTTGCTTTTTTTAAAAGCTATATTTTGAAAAAAGGACTTTTTTTGGGATACGAAGGATTTTTAATCTCGGCCTACAACGGGCACACTGCTTTTTATAAATATATGAAATTATACGAGGCCAATACCAAAATTAAAGAATCGTGAAACGAAATCCGAGCCATCCGTTTTCTTTATCCTCTTCTATCAGATTCCAATTCAGGCCCCGGGTCAATTCGAGGTAAAAATCCCGCTGCTCTTCCAAAATTCCCGAGGTCAATATTTCGGATCCGGAAGCAAGCACATGCCGGATAGACTCCCAAGCAATCTGTTGTTCGGAGTAGATCATGTTCATCAGGACAAGATATTTTTTTTCTTTGTTCGGAGAAGGGAGTATTTCCGGAGTGCCGAATTCGGGCATGCAGGGAAATCGATTGTGAACAAGGTTTCCTTTTGCATGTTCGACCGCCTCCGGATCAATGTCGATGCCGATGACCGATTTGGCTCCGAGTGCCGCAGCGGCAAAAGAGAGGATGCCGCTTCCTGATCCGACATCTAACACATCTTTATTTTGGCAATGATTCCCCATCATCCGCGCTACAAGTTGTGTTGTAGGGTGAGAGAAGTCTCCGAATCCGGGACCTGCCTCAAGAAAAATAGCGGCGTCGCTATCGGGTTGACCATACTTGCATAAATCGAAGCGGACCAATCCGTTTTCATACCCTTCACATTGCTTCCACTGCGCTTCCCAATCGATACCGGAAAGACGGCGGATATTGGTGACAAAAGAAAATTTTTCCGAGAGAATTTCATTGGTAGTTCCTGTGTCGGCAATCGCGATTTCCAAAAAATTATTTTCCTCTTGAAAAACGGAAAAAAGGATCTCTTCTCCCCCCTCTGATAAAAGGAGACAGCCCTCTTCTTCGGAAATTCCGGATTCAATGGAGAGTAAAAGATAGTTCATATATTTCAACCTAAGTAAAGAGAAGAGTTTAAAGTAAAGAGTACTAAAAATCAAGTATTTAGCGTTTTTACTTCGGAGGCTCAGCTTGCCAAAAACTCTCTCTTCCTCTAAGTTGGAAATAACATCATTGCAATTGAGAGGCATTTTTCGTGCATATTAAAATTCAAAAAGGGCTGAATATTCCGATTTCCGGAAAACCCGAAGGGGAAATCAGAGAGCTTGCCGGCTCCGGTTCCGTGGTAAAACCTGCGGAAATTTCGTTGAATCTTTCCTCTTTCGATGATCTTCGTTTACGACTCTTAAAAAAAGTCGATGAACGGGTAAAAATCGGAGAGCCTCTTTGCGAGGATAAAGGATGTCCCGGAAGAATGTTCGTCTCTCCTGCTACAGGGTCGATTAAAGAGATCAGAAGAGGAGTCAAAAGACGCCTCATTGATATCGTTATACAACCCGATGCAAGCGAAGAAATTCCCGAATATCTTCCTGTGAATCCTGAGGGAGTCACGCGCCATGATTTGATCTCTCTTTTGCTAAATAGAGGACTGTTTACGACCATTCAACGTCGCCCTTTCTGTATACTGCCTGACCCCAAAATAGCTCCGCGATCGATTTTTGTGAAGGCTGTTGAATCCGCCCCTTTTACTCCCCCTGCCGAATTACAGGTAGAAGGGCTGGAAGCGGAATTTCAGGCAGGATTGACAGCCCTTTCAAAATTGACTGACGGTCCTGTACATCTTGTTTATCGAGTCGATTCGCCTTGCAAAGCATTTACAGAGGCTAAGCATGTGCAAAAACATACTGTGGAAGGTCCTCATCCGATCGGCACTCACTCGCTCCATATTCAACACATAGATCCCATTAAATCCTCGTCCGATGTCATTTGGACATTGAATGCTCACGATGTTGTGCGAATAGGATATATGCTGACAAAAGGAAAACCGTACCTTGAAAGGGTCATCGCGATCGCAGGTCCGGGGATCATCGAAGGAAAATCCGGATATTTCCGGGTTAGAGACGGATATCCCGTTGCCTCTTTAACAGCCGGAAGAGTCCCGAAAAGTTCTCAGCGCTATATTTCCGGTGATCCGCTTACCGGAAAGCAAATAGGCATAGACGGCTTTCTCGGGTATAACGATTATGTGTTTTCCGTAATCCCTGAAAATACCGAAAGAGAATTCCTTCATTTTTTTAGACCGGGATTCGACAAATACTCTTTTAGCAGAGCCTATATGTCAGGACACAGGAAAAATCCTGCCGACTACCCCTTCACGACGAATCAACACGGAGAGCACAGGGCTTTTATAGATGCTACTTTGTATGACAAGGTGATGCCCATGAATATTCCCGTCATGCACTTGGTGAAATCGGTATTGGCGGAAAATTTTGAATTGGCTGAAGAGCTGGGACTTTTAGAGGTAGCTCCTGAAGATTTCGCCCTCTCTACTTTTGTCTGCCCTTCGAAAATGGAAATGACCGAAATCATGAAACAGGGAATTCGCACTTATGCCGGAGAAATGCTCGGATAGCCTCAGTAAAAAAAAAATTCCTAATCTGGGTATCGGAGTGGGATTACGTCCTGTGCACTACCAAGAAATTTTTGCTACGGAACCTGCCGTCGATTGGTTTGAAATCATCAGCGAAAATTTTATGGTTGAAGGAGGGAAACCGCTCAAAAATTTGTATAAAATTTTGGAGCGCTATCCCGTCGTCCAGCACGGAGTGTCTCTCGCTATAGGAAGTCCCGATCCTCTCGATTTCGATTATCTTAAACGCCTTAAAGACCTTACAAAAATCACTAAAACTCCATGGATTTCCGATCACCTCTGTTGGGGACGTCTTCCCGGGGCGCATTATCATGATTTGCTGCCTCTTCCGTATACAAAAGAGGTGAAGAAGTATGTGATTGAACGGGCAAGAATAGTGCAGGACTATTTAGAAATCCCTTTTGCTTTGGAAAATCTCTCTTCATACGTTGGATTTACAGAAGATGAAATGACCGAATGGGAATTTTACGGATCCATAGTGGAAGAGGCGGGCATTTATATGATGCTCGATGTGAATAATATCTATGTCTCTTCGAGAAATCACGGATTTGATCCGATGGAATACCTGAATAATATTCCTATCGACAAAGTATTGCAGATACATCTTGCCGGTCATTCGGATTACGGACGATATATTTTAGATACTCACGATCATTATGTATGCGATGAGGTGTGGGCATTATATGCCAAAATTTATCCGCAAACAGGCGGCGTGTCCACTTTATTGGAGTGGGATGATCACTATATTTCTTTTGAAGATACGTATAAAGAAGCGTTAAAAGCTAAAGAATTTCAAAAAAATATTGTCGATTTTGCCGCTGTATCGCCTAAAACCGGGGCTGAGGTGTTGTCACCATGAGCGGATACGATGAAACAGTGCCGGTTTCCTTACAAAAAATGCAGCAATGGTTTTCTTCGATCATCATCAGGAGGGTCGATAGAGACAGCAAGATGAATCCTATTTCCCCTTCCGGAACTCCTCTCGATATAGAAGCGGCCCGTTATATCGTTCCGAGTCCGACGATGTCTCCCGCAGAACGTATCGAACTTTATAACTGCCAGTATTGGTGGAGAATTTTAAGCGTCCTTCAGGAAAATTTTCCTTTGCTCACCCGTTTGCTTGGATTTTTTGATTTCAACGAAAAAATCGCCGAACCGTACATAGAAAAATATCCTTCGCAACATTGGTCTTTAAATCGGCTGGGCGATCGTTTTCCGGGTTGGATTAAAGAGGAATATAAAGGGGCGGATGCCGATCTGTTATTTGAGGCGGCGCAGGTTGATCTTGCCTATAACCAAATTTTTTTTGAAGGCGAACTGCCTCTCCAAGAAATTCTTTCCGGAGCGGATGAAGAGATGATGAGTTCCCTCATCTTTTTTCTTCAGCCTCATCTGCGCCTTTTTATATTTGATCATGATATGTGCTCCTTGCGGGAACAACTCTTGGCAGAAAGTACTGAATATTGGGAAGAGCACGGAGTCCCGCTGCCCGAAAAAGAAAAGAAATATTTCTTTGTAATTTATCGTGATCGAAATTATAGTATACTCTCATCCGAGATCGATTATACCCGTTACACCATCCTTTCTTTTTTTGAAAGGGGGTGTTCTGTCGAGGGGATTTGCGAACTATTGGAAAATGCGGATGAAGAGATACAACAAAATGCGGCGGCAAATCTCCATATTTGGTTTCAGGAGTGGATTGCCCGCGGATGGCTCGGTGTAAAATAATTCAATCATGAAAAATACTACAGAACGAAACGTCTCTCCGAGAGAGGCGGCTTATCTTGCCTATCTTGCTGCAGAAAGAGGCGAATGTTTTATCGCGGAATTTTTGGAGACCCGGTACCACCGATTGATCCCTTTAAAAAAAGATTTTAAGCTGGCCATGGAGATCGCTTGCGGCACCTGCCGAATGGCCTCTTCTTTGGAAGAATATGCAAACCGGCTGGTCGGAGAAAAACTCACCCTCAAAAGGAAAGAAAAAACTCTTCTTTTTACCGCGCTCTATCAATATTATTTTCTGGAAAAAATTCCCCTCTATGCAATTGCCGATGAAAGTGTCAGAATAGCAAAAAAATATTGTCACTCCCGCTTTGTAAAATTCCTAAATGCCATCCTTAGAAAAATTCCGGAAACTCAGGTCTCCTTGCCGGAAGAAAAAACAAAAGAAGCTCTTGCTATACGCTATTCCTACCCGATTTTCTTTATAGAGCAACTGCTCGGCGAATACGGAATCGAAAAAACCGGCGAAATACTGAAAGCGGGAAATTCTTCGGGCCCCACCCTCGCCCGGATCAGGACAGATGAAAAAAATATACCGTATTCGCTGTTTCCCGATAAAAATATTTCTATGGCCATAATTCCCGGCGACGAAGTGGAACAGGTCGGAAACTCCCCGGATTATTATATCCAAAATATCACGCCTGCTTCTCTGATGAATTTTTTAGCCGAATCGAAAAAGACTCCGGAACGAATTTTAGATATGTGCTCCGCACCGGGAGGAAAACTGATCGCAGCTCACGATCTATATCCGAAAGCAAAACTCTATGCAAATGATGTTTCCGAAGAAAAAATCGGCCTTGTCAAAAACAATATCGATAAGTATGGAATAGAAGCGATCCTCTCTGTTGCAAAAGGGGAGGAGTTGCTATCGGATGAAAAATTTGATCTGATTATTTTAGATGTCCCATGCAGCAATACAGGGGTTTTGTACAAACGTCCGGAAGCGCGTTGGCGATTAAATGCGGAAAATATCCAAAATCTTAAAGAACTGCAGAAAAAAATTCTTGCTCATTCCGCAAATTTCCTTAAAGAAAACGGCGAAATTTGGTACATGACCTGCTCTGTGTTAAAAGAGGAAAATGAGGATCTTGTCGCCGAAATGGCAGGACAACTCGGTTTGTCCGTCGGACGATCTCTGAAAATTCTACCCGATGCCGAAGGGCGCGACGGTGGATATGCCTGCGCTCTTTATTTAAAATAAAAATCTTATCCTTTGCAGGCACTTTCCAAAAACATGGTCAATACTGCGGAATATATATTTTGTATTCCGTGTTGTATCCGTTTACAAAATAAAATAACGCGATAAGCAAGACCCCTCTTTTCTTCTGACGAATCCCGTAAAATTTCGATTAATTCTTCAGAAAGTAGATTTTTATAGGCGAGATCGCAAAGATCTCCCTCAAAATAAAAATTGCCGATCTGTTCTCGATAGTGAAGTCCGGGAAAAGTTTTTACACCCGATGCGGGAAAAGAACACGCAAGATTCACAGGAAACGGAGATCCGTATCGTTCCCGGCGATCAAAATTTCGACGACTAACCGGATCGTAAATCATTCCCTCTCCTTCGGAGTTAATATTCGTAAAATAATGGGGAAGGGTAAATAGAAAATGTTCCGCTTCGGTAAGGCGCTCTTTATTGTATCTGCTGTCATGAAGGATCCAGATGACTTTGTATCCGATTTTCCCGTAATCTCTGTTTCTCTCCGCAATCTCTTTGGCTGTAATGGGAGAGCACTGCACTTCAAAAATAATTTTTTTACTTTCCAGCACAACGTCGGCTATCCGATTGATTTCGGGAAATCTTTTTTCTAACGTAATGTCCCCGGGAGGAAAACCGGTCTCTATATTTAGCTGAGTTTGTATATGCAACAGTGTCTTCCCCGCCCGAGAGCATAGTCGATCGTGAGAAAGATGATAGTAATGTTTTCTCCTATGTCTTCCCCCTCGTATGCGAACAGGGCCGGTGCATTCGGGACAAAAATAACTGTGCTCTCTTTGGGCTTTAGAGGCGGGAATATCCGTCCCTTTTTCATCTTTTGCAAAAAGTTGCATCTCTCTTCCCGGTGTTTTTTTCGGCAGAGTGTAACATTTTTTTAATAAAGGGGTAAATTTTTTTTTATAACGGGAATATTGTTCTTGCCGAAAATCCGGTTCTCCTATAAAAAATAGACAGTTCGGTCACCGGGGATAATCCGTTCGCTATTACGTGTTAATTTTTTTTATCCATAATGTAAAAGGCATAAGGACAAAGGCTTGACAAAAACCCGTCTATTGGACAAACTTCTCCTACATAGCTCTTGTTTTATGCTTAAATATTGAAAGTCAGTAAACTACAGTTAATCAAATTCGCGATCGTAAATATCGTTTGAGTTCACAGAAGGTCGTAAACATTAAATGACGAAACAACAATTATCCGGCGGATTTTCCCCTCAGCATCAGCAAAAAGTCGATGAATTGATCTCCATCGCAAAAGATCAGGGATTCATCACCTACGAAGAGATCAACGATGTTCTCCCGATGTCATTTGACTCTGCCGAGCAAATAGACCAGATTCTTATTTTCCTGAGCGGAATGGATGTGCAGATCCTCAATCAATCGGAAGTGGATCGCCAAAAAGAGCGTAAAAAAGAGGCTAAAGAACTGGAAGGGGTTCCTAAACGCTCCGAAGGATCTCCCGATGATCCGGTGCGCATGTACCTCAAAGAAATGGGATCGGTTCCTCTCCTGACAAGGGAAGAAGAGGTCGAAATCTCCAAAAGAATTGAAAAAGCTCAGCATCAGATAGAACGCATCATCATGCGTTTCCGCTACTCCTCTTATGAATCCATTGCCATCTCTAACTATCTTATCCATGCCAAAGAGCGATTTGATAAATGCATTACCGAAAAAGAAGTACAAAATAAAACCGATTTTTTTAAAATGCTCCCGCGCCTTCGCGATCTTCTGAAAGAAGAAGACGTCGTATTAGCCAACCTTCTCTATCAACTTTACGACACCAGATTGAAAAAAACCGAACTGGTTAAGATTCAGGAAAATATCGAAAAATGCCGCATTCGTACTCAAGCCTACCTGCGACAGCTTCACCTCCGGTCCAATATCATCGAAGATTTCGGCGAAGTCATCATGAACTCTTACGGAAGATTTTTGGAACTGGAAAAAGATATCAACGACCTGAAACCTCGGGCGGAAAGAAATAAATTTGCCGCACAAAAACTTCACTCGGCAGAAAGAAAACTTCGCAAAAAAGAACTGGGCGCCGGAAGAACCATCGACGAGTTCAAAAAAGATGTGAGAATGCTTCAAAGATGGATGGATAAAAGCCAGGAAGCTAAACGGGAAATGGTAGAATCTAACCTCCGATTGGTCATCTCCATCGCAAAAAAATATACCAACAGAGGTCTCTCCTTTCTCGATCTGATCCAGGAAGGAAACATGGGGCTCATGAAGGCAGTCGAAAAATTTGAATACCGACGTGGATATAAATTCTCTACTTACGCCACCTGGTGGATTCGCCAAGCCGTGACAAGAGCTATTGCCGACCAGGCCCGTACCATCCGTATCCCTGTTCATATGATCGAAACAATCAACAGGGTCCTCAGAGGGGCTAAAAAACTGATGATGGAAACAGGTCGCGAACCTTCTCCCGAAGAACTTGCAAATGAATTGGGCATCACTCCGGAACGGGTCAGAGAAATTTATAAGATTGCACAGCATCCTATCTCCCTTCAGGCTGAAGTCGGAGACGGCGGAGAAAGTCAGTTCGGGGATTTCCTTGAAGATACCGGCGCAGAATCTCCTTCCGATGTGACGGGATATTCTATCTTAAGAGACAAAATGAGCGATGTTCTCGACACATTAACCGATCGCGAACGAAAAGTGCTGATTCAAAGATTCGGACTTCTTGACGGAAAACCGAAAACTTTGGAAGAGGTCGGAGCGGAATTTAAAGTGACTCGCGAAAGAATTCGTCAGATTGAAGCAAAGGCTTTACGCAAAATGCGTCATCCTACCCGAGCGAAACTTCTGCGTGCCTTCTTAGAAGAGCGGGAAGAAACTCCGATTATCGAAGGTGTCTCTTAATCTTTGAAAGGGACTTTTTATGTCGGATCTATCGAAAGAAAACGAGCCTCTTGATGCTACCCGGGTTCTTGCTCTTTTTCAAAATGAGGGTCGTATCGGATTGCATCTTTCCGATTTCGAATTTCGTTCTGAACAGCAGGAGATGGTCAAAAACATCGTTGAGGCCTATAACAATAATTCCGTCGCCTTAATTGAAGCGGGTACGGGAACAGGGAAAAGCATGGCTTATCTTGTTCCTGCTATACTGTGGGCTATACAAAGAAACGAAGCTACCCTGATCTCCACCAACACCATCAATCTGCAGGAACAGCTTCTTCATAAGGATATTCCTCTCCTTGCCAAAGCACTAAATATCCCCGTAAAAGCTGTTCTGGTCAAGGGAATGGGGAATTATGTGTGTCTGAGAAAAGTGCACGAAACTCAAATGGAAATGACTCTTTTTCCAAGTGAAGAGCAGGAACAATTACAGAAAATCGAGGCATGGGCTAACTCTACAAAAGACGGATCTAAATCCGATCTGCCTTTTATCCCCGACGGTGCTACCTGGGAAAAAGTTTCTGCAGAAAATGATCTGTGCAATCGGGAAAAATGTGAGTATTACAGCAAATGCCATTTTTTTAATGCGCGAAAAACGGCAAAAGATGCTCATATCATGATTTCAAATCATAGTTTGCTCTTCAGCGATTTAGCCTTCCGGTCTACTTCCGAAAGGGGAAGCGGCATTTTGCCGGATTATACAAAAGTCATTATTGACGAGGCACATAACATTGAGGATATTGCTACGGACCATTTTGCCTCTAAAGCTAACGGACTTTCCATTGCTCGAATTCTCTATCGTCTCCAAGCAGAAAAATTAGGAAAAGTTTTCGGCAAACTTCCGAATATTCATCGTCTTCTTGTTCGAGCCTACGGTCTTGAAGGATCTAAAGATGTAGAATCTATCTACACAAAATTAAATATGGAAATTCCGGGCCTTCGAAAAGAGCTCAACCGTATCACAGGAGATGTTTTTAGCGGATTTGCAGAATTTATTCATGTTATATTGCCGGGAGATGAAATTCCGGATCATGAGATTCCGGGGGTTAAAGAAAATAAGCTGAGAATACTTCCCAGACACTATTTGCATCCGAGTTGGCAAGATGAAATTGTCAATGAAACAAAAGAGCTTATCGAGTTAATTGAAAAATTCATCCAAACTCTTGCAGGACTTATCGGCGACATCAAAAATTTAAAAAATGAAAAGCTCTCAGAAGAGTGTGAACCGATTTTCGGTGAAATTACAGCTCTTTCTAATCGGTTATCAGGAATAGCCAATACTTTGCGTAATTTTATCAATCCGGAAATTCCGGGTGACAAAGTACGTTGGGTAGAAAAAACCACTTTTAGATCGCAGGAACATGTGGAATTAATCGATGCAAAATTAGATGTCTCAAAATTACTTGTAGACCATCTTTTTTGTAAATTTCCCACTACAGTTCTCTGCAGTGCCACTCTCACGACAAATAATCAATTTAATTTTATTAAAGACAGATTGGGATTGATCCCCTCACTGATGCAGGGAAAACCCGTTAAAGAAAATGTGTACAATTCCCCCTTCAACTATCCTAAGCAAGCTATTTTAATGATCCCTACAGATCTTCCGGATCCTTCTTCTCCCACATTTCTTCAGGAGGCGATAAAAACAATCTTTATTGCTATACAGGCCAGTCGGGGGAATGCTTTTGTTTTGTTTACCTCTTACTCCATGATGCGTAAATGTCGCGATCTGATGGAAAAAAGATTAGCAGATTTAAATTTTCCTCTTCTTATGCAAGGTCAAAGTACTCGTAAAGAACTTATCCACCGATTTATCCACACCGATCGCTCGGTTTTATTCGGAACGGATTCATTTTGGGAAGGGGTCGATGTAGCAGGAGAGGCTCTCAGATGTGTAATCATTGTAAAACTCCCTTTCCAAGTGCCTAAAGAGCCCATTATTCAAGCCAGAATGGAATCGGTTTTTGATAAGGGAGGGAATCCGTTTCTTGATTATTCAATCCCTAACGCTATTGTCAAGTTCAAACAGGGATTCGGCAGACTAATCAGAAAGAAAAATGATCGAGGTTGTATCATCTGTCTCGACTCACGCCTGATCAAAAAAAATTACGGTAAATTATTCTTAAACAGCTTGCCGAATTGCAGTAAATTTTTTACGGATAGCACAGAACTTTACAAAATAATGAACGACTTTTATCGAAAAACCTATTATCTTACCGGAAAATAACCCTTCGGAGATTTCATGAATCATGTCAACAAAACGGACTCCTGCGAATTATACTCCCGATATCGAACCGAAATCGAGGAGTTAATGAAAAATGAAATCCCTTTTTTTGGCGAAGATACTCCTGTCAGAAAGGCTTGTGAATATGCTCTTATTAACGGCGGTAAGCGTTTTCGCCCTCTGATTACTCTGCTTGTCGGTGAAGCGCTTAATCCGGAGGCAGATGTTTCTATTGCGGCTTTAGCTGTCGAATATTTTCACTCGGCTTCTCTTGTCGCAGATGATCTTCCCTGCATGGATGACGATGACATGCGCAGAAATAAACCTTCTGTTCATAAAACTTTCGGCGAGCCGATGGCTCTTCTTGTCACCTATGCTCTTATCGCAGAGGGATACGGCTGTCTTTGTAAAAATGCAGTCATCATTGAAAAAAGCAACTTGTCTTTTTCCTCAAGAAGCTCAGAGATCTGCACGGCTGCTCTGGAAAATTCCACCTTCAATACAGGTCTTCACGGTGCTACAGGGGGTCAATTTATGGATATAGCTCCCCCCGATCTTACCTTGGAAACTGTAAAGGAAATCATAAGAAAAAAAACAGGTTCTCTATTCGAAATCTCTTTTGTAATCGGATGGCTTTATGCAGGGGGAAATTTTGAAAAATTGTCTCTCGTAAAAAAAGCTGCCGGTCATTTCGGACTGGCTTTTCAAATCGCAGATGATATAGGAGACAGAGAACAGGATATCCTCAACGAAAGAAAGGTCAATGTAGCGAGTCTTTTCGGTCTCGAAAAAGCAGAAGAACTTTTAGAACAGGAATTGGCAGGCTATCTCTCTTCTTTAGAACTTCTCGGAATCAATACTCCGGCTCTTCAGAATCTTGCCCACCTTTTGAAAAGTGAAATGTGCCGATTACCGGGAATTTAAGCCGCGCAGCATTTGGAGTGCGGTGACTTGTCACCGCACTCCAAACGCTGTGCGCGCCTTAAATTCTTCTTGCGTAAGTACTCCGCGAAGCATTTTATCCAAATGCTTCGCGAATCGCAAGCTTATACGCCGGCAAAAGTTTCTTCGGAAACTAACGCGTCGTCGTCTTCTACTTCTTTTGCTTTTGAATTTCTTGCTAAAACAGCACCGGGCGCTTTCAGTTTTTCTTTGATGTTGTTTTCTATATCTTCTAAAAGCGGCAGATTCTTTTTCAACTCTTCACGAACAGCTTCGCGTCCTTGGCCTAAACGTGTCCCTTTATAGCTGAACCATGCCCCTTTTTTATCGATCACTTCAAGCTCTACACCTAAATCGATGGCTGATCCTGTACGGGAAATTCCTTCGCTGAATAAAATATCAAACTCGGCTGTTGCAAAAGGAGGCGCCATTTTATTTTTTGCGACCTTTACTTTTACCCTATTTCCTATATCTTTCGTGTCCACTTTAATAGCGCCGGTTCTGCGAATATCCAATCGAATAGAAGCATAAAATTTCAAAGCGCGACCCCCGGTCGTCGTTTCCGGATTGCCGAACATAACGCCGATTTTTTCCCGAATCTGGTTGATGAAAATTGCGCAGGTATTGCTTCGTGCAAGTGTCGCTACCAATTTTCTTAAAGCCTGTGACATCAGACGGGCATGAAGACCTACGTGGTGATCTCCGATCTCTCCTTTTAATTCCGCTTGAGGAACCAGAGCGGCAACGGAGTCGACAACGATGACGTCGATGGCATTGGAACGTGCCAATTCTTCCACTATGTTGAGCGCCTCTTCTCCGCAATCCGGTTGCGAAACAAGAAGGTTGTCTAAGTTTACACCGATCTTTTCGGCATATCCGGGATCGAGCGCATGCTCTACGTCGATGTAAGCAGCTATACCGCCGGCTTTCTGTGCACTTGCTACAATGTGCGTTGCGAGAGTAGTTTTTCCGGAGGATTCAGGTCCGTAGATTTCTACTATTCTTCCACGTGGAACACCGCCTATACCGAGAGCTAAATCAAGGGCAAGGGCTCCTGTAGAAATGACTTCGACTCCTCGAGCCGATTGTTTGTCGCCGAGAGACATAATGGCACAATCACCAAATTGTTTTTTGATGCTGCCGATTGCTACATCTAAAGCTTTTTTACGATCAAAATTTTGACTCATAAGAGAGGTTCTCCCACATTATTTTTTTATTTCGGGCCATACGGAACTTGTTAACCGGAACAAAAAGGGCAAAGTCCGCACATGATCAAGAGTACTCTATTCCGAAAAAAGATTCCGGAAAAAAAATCGGCAATATTTCAAGGCTTCAGATTATACAATTGTATATCTGTTTAATTTTATCCGGGTTATTTTAAATAAAATATTAGGAGAAAATATGAATTCGAGTCATTTTTTATACCGATATCAAAACCCGCAAATTTTTATAAATCGATCGAATGATACCGTTAAGATTCTTATAGAAAACGATTTTTTTGACGGAATTATAGAAGAAAATAATCGGCTTAAAATAATAACGAAGATTACCAAATATATTTGGTCAGTAAATATTATTTTCTTTATAGCCTCCGGCATAACCGAAAGAAATAATGGGTTAAGGATAGGAATTGGTATAGGAGTGATCAGTTCGATTGCAAATGTCTATTTCACATCCCGCCTTTTATACACACAACCTAAAGCTTGGAAAATTCGGAGACATTTTGAAAAATTAAATGCAAAACCTCGTGTGACAGAACTTCATGATCATGTAACAAATCTTTGCTCCAAAGGTATTGTCAAAAAATCTTTTCCCGATGAATCAAAACAGCTTCTGCAGGTATTATTTCAAGACAATATACAAGAATTTTCTATTGATCCTAAAAATAAAAATCAGATAACCGTAACTTTATATAGAGAAATAAAAAAACACACAACCTCTACACTCAATTGGAGCCCGGCCTACAAATTTCATTCTCTTAGTGACTATTGTGATTGCTATACTTTTTCTAAACCAAAAGAAAAACCCCGCGAAAATGTTGAATTATTGTTGCCGAAAAAAATAGTGATTCTTTTCCAAAATAATAAAATACTTTTTCCGGTTGAAAAGTTCGCCCCTTCTCAACAAGATATTCACACAAAGGATCGGTTCATTTGGAGTTGTTGCCAAACCGGAAACAATTCAACGTTGCAGATACATGTTACAGTAGGTGTTTGGTCGGCATTCGACACTTTTATGGATTATAAATATAAGCAATCATTTGAATTTAAAAAATTCATTGAATCTATCACATCGGACGAATAGACGATCTCACAAGGTTTTATATAAGTAAAAAAATTTAGGAATTCATTATGCAAGTATCTCAAACATTATTGGAATTATCGTATCCTATTACAGCTGAAGAGGTTAAAGAGACCTCTCAAGAACAAATCCTGATTGCCTTACGCAAGTCTTTTGAGGAGACGTCACAGATAAGTGATCGGATCGTCTTCAAAAAAAATATTATAAAATGTTTATTCGTAGGTACTTATTTCTTATTCTTTGTGACTCCTCTAAATAGCTGTGCAGCGGTTGGCATGCTGGCTGTTGAGGGGCCGGCAGCCTATTATTTTAATCAACAATTGAACCTGTGGGAGCCTACAAAACAAGATCTCTTGAAAAAGTTATCGGCTCATCTGATGAAAGATCTTCACACATATGTCGATACGAATATTGTGGTAAAAAATGTTTCCGATACATTTAAACACCTATTAAATCTTCTGTTAAAGGACAATATAAGAAATTTGGAGCACAATCCTTTTACCCCACATAAAATAACAATCACCCAATATAAAAAGAAAAGAAGAATAAACTTTAGTCAAGCCGGTTCTAAAGATCCGGATTTGAATTTGATCTTGTCCAAAAAAATTACACTTATATTTGAGAAATCGAATAAAATGTGTTTGTTTGTAAAAAATTTTTTTCCGGGCTCTTGGACAAAAGCGGAATTTTTTGTAACGGAGGCTGAGACTGTTATAATAGGTTTAAATTCAAAAGGCAGAGAAAGCATGGAATTTTATTTGAAGAAGATTATCTTTGACGATAGTGATGATCGAAACTTCTTTGAGATTAACCGACACGAACTTTTCAATCTGATTGAACCGGCATAAAAAAAGACATCGCCAAAAGGATAGATGCGGCGCACATCAACATGGTTTGTGCAAGTGGGTCCGCTCCCCCGAGGTCCGAATCAATCTCTTTACAAAGTTCGATTCTTTTGCCCGAGCGTTACGATCCCCTTAAAAATAATTTCGTTGATAAGCTTAAATCGCTTCTATTTGTCTAATGGCAATGCCCGAAAACTTTAGTATACCGGATAAAAAGGGAAAAATCAAGTGTGCATCAATTTGATTTAAAAGCGGTCAGTTTTGTCGGGGAGAGTTCCTTTGTAACCCGTCCCTTTAAAAAGTAAAGCCGCTTTACAGGTTTTTCCGTAGGCTTTGAAAAGGGGAAAGGATCCCATATATTCGACTTTGTCGAAATGCAGCGCTAATTTTCGGAGATAGGTCGGAATATTTTTTTTATGCTGCTGCAGATGAGGTTCATTTTCTGCCATGATGAAAATCCCGTTTTTTCTTTTGTCCTCTTTGTCCGGTCCGGGTTGCAGGGAGTAATGATTATTCCTCGTTCCGAAAAGATTGAAAAAATAGGCGGGAATCCGATCTTGTCCGTAGAAACTCATGATGGCCGTCATTTGATAGCTTCCTGTCAGAAGAAACTCCTCCTCCGGATTGTATTTTACAGAAGCCAGCGCCTCTTGTAAGCTTTCCCATCCTATGTTATGGCGAAAAGGATTGATTTTGTAGGGGATCGGAAATTTTGCCATCAGATTGCCGGATTGAATAGCGGGCAATGTATAGACAAAAAGGGAGAGAAGGGCTGCTGAAACACCTGAAAAAATATAGGCTGCTTTTTTGAAGGAAAAATTTTCTGCCGCGTAGCCTAACAGAACAAAAGCGGGAGGGTAAGCATAATCGGCCCAGTTGCCCTGCACCTTTTTAAAGAGAGAAAGGGCTATGGCAGGAAACAAAAGAATCAGGCAGGCTTCCGCGCAATATAGTACGGGAGAAGGCAGCTCTTTCCTTTTTTGAAATCCGGTCCAAAAAATCAGAATAAGCAAAAGAAAAAGTAGGGGAGAAAGGAGCGCTGCCTGGGCTCCGAGGAACGAAAAAAAATTGCCCTGAAAAAAAGTTTCTCCGCCTGAAGTTCCTCGAATAGAATCGAAAACATGGCGAAAAGTCATTCCGTCGTGCTGAAAATTCCATATGAGAGGGGGGATGAATCCTACAAGAGAAAGCACCGCACCTCCCGCCGCTTTTTTGCTGCGAAGGGAGGGAAAACGGGGCATGAGAAGGAATATCGGCAGCCAAAAGAGATAAGCCGACCATTTAAAGAAGGCGGACATTGCGATTGCCGAACCGATGAGAAGGTAGCGCGGAGATTTCTCTTGTCGGATAGAGTCTGCCGTTTCAATAAGGGAGAAAAGTCCGAAAAAAACCATTCCTACATCGGTAATGGCCAAAGAGGAGGCCATAAATCCAAGAGGAGAAAAAGCAAAAAGGATAGCTCCCCAAAAGGCCCCTTTTGTTCCGATTCCGGATTTTCTACATAAATAATAAATTTGCAAAGAAATTAAAGTGCCGAGCAGAAGGGAAAACGAGCGGACTCCCCAAACATTTTCGCCGAAAATTTTTGTGCCGAGTCCAATTTGCAGAGCAATTCCGGGAGGTTTGCTATAATATCCCCAGTCGGGTTGAAGACTCCAATCTCTGTATTGCGCTTCGTCCGGACCGAGGCCGATTCCTCCGTAAAGTTGCAGTAAAAAAATAAAAAGTGCCTTCAAAAGAAGAAGAAAAAAAAGGGGGCGTAACATATAAGCATCCGGAAGTTATGTATGGAAAAAAATAAATTACCTGATCCGAAAGCTCCCTGTAAAGAGCTATTTAATCCGCGCAGCGTTTGGAGTACAGTGAAGAGTAAGAAGAAATTGAGCGCGCGCAGCGTTTGGAGTGCGGTGACTTGTCACCGCTTTGCCCCCGCATCGACTTGTCGATGCGTTTTTAAAAACTTAGAGAACTAATCTTTGAACGAATTTCTGAATATCTATAAACACAAAATAACGCTTAAACCGCCTCGACAAGTCGAGTCGAGGGCAAAGCGGTGACGAGTCACCGCACTCCAAACGCTGCGCGAATTCAATTGCATATTATATAATAAACTAATTATTTATTATTCTCTGTCGGGAAGGCCGAATAAATTTCTCAATACGACATTATTGACATCTCTTGCTATACCCGCTATGGCATCGGTGAGAGGAAGCTTTTTAGGACATACTCTTACACAGTTTTGTGCATTTCCGCAATCGGCGATGCCTCCCTCTTCCATTAACGGGCGCAGACGTAAATCTCTCTGCATTTTTCCTGTGGGATGTGCATTGAACAGTCGGACCTGTGCCATGATTTGCGGACCGACAAATTTCGATTTATCATTTACTTGCGGACACGCTTCCGTGCAGCAGCCGCAGGTCATACAGGTCGAAAGAACGTACATGACCTGCTGCTTTTCCTGACTGATTTTCGGTCCGAATCCTTTGTCATACAAACCGTCTGTTTCTATCCAGGCATGTACTTTTTTTAAATTTTCAAACATGATCGACCGATCAACAATCAGATCGCGAACCAAAGGAAATTTTGTAAAAGGGGCCAGAGTAATAACGGAAGAATTCGTTTCTTTAATCAAAGGTTCTACAAGACAGGAGCAGGCCTGTCGGGGCTTTCCGTTGATCAGCATGGAGCAGGAGCCGCACACCTCTTCAAGGCATCCCTGTTCCCAAACGACCGGGGCTACTTTTTCCCCTTTGGCATTGATCGGATTGCGTTGAATCTCCATCAATCCGGAGATCACATTTTCATGCGGTTTCAAAGGGAGAAGAAATTCCTCCATATATTGATGTCCGGGCGATCCTCTTAAGATACGCAAAGTGTAGAATCGTCTTTCATCTTCCATAGAATATCCTTATAGAGGAAGCTGCCGTTCGAGATTAGCAGGTATATTTTTTAATTTAGGAATAATTTTTTTTGCAGTAGTATAATCCCTCTTTTCCCCTTGCGGATCAAGATGGCGCGTGTCCACTTTTTCGTAGGAGATTGAAGGATCGCCTGTTTTCGGATCGTAGACGGCAATCGTAGTTTTCAGCCAATTTTCATCGTCTCTTTTCGGAAATTCAGGTTTAAAATGGGCACCTCGGAATTCATTTCGTAACAAAGCACCTTTCGTAATGATTTTTGCCAAATCCAACATGTAGATAAATTGATTGGCAAAAGCGTACGTTTGATTGGCAAAACGGCTTTTATCGTCTAATGAAATATTTTTGAAGCGATCTTCTATTGTATGAATTTTTTCCATTGTCAGTTTTAAATCCGGATTATTTCTTTTGACCGTCACGTTTTTTACCAGTATATCGGACAGCTCGTCGTGAAGTTTGTGGACATTTTCCTTTCCGTTTCGAGCAAAGAGATCTTTTTTAATCTTCTCTTCGGCTTCGATAGCTTCGGCATACATAGAATCGTCCCGATTCTTTGCTTTTGTATCGGATCCTGCTATATAGCGGGGAATTTCCGTTCCGGTGACAAGTCCTGCAAAAATGCAGGCGAGAAGGGCATTGGCACCAAGTCTGTTTGCGCCGTGATATTGATATTCGCATTCTCCTGCAGCAAAACAGCCGGGAATATTTGTCATCTGACGAAACCGCTGCATTCTGTCTTCATCATCGGCAGCGGGCCAATCCACCCATGCTCCTCCCATGCTGTAATGTACAGCCGGGAAAATTTTCATCGGAATTTTAGTAGGATCATATCCGGTGAATTTCCTATAAATTTCTAAAACAGATTCTAATTTTTTGATGGTTTCTTCAGGCAAATGAGTGACATCGAGATATACTTGTGCCCCTCCGTCTGCTCCCAGACCTAATTCACAAACGCGAAGCACCTCTCTTGATCCGATATCGCGAGGAACAAGATTGCCGAATGCAGGATACATCTCTTCAAGAAAATACCAGGGCTCACCCGTAATGCCGCAAGGAATCAATTTTCCTGAAGGCGATTCGATATATTTAGATGAATCTCCGTATACCCAAATGCGTCCCCCTTCTCCCCTGACCGATTCGGAGATGAGCCGTAATTTATCCGATCCGGGAATAGCTGTGGGATGAATCTGAATGAATTCTCCGTTGGCATATTTCATTCCCTGTCGATATAATCTGCCGACAGCGGCTCCTGTACAAAAAGTGGAGTTTGTCGATTTTTTAAAAATCAATCCGGGTCCTCCGGTTGCAATGACAACTGCATCGGCTTCCAATACATCAAGTTTTAAATTAAAGAGATCCATATAGACAATGCCGCGGGCGATACCGTTTTCATCGAGGACGAGTCGCATGAATTCATGATTTTCATACTTGACCACTCTTCCTTTCGCCTCGAATCGTCTTACCTGCTCATCGAGAGAATAAAGGAGCTGCTGTCCGGTAGAGGCTCCGCAAAAAGCCGTTCTGTTATAGAGAGTCCCTCCGAACCTTCTAAAATCGAGAAACCCTTCGGGAGTTCTGTTGAAGGTACATCCGAATCGGTCCAGCATTTCTATAATTCTCGGTGCTGTATAACACATCTCCAGAATCGGCGGCTGATTGGCTAAAAAATCTCCTCCCTTAATAGTGTCATAGGCATGAATAATCGGGGAATCATTCTCTCCTTTTGAATTGATCGCAGCATTAATCCCACCTTGAGCACACACAGAATGAGATCTTTTTACTTTCGTCACACTCACAATCGAAACAAGGCACCCGGCATCGGCAAGTTTCATTGCTGCAGACAATCCTGCCAATCCGCCTCCGACCACAACCACTTTTTTATCAAACCCACGGTCAGTCATGGCACCCTTTAATTTTTAAGATTTATCAAGTATGTCCCCCAAACTGCACTCATACCGAGGAGTCCGATCAGGAGCATCAAAAAAACAGAAAAAATTCGCATATACATTTGAGAGCGTTTTGTGAGGGTTATTCCCCAAGTAATGGAAAAGGTCCATAATCCGTTGAAGGCATGAAATACGGCAACAGAGATAAAAAGGGTGTACAAAAAAATCATAAGGGGACTTTTAAACGTATCTCTTACCATCAAAAGTTCTGCGGTGCCGAATGAATTCGACACAGTCAAAACTTCCCCTTCTTTTGGTTTGACCGACTCCATCGTTTCCCTTAAATGTTTTTTCTCTTCGGCTCTTTGTATTTCTACCGGATTTTCTTCCGGAGAAATTTTCGGATTCGCAAAGGAATCGGCAATCTCATTTTCCGTGTACAAACGGACTCCCAATCTATCCGATAAAGTATACAATCCTTCGTCGGCACTGACGGGCACCATATAGTAGGTTTCGGCCCCGTCTTTTGCTTCTGTCGGATATTTTATAAATCTCATTTCGACAACATGGGCGATTATTCCGACAAGGAGAATCCACGAGGTAATTCTTTGCCATGTATAGGCGTGATTCCTCGGATATTCGGTCATTAGCGGTTTTGTCGGAGAAAATCCGTAACTGTTTTGTTTGCTCGTCCATAAATATACAATTCCCCAAATCCCGTGAATGACTAAAGGAAATCCGATTAAAAATATTTCCAATATTTCGAGATAGGGTAAATTATGAATGGCATTGACGGCATGAATAAATCCGTTTCCGTCAGATCCTACATAAAGTGCAGCCTGCGAATTGGTCAAAAGATGTTCGATAAGAAAAATGACGAGGAAAAGTCCCATCAAAGACTGCAATCGACGCCAAAAAAAAGCGGAGGGGACGGGAGGGGCTCTATAATATCGGTCCATTAGAACTCCGAATTGCTATAATAAAATTTTACCTTAACAAAGAAAGAGAAGTGCGGCAAGGGTTTCGAAAATTTTTATTTTCAAAAAAAAGCTGAAATGTAAATTTTACTTTTTTTAATTATCGGCAAATTTGCTATAATTACGGGTAAAGCTTTAATAATTATTATATTAGGTTGGCAAAATATGAATATGGAAAGGCCTAAAGCTCTTAACACCGTCGGGTTACAAAATGAAGGGACTCTCATCAAAGTCGCTTATTTGGACTATAAAAAAGGCAAAGTTGTTCTTCAGGATCTTTATTCCATTGAAGTTTCCGGTGATTCGAGCCCCGAAAATGTCAATCCTCTTCTTTTAACGGAACAGGGGAAAGCACTTCTTCGCAGACTGAAACAACATCTCTCTTTTACCGCTATCGGAAGTAATGAAACTCTTGTCCGCCCTCTGTTTGTACAGCTAAAAAAAGAAAAGGATATCGCATCGGTTATCGAATTTCAAACCGAACCTATTCTCCCCTTTCCTCAAGAAGAAGCTGTTGTGGAATGGCTGATGACAGAGAAACAGGAAGAGGGCACTTCTCTCCTCATTTTTGCAGTGAAAAAAGAACATATTCTTCGCCATCTTCGCGAATGGGGTATGTATGGAATCGATCCGGAATGTGTCTCTACCGTTTCGCTTGCGATTACTTCTTTCGGTCTCACATTTTTGCCGGAGGAAGAGTCTTTTTATATCGTGCATGTCGGAGTGAAACATACCACTTGCGTTCTCATCTACAAAAGAGCCCCTTTGGCAGCACAATTTACCGGTAAAGGATTCCAAGACTTACTCGAAGCTCTCAAAAAAGATATGAATTGCTCCGAAGCGGAAGCGAAAGAATCTCTTTCTCAACCGGGATTTGAATCCGGAAAATACCCTCTTTTTGAAGCGGCAAAAGAGGCTCTCTCTTTAGAGGTCATGAAAATATTCTTCGGTCTCGCAAAACAATTGCGCGGAGAAGAGGTTCATAAAGTTCTCATCACAGGTGAAGGCGGAGCCGTCGCCTCCGTTAGAGAAAGTCTTGCCCTAGAATTAAAAAAAGAATCGTTAGAAATTGAAATTCCACCGGAATTTCCCCGTCCGAAAGAAGTGCTTTTGCGCTACGATGTACCGATCGGACTTGCCCTTTCAGGCTTGCCTAAAGCTCCTTTTGAATTGGATCTCCGTAAAAAAGAACTGGCCTATCCGAATCCGTGGAAAAGACTGATAGGTCCGATGCTTACCTATTTCGGAGCCTGCTTATTTCTTACTTGGGGAGCATACATGGCTTCTAACGCCTTTATAGGCAGTAAAGAAGATGTTCTCAAAGAAAAATTCGGATCTCTTCTCGGAGTCATGAACAAGCCCTATAACTCTTTTGAAGCAACATATGAAGAAATTCCGGAGTCGGAAAAAAATCTTCCTCTCGAAGCTCTCACTCCGGAAGATCTGTCGGATCGTCTGAATTATTTAGATGCCGAATTAGAAAAGGCCCCGGAACCGATCGCCCTGATGCCCAATACACCTCGCGTATCCGATGTGCTGGCATGGCTCGCAAGCCATCCCAACGTCGTATGGGCCGGAGATGAAAATGAAGGGCGTAAATCTCTTGTCCAAATTCAACACTTCAATTACTCCATGATGAAACGGCCGGAAGAGAAAAAACGAGGCGGACGCTATGAAGTGAAAGTGGAGCTGGAATTTACCAGTCCGACGCCGAAATCTGCACGTGAATTTCACGATGCTTTAATTGAAGATACGACGTTTGTCGATACAAAAGGTGAGATAAAATGGAGCTCTAATCGGGGTCTCTATCGCACCTCTTTTTATTTAGTCGATAAAACTTTTTATCCCACCACAAAGAGCTAGGAGAGATTATGTTTCAAAATATTCCTAAATCCCGATTGCTTCTTTATATCATGGTTTTGGGGATCGTCCCTCTGTTCATCATATTCATAAATTTTTTAGGTCGATTAGAAACTCTCGATAAATTGGATCTACATATTGCTGAGGTTGAGAATAAAGCTCTCAACTATAAAAGACAGCAAGCAAACAATATGGCGGTCATCAGCCATTATCGAAATGCTGACCATTTTTATATTGATAAATATTTGGAAACGTTGAATTTCCTCGAGCCGGAAGTCGAGGCTTTGCAAAAAGTGATCACCCATAAAAATTTTGCAGGCGATGCCAATATCACACAGCGTCTCGACAAACTGGCCGGACAGGATAACAGCATGTCCTTCACCGAAGGTGTCGTGCTGTCCTATCCACTCTATCAGGAGACAACCGAATCCCTTACTCATCCGATAGAGGTCAATGTCGCAGACATAAAAAATATTCTTGCCCGTGTGGAAGGGGTGGAGATCGGTCCGTATAAACCGGGACCGAATATCCCTCAGCTTCTTGTGATTGAGTTTCGTCTTGATAAGAAAAAACAACCTACCGGCAATGAAATTTTTTTGTTGTACCTGAAACTTCTTAAAAGAGAATATTTATGATAAAAAGATGTAAACCTCTTCTCCTCACCTTTTCTGTGTCAGCTATGTTGGGTTTAGGCTCCTGCATGACCTATACGGAATTGATTTCGGATTCAAAACTTTCAGGCATCTACATCGTCGATCGGGATGGCTTATCGGAAACGATCACAAGTAAAGATCGTCTTTCCCGTTATGAAAAGGTAAATTTTTGTTCTCCTCAACCTTACAGAAAAGTGACCCGAATTTTTGGCCGAAACGAAACGGGAGATATCATCTCGGTCATCACAAGTTATTATCCTAACGGTCAATTAAAGCAGTATCTCGAAACGGTCAACAATCGTGCTTTCGGAGATTATTGCGAATGGTACGAGTCCGGATTGAAAAAAGTGGAGGCTACCATCATCGGCGGTTCGGGCGATTTAGGAGCGACTCACGAAAATACATGGCTGTTTGAAGGGGCCTGTCACGCTTGGGATGAAGACGGAAAACCGGAAGCGACGGTATTGTATGAAAAAGGGGCTCGGCAGGGATTTTCCGTCTATTATCATAAAAACGGAGCGATATGGAAAAAAATCCCGTTCGATAAAGATGTCACACACGGCACAGAAGAAACCTATTTAGAAAACGGACAGCTTTTGCAAACCTGTAATTATTGCCGAGGTGAAAAATCGGGTGAAGCATTGCGTCGATGGGATGAAAATCGAATTGCAGCCCGAGAGCTATTTGAAAAGGGAAAATTGCAGACAGGAACGTATTGCGATAAAGAAGGTAAAATTCTATCGCAAATTACAGAAGGCAACGGAAAAAGAGCTCTTTTCGGAAGAAATTCTTTAGCTGAATTACATGACTACCAAGACGGAATTCCTGAGGGCAATGTAGAACTTTTTACCGAAAAAGGGGAACTCTTCAATGTGTTCAAAATCAAAAACGGAATGAAACACGGAGAGGAGACGGAATATTATCCGGCTCAACAAAATCAAAAAACAGGATACCGAAAAATTTCTATCTCCTGGTTTGACGGGATGATTCAGGGTCTTGTAAAAACATGGTATCCCAACGGGAATCAGGAAAGTCAAAGAGAGATCAGTAAAAATGAAAAAAACGGTCTCTCTACAGCCTGGTATGAAGACGGGAATCTGATGATGATAGAGGAATACGAACTCGATAAATTAAAAAACGGGAAATATTTCAAACAAGGAAGCAAAATGCCTGTTTCCACAGTCAAAGACGGAAACGGCGTCGCCACCCTTTTTGACTCTCGAGGAAATTTCAAAGCCAAAGTGGAATATAGACTGGGTCTGCCGGAGGTCTTATAACGATGGAAAATAAACAGAAACTCCGCGCCCGCTATAGAAAAATCAGAAAAAATATTTCGGTAGGAAGAAAAATTCCGGCAGAAAATTCAGCTTTGGAATTTATTGATCAATTGATGGGGAAGAATGAAATAATCCTCTCATATGCTAATTTCGGCGATGAATTCAATACCGAGAACATCAACCGATTAATCGCTCTTAAAGGAAAGTTGGCTCTTCCGAAAATAACAGGCAATTCTCTCACAATCTATCTGGTAGACGATCCTCAACGTCAAACAGCAATACAGGAAAACGGTATGAGAGAGCCTATTCCGACTCTCTGTAAAGAAATTGATCCGGAAATGATCGGATCCGCCCTCATTCCGGCTATCGCTTTTGATAGAAACGGCCACAGAATAGGTTATGGAAAAGGATTTTATGATCGATTCCTCGCCGGAAAAAATATTTCTACCTATGGAATCGGTTTTAAAGAACAATTGACTGCCGAATGTATTCCGGTTACACCGGAAGATCTGTCGGTGAAAGCTTTAGCTCTTTTTTAATGTCTTCAAAAAGTCGAATTTTCTTATCTTGTATTTTTTTTGAAACACTATCTAAAGTCGTTTGATCGATAGCACCGGAAAAAGGTTTTTGCGATTGAAAGTCTGTTTCCTTTAAATAACTTAACTCGATGATTTCCCGAAGGAGAAGAACTTTAGTAGTGTTTTCATTCAGATTATTTATGTAAAGAAGTCTTGTGGAGCCGGATTTTCCGGTGAATGTCCGTACTGATGTATATGCCGGAGTGTCACTAAATAAATCGGTGTGCTCTACCGGAGTAATAGATAAGTGATCTGTAACTTCATTGAAAATTTTTTTAAAAATAGCTTGGCATTTTTCGTTCGTAAAAAAAACCTCTATTAATTTTAAGGTATACTCATCCGCTTCAATTTGATTTTCCCATGGATTCACATAAAGTAGCGACTGAATACTTTGCATTACAAAATTTATTGTAGTTTTAAGCATCGTCCTCTCGATATTTTAATTGTTTATTCCCAAGAAGCCCATAGATCTTCCCGTCTATTCAAAGAATCTTCGGATGAACTGAGGGAAGCAGGTGCGGGATTTTTGAGAATCTCAACCGGAGTTTCTAAACCAAGCGCTGTTTTGATTTCTTCGAAGACCCTCTTTTTTTCTACCTTGAGTGCATTTATGTTTAAAATATAAGCGGAATTATCAATCGTGTCTGAAGACTTTTGCTGTAAAAGTGAATCTTGTTCTTTAAGATGCTTTATTTGCATGATTGCCTCAAGAAGCGCTATTTTTGTAGCGCTCTCATTCCATGGATCTTTTTTGTAAAAAATAACGGAAGGGATTTTCGCCTCGTCTGTCGGATAGGAACCGGAATTCAACAGCCTACTATGACTTATACAATTTATTGTTAAATGATTTATATAATCACGGAAAATATTTTTTAAAAATTCATTGAATGCCGGGACAGCATAGAAATCGGGTAATATTTTTTTTGTATACTCATCGGCTGTTATTTTATCTTTCCAAAGATGAGCCCTCGTTGACAAAGTACTTGTAGCGGATAATGAATGCATTATGCTTGCTCCTCGGAATTATCCGGTTTATCATCATAACGAATATGCCTTTGAGGATAGGTGATCGTAATTCCGTTCTCTTTCAATGCTGTATGCAAATTCCATAAAAGTGTTGCCTGGACCACTCCTGTCGGCAACGCAATATCTAAATCCACCCACACAAAAAGCTCGAAATCCATTCCGAAGTCACTAAAACCCATCAGCCATAATTGCGGATTAGCATACCCGAATTCATCTTTTTTTACACTGGGTACTTTACCGGCAATCTCAAGGACAATTTTTTTGACTTTATCTTTATCCTCATCTATTCCCACATGAAAAGGAATTCTATATCTCCTACAGGAATCGTGCAAAGTCCAATTGTTCAACAACTGACTTGTCAGCTGAAAGTTAGGTACGATGAGATCCAGCCCCTCAAATGAATGTATATGGGTATTCTGAAGCGTGATTTCCTGTACTCTTCCGATCAGCTTATCACTCAACTCCACGACATCTCCCACTTTAATATTGCGCTGCAACAGAAGCAACAATCCGGAAAAAATATTGTTGACTAATGATTGCATCCCGAATCCGATCCCCACACCCAACGCCCCTGCAAAAATGAGAAAGTTGGTGAAATCCAATCCGATAAAAGACAACGCAACAAAAGTTCCGATGATCATAAAAATATAATGGAAACAGCGAACAATAATATATTGCGTCGAAGGACTTAATTTCTTTGCCATATATCGTTTGTCAAAAATAACTCTTTTGAACACTTTAGACAAAAAGAAAGAGGCGACGACAATCGCTGCGGCCTGTAAAATATCGAGGATTGTTACGGGTTTATTTTGTACTCGAAAAAGTGCGTAACCTGTTGCCGCAGTAAATGTTTCGTAAGCATTCTGCACATTTCTTTGCAGCAGAATCCACCAGGTTTCATGGATACTTTTGTCTTTAATCAAATACCATTCCATCTGCTTTACCAGCAGTTCGGCATTCTGAATTAAAAATTTGAGCTCCTGAATATAAAGAATGACCTGATCGATCTCTAAATGAATATTCATCAATAAAGAATTATCAACAGGCGCTTTTTTACTCTGCAGACTCAGCTCTACCTGTTTTCCTATCCTGGTCTGCTCATTTTGAAGAACCTGTTCCCATTGCCGAATGTTGTTTTTGCCTTCATTAATTTGCTCCTGAAACTCTGCGACTAAATTTCTTAAACGGGAAACCGGATAGTCTTTCGGATTGTTCACAAAAAAATAGAGTCTATACTTGATCTGCGCAATTAAATAGCGAATTTTAGCCGTTTGAGTAATCACGGATTGATTCAAAATTTTGTTGTCCCATAAGCAACAATTCAACTCATTGTCGTTTTTTGTTTCTTCATAAAAGGCTCTTTTTTGCAAAGTTTGCAGATTGCTTTGTTCTTCTTCAATTTTCTGCTCTTTTGCAGCCAATTCAGCATTCAGGTCCGTTTCCGATTCATCATTGAAATTCATGTGGAGCCGGGCAAAGGAAAGCTCCTGCTCTAATCTTTTCTTTTCGAGGTCAAATGCCTCAATTCTTTTTCCGGTGTTAGAAATTGTGGTCTCGGCTATAGCCTGTTCGGTTCTTGTTGAAATAATAGATAAACCGATATCCAATTTTTTAAATGAAGCATTGGACACTCCGGGATACTGCAAAAGGAAATCATCCAGCTTATTTTTTATCTTAGCTAAATTATTTTTCTCGGTTTCCAGTGATTCTTTTTCGTGAGCAAGCTTATTGATAGTATTTTGATAGCGCTTGTTTACTTTGAGCATCTGATCGATAGAATAACTTTTAAGAAATTGCAGCCCGGTACTTTGATCCTGAAAAGGGGTCTGCTTTTTTCGAATTAACATATCAAAATTAAAAAGAACGCGATCAATAGCCTGTATGATGGAAAGATGCTCATCCTCTTTCAGACTTTTTTTTAATATTTCTATTTTATTTTTGAATAAATCAACCCGTTCCGGCAATTTTTCGGGCGGTACATTGAAATAATTCCACCAATTATTCGAAAGATCCAAAGGATCAGGAGTCTCTTCATACTTTACGGTAGATCGGTTTTCAGCCGTATTGTTGTCAGATGCACATTCCAATTGTCCGATCGGTCCGTAAATCGATAAGAGACAGAGGGTCATAACTATTTTATATAAATATCGCAAAACATTCCCTCCACCGGATTCTTCTTTATAGTGTATAACAAACCGGAGAAAAAAATGAATAAACATTCCGATATAAAAATAAAAATTCCGGAATACA
>JABDBB010000001.1 GCA_013288845.1 Chlamydiota bacterium | reverse complement strand
TAAAAGAATCAAGAAGAATATTCACAACCGATTGGATAACAACGTTGTTTAATGCTTCTGACGGAAATGAGGAATTATCGAAATCAAATGCATTGTGGTCATCCCGTATTTGCCTGTTGTGAATGTCAAATTTTTCCGGTTCTTTGAATGTGGCGGGACATCGGGATGCATAGTAGGTAAAGCATCCTAATTTTTCTTCTTTTTTTATCGGGTGAGGATAATAATAGGCTGTTTCTTTATTCCGGATGATCATGACAGAATCTTGTTGTAATGATCGCCAAAAGATAAATCTCACATTGAGTAATCGTATACTTTCCTCGCTGACTTTTTTAGTGAGATAAAATTGTTTTACCACACAGGCTTCTTCGCGAATTTGTTGTTGCAGATTCGGATTCAGGGCTAAATGCATGAGAGTAAAGGTAAGTTGTTCCGCAAGATAATCAGAAGCGGTAAATAGAATCCGAGTGACACTCAATAGAATTTGTGCATCCGTAAAACCCTTGACTTTCATTTGTCCGATAACTGATGTCTCGTCTTGGAGATACTTCTCGGTTAGAGAGGAGATGATTCTTGCCTGACTTTGATATTCTTCAATTATTTTATCCCGGAATTTTTCGGATTTTTTTTCGGATAAAAATTCTTTTATTTCACGAGTAGCTTTACTTAATTTGATCAGGTTCTCTTTATCTAAATTGTGTCCGAAGATGCAACGGCCGATAACGCCTATTGTAAGAGCGTTACAAAGTTCATGAATATTGCTCAGATGTCCTTCAAAATTTTCTTCCGAAAAATCAACTATATTTTGCACTATAAAAAATACGGAAAAATATAGGGACGGAAAGTCTATGATAGAGAGACTTTCTCTATATTCTTTATTTTTGTCTATAGAAGCAACGACACTTAGTTCTTCCTCGGAAATATTTATTTCCGGATATAGTTCTTTTATCGCTTCCGGACATGTCGCCTTCTCGAAATTTGTATAGCAACCCGTTTCATCATCCTGCTCTGAAACTTTCAGAATTTTCCGGATGCATGCAGGATCTGTAACAATATGTAGAGGGAGTTTACCGGGAAATTTCAATTTAAGAGGAATTACGGTCGGTTTTCCTCCTGTTTTTTCTAATAAGAGTCGTCGTAAATCGTGATCCTGCGAAAATTCCTGCGTTTCTTTAACGGTAGTAAAAGCAGATGTAGAAGCATCTGAAAAACTTGCCGCTGCGTATGCTTTAACAAGTGAAGACAGATCATTTCCATATATTTCTTTAAATTTCGATAAAGGAATGATTTTGGTATCGATCTCACTTACAGGCCATTTTTTAGCGATCTCTTCCGATACAGGTGTCCCTACACCTCCGGATCCGAAAATTGCAGACATGAAAGTACCTTTTGTTTAGTTACATAGCTTTAGAAAGTTGAAGAATTTCCAATATTTCCGTCTGTTTCATTTTTTCTTTTAACTTTTCTTCGGCAAAACGTAGATTGTTGTTGTTTAGATTCCTGATGTCTTCAGGCAGATTGTTAATTGTTTGTATTTGTTGGCACAGTTCTTTTGCTTCTTCGTATTTTTCGGTCCAGTAGGCGGATACGGTACGTTCAACTATGAGTCCGTAGTCGCTGATCCATTTTTCCACAAACAGGATGTCGTTGGAGGGGGACATATCGGCAGCAAGCCTTCCGACACGATAAGCCGCTTCAAAGTTTGCTTTTGTCCGGTAATAGCGGGCCAGTCTGTAAAGAGGTTCCCATCTGGTCGGTCTGAAGCTATACGCTTTCAGGTAGGCAGCCGCCACTTCGTTAACGGGGTACTCTAAATGTTCTTTTAGGGAGGCTATTTGATAGAGAGCATAAAAAACCTCCTGATCCCATCCTCCCATTTCCACTCTTTTTTCGTAGTATTCTAAAGCCTTCTCGGATTCACCCGCATCTCTATAACTTTGTGCCAGGTAGAAAGTATAGCGTGTATTGGTCGGATCTTCCTGTAAAGCTGTGTAAATCATTTGAGCATCTTTGTGGTACTTTTCAGGATCCTGTGATCGGGCACCGTCGCGAGTACAAAAATTGACTACATTGCTGAGGTGTGAAGAGAAGATCGCTGTCGGCGATGTGAGGTATTCGTGAACGACTCCTTCCCATTTCCATTTATGTTTCATATCGAGAAGTCTTGTAGCCGCATATTCTGTGCCGCCGAGGGAGCTCATGATTGTATAAGAATCCATTTTCCAATCCGGCAATTGAAACTCCGGTTGGTAGATCAAATAATCATCGGCATCGAGGATCAGAACATAATCAGCAGTATTTTCAGCAAAAACGAGAGCTTCATTACGGTTATGAGCAAAATTTTTCCATGGTTTTTCGTAGAGAGTTCCGGGGATATTTTTTTCTTTCATATAGTTTATAATCACTTGCTGAGTACCGTCTGTCGATCCGGTATCTACGATTACCCAATAATCGATAAGGGGGAGGGCTGATTCCAAACATCTACAGATTACTTTACTTTCATTTTTGACAATCATGTTCAAGCAAACAGTCGGTTTCTTTTTTTCTTCAGAAGAAAAGGCTGAAGATAGCTGTATCAATAAAAAAGCGCTTAACAATAATTTCCGTAGCATTTTATTTCCTCAAATTTCCGTGTAGTGAAAGTATATTTTAATTTTCACAACTTATTTTGCAATCCAAAAAAAGTTTTTCATGCATTTTTCTGAGACTTTTTACATGTTCTTCCAAAAATTCTACAGCCTGAACAGATCTTTCAATACGTTCTCCGATTGGCTTTCTTTTTCTTACCATGAGAGCTCGGGACAGTAAAAATATTTCGAAAATCTTTCGGAAATATTTGTTAGAATCTAAGTCATTTACAATTCCGAGGTGAGCCCAGAGACGCGCGATAGAGTCGGCAGCCCGATCGATAGCATCTTTACAGCTGATATTGAATGAATCCGGTTTAAGAACGAAAAGAATATATAACGTAAAGAAATCCTGAAACAGGTCATTGAAGATAATTCTTTCTTTTTGAGAGAGGTTCGGTTTATTAAAAAAGAGGTAACGATGGATTACTTCGATAATATTGCGAACATCTTGAGAGAGTTTTTCCCGTCCGATTTTCTCCATAAGAGGAGCTGAGATATAATTTCCGGAAACGGATTTATCAACCGTAAAAAATTCATTGTATAGTTCTTTTTTGTATTGAGTTACTTCCGATTGAAATTCATATATTCCTTGCTGGAAATAAAATATAGAATTTTTAGAGACGACCAAAATATACAAAGTATTTTTAAATTCTTTACTTTCCCCTGTTGCGACAATGGCATTGATTCGACCGGTTTCGCCCAAAATATACTTCGGCCGCATATCCTGAAGGACTATAGACAGATGACTTTTAGATTTTTTTTTATAACTTCTCATCCATCCGATAAATTCCGGCGAGATCGCATCTCCTGTTGTAGGGCTACCGAATGTCACCAATTTAATCCGAGTTACCTGATCCTTTTCTCTTATTTCGATGGTTTTAAGGTATTGAGGTAAATTTCCGTTAAGGACCGGATCCAATAAAACGTTGGAGACACCTTTGAAGCTATTGGCTAATTGGCTTAAAATCGGAGCTTTTGCACTCCAGGGAGCAGCATATAAATGTTGACTGAGATCCTCGATACCTGAAATCGATGAGTTGCTTTTTCCGGTACCCCGAGAGATAAATTCCGATGCATCCCGGCTCATGGCCCCGATGATATTAAATTTTTTTACTAACTGCAGACTTTCGTTTTCAAGTCGAACGCCGGTAAAAAAAAATTCGGAGAGTGTATAAAATAAATCTCGGTACAATTCACAAAAACCCGGATAAATTCCGAAATTTTCTATATTGGAATTTTCCGATTTCTTTGCAAGATCTCTTAAAAATTGAATAAAGTGCGTGGTATAAGTCGTGCGAAGTTCTGCCAAATATTCCTGTGTAAATTTATTGATTTCTTTGATATCTAAATCTACTTTAAAAAAAAGATGTATTATGAATTCTTCCACTTCGGATTTTTCAATTTCGTCTTTGGTATTCTCGATTTCCCGAAAAACTTTTTCTGTTTTTTCCGAACCCCATTGATCAATAAAAAATTGTTTGGTCACTGTTCTTAATTGCGTTAAAAAGCTTTGGTATCTATATACTTTCCAGTCGAATTCTCTCGGATCCGTCGATTCCACAAGACCGCTTGTAAACCATTCTATTAAAGTTCTTTGCCTTTCCAGATCACATTTAATAGAATCCGGAATTTTTTTAAGTCCCTCCATAGTTTTTTCAATCAATTCAAAAGAATTCGTTAAAAGAGTTTCTGTGGTCGTTTTCGAACAAGGAGAACTTATCGTCGTTTGAAATTTTTTGAGACCTTCGAGGGATTTTTGTAGGTAGGCTCTTAATTGCATAGAAAGGAAAGATATTTTTTTGCTTTCCGGTTCCAAAAATTTTATTCTTGTTTCATACTCTTTATGTGCCCGAGCTCCCATTTGCAGAAAGAGGAGCAAAGTTTGCAGAGTCTCATTAATGACCTCTTCTTTCGGTATTTCGGTAGAGTAGCTAAACCAATTAAGCCATGAAGAACCGGATTGTTTTGTGATGACTCCTGAAGAGTCTATTTGGAAAAGTTCATTATTTTCTAATGAGGAAAGCATTTTCAGTCCCGAGATAAATAAAAATAATTTGGATTCCGATGAAGTAGCAAATAAATCGGTAAAAGCCGGCGGTACATTCCAATTCAGAAGATATTGATGAGTTGCTTTTATGCCGGCAGGATAAAATATTTTTTTTGTATTTCCGTTCAATTCTGTACTTTGTGTGATTTGAGCCGGGCGAAATCCTGCTTCATAAGAATATTTCTCTTGGTTATCATTTTTTACCGGGACAATGTCATATGTTACGAAAATGTGAGTACAACCCATATTTTCATCAAAAGTATATTCACGGTATGTTTCAAGAAGATCTCCTTCTTTCAATCTTTTCTTTTTTGTGTGGATACCGAATCCGTCGTGATTGAGCAGTAAGAAAACCAGTTCTAAAAATTTCAATTTCAGATAATTTTCAGCCTCTTCTTTATGTACTGCCGACCGGAGAAAAATTCGGTTGAAGAGACAAATTTGCATTTCCTGAGGAATGGCCGAAAAAATGGTTGTAATCAAATCTGTATTTTTTGCTTCCGGTTTTTTTCTGTCGAAGATGCGATAAAATTCGCTAATGAAAGAAGAGTTTTCCATTTCTAAATCTTTCATATCTTTCATTAAAAATGAGGGTGGGTAAGCATCGACAAAATCCTTTACAAACATATCGAACGATCGGATTTCGCCGGAAGGAAATACAATTTTCCCTGTATTGAATCGTAAATCTGTTGTTTTTTTCTCTATTACATTTTCATGAAAAAGTGTAAAAAGTTTTTGTACAAAAATTTCAGGAAGCATTTCGTCGGACACGTCAAAAAAAGAGACTAAATTTTGGAGAATATCGTTGATATACCAATCCTGTTCTTCCGGTTTATTGATTCCGAAACGGTAAGACTCTTCAGGAAACAGGTCGGATTCTTTGTAAGCTCCCGTGATAATGATGTATCCCAGGTGAGATATGAGCCGATATTGTTCTTCATCATGAGTAAAAAGAAAAAGTTCCCTAAATTTTTTCTTCAACAGGCAATGTAAAAACGAATATTGGTCACAGGTCAGGGGGATTATTTTTTGATCTGCAGAACATTTTCCTTTCGGAAAAAATTGGGTACACTCTTTATGTAGCCGGTGAGCAAGAGCGATCGATGCTTTGTATGTTTCCCGGAAATCCAGATTGAATTTTTGTTTATTTCGAAGACAAGGGTCTGATAAACGATGAAGTACTTTAGGAAGATCCTGTTCTTTAAGAGATTTCCCGACTATTTCCTTTATTTTTTTATTTTGTTCCGTACATTCTTCCTTTATATTTAGACCGGAATTTAACGGGTGTGTGTGAGTATTTAGTGAACATGGATCCATGATAAAGCCTTTCAATTAAATAAAGATGAATTTTCGGTTAGAAGTTATCCGACACAATTTTTTCTTTTAAACCAAGGATAATTTTTAACGCAAAACTTTTACTTTTGTCAAGATAGATTTTTTTATAGAGAGATAAAAATAAATCGTTTAGGCTGATTCAAAAAATGAAGGAGACATTCCGATGAATACCCGTTCGCACTTGTCAGAGCTACAAAAAGTTTTCAAAGAAAAAGAACATATTTTTTTAGAAGAATATTTCACCTTTTTACGCTTCAAAAGTATCAGTGCCGATCCTCTGTTTCGCAATGAACTCCTTCAGTGTGCCTCGTGGTTAAAAGAAAAAATTTCGTCCATAGGTTTTACTGTAGATATGTGGGAAACGGAAGGAAATCCTATTCTTTACGCAGAATATTCCAAAGCAGGTCCGGATAAACCCACCATCCTTTTTTATAATCACTATGATGTACAACCTGTTGATCCGATAGATTTATGGGATACCCCCCCTTTTGAACCTACTCTCAAAAATAACCAAATTTTTGCCAGGGGCGCTCAAGATAACAAAGGTCAATGCATGTATGTGTATCAGGCTTTTAAAACATTGTTGGAATTGACCGGAGAGCTTCCCGTCAACATCAAGTGGATCATTGAAGGAGAAGAAGAGGTCGGCTCTAAAAATATTGCAGCCATATTGGATTCCAAAAAAAAATTCCTTCAAGTCGATTATTTGGTCATTGCCGACATGGGAATTCCTGCAAAAGATACTCCGGCAGTTACTTTGGGAGTGCGCGGATTAGTCACTATGGATGTAGAGGCTACAGGATCGTTGACCGACCTTCATTCAGGAACACATGGAGGAAGAGCTTTTAATCCTATCCATGCTTTGACGGAAATTTTGAGTAAACTGCGCGATTCAGAGGGAAGAATTACTGTTCCCGGTTTTTATGACAAAGTAAGGGAGTTATCTGCAAAAGACAGAGAAGAAATTTCTTTTTATTTCGATGCCGACTTCTATAAAGAGACGTTTGGACTAATTGCATCGGGCGGAGAAAAATCGTATACGCCTCTTGAAAGATCGACGATACGTCCTACTTTGGAAATTAACGGAATTTCCGGCGGATATTCCGGCGTCGGATTTAAAACCGTAATTCCTGCAAAAGCCCATGCAAAAATTTCTTGTCGATTAGTTCCTGATCAGGATCCGGATGAAATTGCAAAAGCCGTATCGCATTATATTACCTCTTTGGCTCCTGAAGGAATAAAGATTGCCGTGAATGTCCATTCCGGAAAAGGCAAAGCTGTGCGAGCCGATTCCGATTCCGCTATTGTAAAAGCCTTCTTTCAGGCATATACTGATGTTTTCGGAAAGAAGTGCCTCTATAGTTTTGAGGGGGGATCCATCCCCGTAGCATCCGCATTAAAAAATGCCTGTAATGCTGAGATTATTCTTGTCGGGCTTGGATTAGACAGCGATAACATCCATGCTCCCAACGAACATTTCGGTTGGGATCGTTTTGAACAGGGATTTCGATTAATTATTGAAATGCTTCTCAATTTCAGAGAGAAGCTCATCCGTTAATTCATCACTTAGATATGGATGCAGAATTTTTTCATAAGTTATGTTCACAATCCTATGGACAGATACAATTTTGCCGTTATTTTTATAGATGCACATACTAATAGGTTTTATCGAAATTCTTCCTTCTATATTCACAGTGCAAACACCACGCTTTATACTAAACCATATTTTTTTAATATCGATATCCCGGTTATTAAAAAACCGGTTCATGATATTTATTGTAGTGTATAGATCATGACGCATGTCGCTGATTGTATATATTTTTTTTTCTATGATCATCTTTTTTCCTTTTTTTGAAAGTTTGTGTATTTTTTACCGACGTGTTTACAGACGATAAATTTAAAATTTTATTATACACAATACCTAAAAAAATATCCGGATACTTGCGATTTTTTTCTCTTAAGAATAAAATTTTTTCATTACACTCAACCCGGGAGAAACCGACATGTCAAGAACACTAAAAATATATTCGATTTTTTTGCTCATATTTTCTTCACATTCTTATATACATTCTGTTGATAACATAGGAATGATACAAGGTGATGCCGTTTCGGATTTCGGATTTGAGGTGGAAAATATCACTCCGGAAATGGCTCAAAATTTAGATATCATGAATAATAAAGGGGTTGTGATAAGCAACGTTCGCCGGGGAAGTCCTGCAGCAGAGGCAGGAATGAAAAAAGGGGCTTTGGTTGTCGAAGCGAATCAGCAAAAAATTATGACGACTGAAGAGTTTTATCATATTTTGAATGTTTCGGAAGAGGGAAGACCGGTATTGTTGCTGATTAAGCAGGACGGCCAACTAAAATTTCTTTCGATGAGAGTGCACTGATTTTTTTGGGTTGATATCTAATAAAAGCATCTATATAATAAATACCAAACTAAATCGAAACATTTTTATAAGGAGATAATTATGACCTCTAATACTATAATACAAACCGGCATACCTGTACACAATTTGTTTATCGGGAAAATTACAGATCTCGGATATGACCCGAACACCAAAGCTACGGAAGGTGTATGGCTTTGCAGAGACTGTGAAAAAAAAACAGATGGTACACCAACACCTAATTGGAATTATCCGGATACCCATCCAATAACGGAAGAAAAAACAAGTCGTTGCTTTCATAAAAATGTAATTTTTGTAATAGGACCTAATCTGATTCTCCAAGGAAGAAGATTTTCGAATGACAACGTAACTTATATAGATATCTTAAGCACATTTCCATTTGAAAATTTTCCGCTTTATGACGTTAAAGAAGATTTAAAAAAACTAATCAATAATAATGAAATAGTAGAGAAGATAATTTCTACTCACACCAAGAAGTATGTCTTTTTTGAAGGGGAGTGGTGTAAGGCTTAAATGCAAAATAAGTAAATCAAAGGTGCGAAGCACCTATACATAAAAGCCCGAGGTTGAGTGAAGAAAATTTCAGTTACTTAATGCTTCCGTTTTTTTAAATGAAGGATCGGAGCGAATAGCGTCGAATTCTTTTTGTTTTAAGAGAGCCCGGAAATCGGGACATCCTTCATGATATGCAGCCAGAAGCCAACCCGAAGCGGGTTCGGCTTCTCTTTTGTATGCATGACTTAATGCATTTATGACAGCGATTTCATAATCGGGAATTTCACGAAAAGCCGTTTTTCCCCACTCGATAGCCACATCAAATTGTTTGGCTTCATACGCTATTCTTTGTGCTGATTTAAGGAATTCCGGCGTCATCTTATTTTTGATGGAATACACAAGATCGTAGGCTTCACTGTATCGCCTTTCCCGAAAAAAAATAAGGGAAAGCATTTGTGTAGCCAGTGTATTTGTTATTCCCGGTCCTGATTCATTGCGAACTTTTTCTAAAATTCCGGAAGCTTCGTTGAAATTCCCCGATTTCATGGCTGTGTCAGCCGCTTTCATTTGCGCTGTAATATTTTCATTTCGATCATTTTGCGTCATGGATTTCATAGAAGAGTAGTATTGATAATTTTCAAACATCAGAAAGAAAAACAGAGAGCCTATAAAAAAAAAGCCATACGCAAAGGATAATAATCCCAAGATAAAGCTAAGGAAAAGACTTGCTATGACAGCAAATTTTATTCCGGGGACACCGAACATTGCCTCGAGAACTATTTGTACCAGTTTTCCTCCGTCGAGCGGATGAACCGGAAGTAGGTTGAATATCGTCCAGAAAAAATTGATGTACACAGCGATGGAAAGAGTGTAAAAAATCATGGGGCTCAAACTTTCCGCAAATATCTTTTGTAATGAAAAAGCCAAAGCACAGAGGAGGAATCCGAAAATCGGACCGTTTAAGACAACCAGAAATTCCTGCCAAAGCTTGATTTTCGCCCCTTCTCTTTGCGTTGCGCCGCCCAGTGCGACAAGATTGATGGTTGCTTTTTGTCCGAAAAACAAAGCGGCCGAAGCGTGTCCGTATTCATGAACGAGGACGGATATAAATATCACAGCCATCCAGACAACAGTGAGGAGGAGATTAGAGGTGGATAGCCAGCCGATAAGAGCGGCAAGGACCCAAAAAAAAGGATGTATACGTATAGGTATTGACATAGACGAGTTTTTCTTTATAGTGTTAGCGATTTTTCTACTGCTGCACCCATTTCGGCAGGACTTTCTGCAACGGTTACCCCGGCTTTACGCAGAGCCTCTATTTTACCGGAAGCGGTGCCTTTTCCGCCGGAGATTATTGCTCCTGCGTGACCCATTCGCCTTCCTGCAGGGGCGGTTCTTCCTGCAATAAACGCTGCAACAGGTTTTTTGCAATGTTTTGCGATCCATTCCGCCGCTCTTTCTTCGGCATCGCCGCCGATTTCTCCGATCATGAGTATCGCTTCTGTTTGGGGATCTTTTTCAAATGCCTCGAGAACATCAATGAAATCGGTGCCGTTTAGAGGATCGCCTCCTATGCCTACGCAGGTGGATTGACCCAGTCCGTTTTGTGTTGTTTGCCAGACAGCTTCGTAGGTGAGGGTTCCGGATCGAGAGACTATTCCGATTTTCCCCGGTTTGTGGATATATCCCGGCATGATTCCTATTTTGCATTTGCCGGGAGTGATGACACCCGGACAGTTGGGACCTATGAGTCTGCTTGTTTTGCTGTTCTTCATTATTTTGCTGACTTCCAACATATCTCGGATGGGAATGCCTTCGGTAATACATATGATGAGAGGGATGCCGGCTTCTTCCGCTTCGAGAATAGAGTCTGCTGCGTATGCGGGAGGGACAAAAATCATGGTAGCATCGCAATTCGTTTCTTTTTTTGCTTCTGCGACTGTATCAAAAACGGGAAGTCCGAAAATCTTTTCTCCTCCTTTTCCCGGAGTGACCCCTCCGACCATTTTCGTGCCGTAAGCCAGACATTGTTCTGTATGGAATTGCCCTGCTTTTCCGGTAATTCCCTGAGTGATTACCCGGGTTTTTTCATTTAGCGGTATAAACATAATTCCCCTACCTATTTTTTTTTCCGGCTGCAACGACCATTTGAGCAGCGTCCGATAATCCTTTTGCTACACTGATGTCCAATTTAGAATCGGCCAAAATTTTTCTTCCCGCTTCGACATTCGTCCCTTCCATGCGTACGACGAGAGGGACTTTTAGTCCGAGTTCTTTGACAGCTTTTACGACAGCCTCTCCGATAGTGGCGCAGTTCATGATTCCGCCGAATATATTGACTAGGATTGCCTTGACATTATGGTCCGATAAAATAATTTTAAATCCCTCGATGACTTTTTGTACATCGGCACTTCCTCCTACATCGAGAAAATTTGCCGGTTTGCCGCCAAAATGTTGGATGATATCCATGGTAGCCATGGCCAGACCGGCTCCGTTGACCATACAGCCGATATCGCCGTCGAGAGCTACGTAAGCCAGTTCATGTTCATTTGCTTCCGCTTCGTTGGAGGGTATTTGTGTTTTGTCGTAGAATTCTGCAAATTCCGGGTGGCGAAAGAGGGCGTTGTTATCGATGCTGAGTTTAGCATCTAAGGCCAGAATTTCTCCGGATGGAGTTTCTACGAGAGGATTTATTTCCAAAAGAGAGGCGTCTGTTTCTATAAATGCTTTTGCCAGGGCTGCCAGAACCTTCATTCCCTCTTTAGCCGTTTTTCCTGTCCATCCCATAAATTTTGCCATTTGAATCAGCTGATAACCTCGAAGTTTTCCGTTTTCGGGGATGGGAACGGTTTTAATTTTTTCCGGAGTGTGTTCGGCAATTTCTTCGATATCCATCCCCCCTTCCGGTGAGATGATGAGAGAAGCCGTACCGTTTTTTCTGTCGATGACTGCACCGGCGTAATATTCTTTTTTAATTTCCGTAAGATCGGTGATCATCACTTTGTGCGCTATGACACCTTCCGGTCCGGTTTGGTTGTTGATGATTTTCATTCCCAGCAGATTTTTTACATGAGAATGAATCTCTTCGACGGTTTTTGCTAATTTGACCCCTCCGGCTTTGCCCCTTCCTCCGGCGTGGATTTGTACTTTTACAGCAGCTTTTGTGATGCCCAGATCTTTGACGGCCTTTTCGACCTGATTTATATTTTCTACGACTCTGAAAGGAGGGATGGGGATTCCGAATTTCTGCAATACATGTTTTGCCTGATATTCATGTGTATTCATGGACCTTCTCCGATGCTCATTTATCTTTTGCTATAAGCAAAGTGGTGCTAACATTTACACTTACACCGGAAAGTATCCGGTCAAATTAACCATAAACCAACGAGTGAATCCATGGTACTGAAATTTTTCAAGACGGGCTACCTTGCTGTAAAAAATGCTTTTTCAAAAACAGGTTCTCTTCTCGGCAATAAACTACGCAATTTATTTCACAATCCGATTGATGAAGAGACTTTGGAGCATTTGGAGGAAATTCTTTATGAGGCCGATTTAGGTGTAAAGACCGCGATGGAGCTGACCGAAAAAATCAAGGGGTATCACAAGGAGAATTCCGCCTTAAAACCGAATGAGTATATTGACAAGCTGAAGGAAGAGGTGATTGGATTTTTGGGTACGGGCATTCATGAATTAGCAGAAGCCCCTAAGGATAAAGGACCTACGGTTATTTTATTTATCGGTGTCAACGGAGCCGGAAAAACAGGGTCCGTAGCAAAAATTTCGCACCTACTGGTGAAAGAAGGCAAAAAAGTATTGGTTGCCGCAGCGGATACTTTTCGTGCCGGAGCTATTGATCAGTTAGAGGTTTGGGCCGGTCGTTTAGGACTAGATATTGTAAGAGGGAAGCCCGGAAGCGATCCGTCCGCTGTGGCTTTTGATGCGATTACAGCGGGAAAAGCGCGCGGTTGCGACTATATCCTTATTGATACAGCGGGAAGACTGCAGAATAAAACTCATCTGATGCAGGAATTGGAAAAGATTAAACGGACCTGTAATAAAGTCATTCCTGAGGCTCCGCATGAAATATTGCTTATTTTGGATGCCAATACCGGTCAAAACGGATTGGACCAGGCCCTTATTTTCAGGCAGTACACTCCGATAACCGGACTGGTTGTCACAAAATTGGACGGAACAGCTAAGGGGGGAATAGTGATAGGGGCGCAGCGCGAGTTGGGTATTCCGATTAAATTTATTTCGTTTGGTGAGGGGGAAGAAGATATAAAGCCGTTTGAGACGCGTGAATTTGTGGATGCTCTCTTTGATTAGGACTTGTTCAAATAGAATTTACTATAAGGACAGGTTAATAATTAATAATATCTTAATTATTGAAGATTAAAAATTAATTTATATGAATTAATTTGACATTTGAAATAAAAATTCGTACAATGAGGATATAAAGAGAGTTCTTACCACTTGGATGGGGAGCATATAAAACCCGGGTGTTATACATCCCACCGGGATGATCCAAAAGAAAATGGATTAAAACACCAACTCTAACTAGTAGGTTGATCTCGGGCTGCGTTTTGTGTAGATCATGAGCATCTACACAAAATGCAGTCCGAAATCCAAAACTAAGTCCTTTAGGACTGTAGAGTAAAAGGTTTATTGCCCCCATCTTTTTTTTCCCCTAAAACCAAACACGGAGGCCTATATGCATCTACTAAACAGTAGCCTCTTGACTTTAACTTTTCTCATTACGGCGACTTGCAGCAATGCCTTTTCACAAGAAATAGGCAAAACGGCAGCGTCTTCACAAATACTTGCACATCATGAAGGCGGCGGCGGTGGCGGCGGTCACAGCGGTGGCGGCGGTCATTGGAACGGCGGCGGCGGTGGTCATCATGGCGGTGACTGGAACGGCGGCGGCGGCCATCATGGCGGCGATTGGAATCACGACGGTCATCATCATGGTGATTGGAACGGCGGCTATTACGGCAGCGGATTTTATGGCGGTTATGGATACGCCCGTCCCTATTATGGTTATTACGGAAACGACGGTTACTATCCGTATAACGGCGGCAGTAATAATTACTATTATTACGACACTGATAGTGATGAAGATCAGGATGTATACTACGCGCCTGACAACGGTGGCGGAGTTTCGTTCGGTATCGGATACTAGGGAGTTTCTATAATTCCCGATAAAGAGACAAGATCGATAGAAGGATAACTTCTATCGATCTTTTTTTATTTTCAAATCCAATACAATCTTTGCCCTCACATCGACAAGTCGCATACGCGTTAAGCTAATCTGAATTAAGTAACTGATAATTAGTTAGTTATACAATATGTAATTGAATTCGCGCAGCGTTTGGAGCGCGGTGACTCGTCACCGCTTTGCCCTCGACTCGACTTGTAGAGGCGGTTTAAGCGCTATTTTGTGTTTATAGATATTAAGAAATTCATTCGAAGATTAGTTCTCTAAGTTTTAAAAATGCATCGACAAGTCGATGTGAAAGCAAATCGGTGACGAGTCACCGCACTCCAAACGCTGCGCGCGCTCAATTTCTTATTACTTAAGTCGATAATTTGACTGACGAGGCTGAGGATATTAAAATAAAATTTCTCTTAAAAAAAAATCTACACATTAACTACACTTACATTTTTTAACAAAAAGGTGTTACTCATGCCTTACACTTCATCTGACAGTCTTTATCCTTCCAAGTTTTTTCTTTCCGACACTCCCGGCTGTATCATGATGCATGATTCTAAGGGTAAATTACAGGGCTATATGACAGAAATTTCTCCGAACTCGAACCATACACTTATAACAGCGATAAAACTGTTCCCGCAAAAAGACAAAATAGACTTTTACACTGCTCTGCAAACAAATTCATGGAATCCTTCACCGGAAAATATCCCTTATTTTTTGAAAATTTGCACCAATTTATTTCTCAACATGCAAGTTGAACATGAGAAAGGGAATTTTTTTCGCGGCATCAGGCCCGAAACCTGTTACTTTAACTTTAAAAATAAGTGTACATATGAAATTCAAATACCTTTTCTTGAATCGGAAACTCCCGGATTTTATACCCAAAATGACTTGCATGAAATGAATCAAAATTCGGACTTTCAAAATTCCGAACTATGGTTAAAGATTCGTCAAAAAAAAGATATTTTTGCCATTGCCACTACAATATGGTACATGATTTCTTCTTCATTACCCTTTCCTATCAAGCATGATTATCCCGATATGGAATATATCTACGGATCAGATAACATTACAAGCCGAGCAGGGTCCAAAATAAAAGAAATCCTGATGCAAGCGTTTAATAAAAATCCGCTCTATAGGCCGAATTTTCGTGAATTAGCCCGGATTTTTCACAATGAATGTTAATGAGAATTTGAAGCGGCAATTCCTCTCTTATTCCTGCAAAGAGGACTGCTCTCTTCCCACTATTTCTTTTTATTAAAAAAAGAATATTAACACAAAAACACTTTATTTTAATAATAATTAAATGTATAATAGTAATTAAACTATTAACTTTTTTTTATTACAAAGGCATTAATCATGGATCCTTTTCAATTACCTAATTCTTCTTTTAGTTGTCGTCCTTTTACACCCGTAGGAAATAAAAGAACTAAACGTAATGTTACAGAACCTTCAGAACTTTCTGCTAAAAGGACACCTCTTAGCGCGTATACCGGAAAATTTACAACAAACAGCGAAGGTCAAATCATGTTTCCTAATTTTATTGCCACCCCTATAACACCAACGAAAGCATTATCGCTGCCTCCATCTATGCCGGAACAACCGAATACTTCGTTTCCTCCCATACAATTCATTCAACAACAAATCTTTCGATCTCCGTCAAAACCTAAACAACCGAAACAACCGGAAATTCCGAACACTAATAGTTTTATGCTTCAAAAACAAATGACTTCCCACCCGGGATTCCCTAAACAGACAGTTATTACACCCAACAACCCACTTATACAACAACCGAATACTCCTATACAACCTATAGAATCCCTGCAAAAAAAAAGACATTTCAAAGCCGGATTTGTGCCGCCCGCACCACCGAAGATTCCGAATACTGACCATTTTAAGCTTAAAAAACAGACGACTTCCGACCCGGGATTCCCTAAACAAAAAGTGATCAAGACTCCTACCCCCCTTATAGAATCCATGCAACAAACATATTTCTTACCTAGCTCCAAACCGCCAAAATCGAAGATTTCGAACATTTACCGCTTTGAAGTTAATAAAGACAAGACAAACCGTATAATAAGGTTTGATGAGGCTATCCGGACAAATTCATGGATTCCTACTCCCGAAAATATACCTTCTTTTTTGAAGGCATGTAGCGATTTATTTCTTATAATGAAAACTGCACACGATCTAGGGACTGTTTTCCGAGATATCAAACCTGAAAATTGTTATATTAACTTGAAAAATAAAAGCGTAAATGAAATTAATATCCCTGTTTTTGAGAATGATACACCCGGATTTTATACTGAAAGTGACTCTAAGAAATTCGAGAGCCTTAAAAATTTTGACGAAAAACAAAAGAACCTTGAAAAAAGAGATATTTTTGCCATTGCTACTACAATATGGTATATGATTTCTTTGTCTTTACCTTATCCTATAGAGAGTCTTGAATATCCCGATACAACATTTATTCATGAAGCTGAAGAGGTTGAAAGACTTACAGGGTATAATATAACAAATATTCTGATACAAGCACTGAGTGAACATCCGAACGAGAGACCTGATCTTCTTGAATTAGCTCGGATTTTTTCAAATCGGCCAAATATCGGTTATTAACGAAAGGAAATGATTCCGCTCATAAATACAATTTGAAGGGCCACTTCAAAAAGAATAAATGCAGCGAGAACTATCAGGAGAGGCTTTCCGCCTCTCAGGCTATATTCGGATTTTAGTCCCATTTTGTATCTTCCTGACCAAACCATTAATATCGGCAACAATCCTAACAACAATGCGCAGCCGAATCCGCCTGCGTATTCTAAAGCCACCAAAAATATTTTCGGATTTAACGTTGAAAAAATAAGGGGTGGTACAAAGACGAGGAGAGCTAAAAAGATATTTCCTTTTCCTGTTTTTCTTATCCCTAATCCGTCTGCTAAAAAATCTTTGAGCCCTATTGTAACTCCGAAAAAAGAGGTCACCATGGCAAAAAAAGCAAAAAATCGGCCGATATTATACATCCGAAAATTCCCTGTATATAGCCTGAGAGGGTATACGGCATTGTCTCCGTTTTCGAGAGCTTCGGCCAATCCGCCGGGTCCGTGAGTCGGAATGATGCCTAAGATCAAAGCCTGCCAAATGATGTAAGCAAAAAAGGGAAGAGAGCTTCCGATGATGATTGCCTTACGAGCTCTGTCGGGATTGTGATGAAGGTAGGTAATGAGAGTGGGGACAGTGCCCTGATAAGCAAAGGCAGTAAAGGCTACGGGGAGGCCAATGAGAGAAAGCTTCCAATCCGCTTCAAGCAGCATTTGTCCGTTGACGTAAGGCAAACCGTAATACACAAATAAAAAATAACAAATTCCCAGTCCCAGCATAAACAGGACATTAATTTTCCCTACTGTTTTTGCTCCGGCATATACAAAAGGGGCAAATAAAAGGGTAAAGAGTAGAGGACCTTGGCTTTCGGTAAGAAATCCGGGTGCAAATTGAGTCATAAGGCTGCCGCATCCTGCAATATAGGCAACTGTAAGGAGATAAAACTGAAAAAGATATAGAATCCATGCGGCAATTTTTCCGTATTTTCCCAATGTCATATTGGCCATTGAAATGATGTTGGACTCCCCTTTTATCCAGAGGGAAATTTCCAAAAACAGCAGTCCGGTACAGGCCATGAGGGCCCAGCAGAAGAGATAAATAAAAATCGAAGGGATGAATCCTCCCAAGCTCAATTCGACAGGCAAAGCCAGCATTCCTCCGCCTATGGAGGTTCCGGCGATTAGTAAAGCCCCTTTTACGGTTCGATTTTCATCGTTCATTATTTTATTTCTCAGTAGAATATTTTTTAAATATTATTTATTTCGGATTCATAATTACAAAATAGTATTGATTAAGATGCCAAAAAACCTTCATAAATGCAAGCGTATAAACCGGATTGTGTAAATATTTTTTTATTTTATGTTCCCAAAAAATATTTATTATAAATTAACAATTATTTAATAATTTGAAAAGATTTACACTGTTTAATTAATTACAAATTAACAAACAAAAGATAATATCATGACATATTTTACAAATGATAGAGTTAGTTATCATAATAATTTTTTTTATTACACTCCCATTCATTGTCCGGTTGAAAACTTAGGCCATGAATTGTTGGTGGGCCCTGAAATAATAAGCGAACAAATAAAGCAGAATACACTTCACGGGTATGTAGAAAAAAGAAGAAACAAATACGGCCCGATTCTTAATCGTTCAAAAGCCGATTATACTTGCATTCGAAGTTCGTATATCGGATTGAGCAATCTGATCTCGGCAGAAAATCCGCATGAGAAACCTTCACTCCCCTTAACGGAAAATTTTTTAAAAAAAATAGTGACAAAAGCGAATCATGCTCTTCGTTTTGCCGGAAAAAATTGGGTAAAGCAATTTTCATTAAAAGAAATGCCTGTCAATATCTATTTCATATGTATGCGACACAACAATCAGTTATTCATTTTTGAGTCCGCTTTATCTTACTCTTCTACAAAAAAATCGCATTTGAAAAACCCGCACATTGCTATACAAAAAACTTATTGTTTGTCCCGAGGATGTTTTGCAGAGGTGACCGTTGCCTTGACTGAGACAGGAAATAAAATGATTCAAAATCATGTAAACCTCTTAAAGCATATTCAACGTGTATCACCTTATATAAAGCTACAATCCGTTCCCATGATCGCAGCAGAGTGCGGGGATTATAATTTAACCGTTACCGAATTATATAACGGAGGCAATTTATTGGATTTTATGAACAACGACCTTTTGAATTTGTATAGAGAAAATACAACTCTGCTTTTAGAAACGATACTCGAATTATTGCAAACATTACGTGTATTGCATGATGAGTGCAAGATTATACACGGGGACATTCATCCGAAGAATTATCGTATACAAATAAATGAAAATTTGAAGACTTTTCAACTTTTTTTAGGAAATTTCGCGGGTTCTAAATATGTAGGTGAAGAACCGGCCATAGGACTCGACCATCATTTTGATACAGCGCATACTCCGGGCTATTACACAGAAACAGATAGGACATCAGCAATAGAGCTTTTCACCTTAAATATCCGGCATATATGGGTATTGAGCGGTGAAAAAAGGGATATTTTTGCGTTAGCTTCCTGTATATGGCAATTGCTTTATGGCGTTGAACCTTATGCGCTTGCAAACGGCTATCCTGACACCCGAGCAATCAATGAGCCATCTGTTCCCAATCCTCCGGATCCGGAAATAAAAGAGATTTTGATGAGAGCGCTCAGCGAAAATCCGATAAAGAGACCGGCGATTTCTGAAATAGAGCATGTCATTTCTACGGTGCTACGAAATAAATTAGGATCGGTTTAATGGATTATAGTGTAAGTAACTGACTATAAATGATTTATGAAATTTAAAACTTTACAAAATCCGGTAAAAAAAACAATAAAACCTTAATATATTTCGTATATAATTATATACTATAACATTTAAATTAAGGAAAAACATGACTAATCCTTCAGGAAATTTTCTTTCCGGTTCTATTTATAACAATTATAGTAATATCCCTTCTGCTCGAAATACCGCTGCGACAATATCTTCTCAGGCCAACTTTCTTCTCATTGCACCTCAAAAATTAATACAAAAATACAATGAGAGTCCCGCTGCATTTAATCAATATGTGGTGAATAAAGCCGATAAATACAGAGATATTCTTCCTCAAATCCGCTCCGATTATCATAAAATCCGATCTTTATATCATGAAGTTCAGGGAATATTGGTCTCCCGACAAAATCCCTATGACCGGCCTGCCTATCCTTTAACCGATAATCTTTTAAGAAAACTCATCAGAAAAGTAAATATTCTTTTAACTAAGGCTCATCAACAAAAGTTTACAGGCGCTCCCCTATTTACTTTAAAAAAGTTCCCGACGGCGAGTTTTGGTTGCCTCCGTAACGATTCCGGTTTAGAAATTTTTGATTTAACAAAGCTAAAAGTTTCTTCTGAAGACAGGAATTTTTTAGGGGCGGGCTGTCATGTTACAATACAAAAAACTTATTACATTTCTCAAGGGTGCTTAGCGGCATTAAAAATCAGTTATTCTGATTATGGAAATCTCGATATTCGATGCACGGTTAAGAGATTGGGGCAAATTCATTCGGAAAATTTAGGGGATTCAGCAATCGAATCATTACCGTTACTTCATACAATGGCCTATGAATCGGTGGCGGGAAGATTATGTGAAAGAGACATGCTCATCACTAAATTGCAAAACGGCGGCGATTTGTTTACAGCTATCGAATCCGGAAATTTCAATCCCTTAAACATGAAAAAATCAGAGCTTCTCTCGCATGGCATCCGGTTATTGGAAGCAGTAGAAACATTGCATAGTTTAGACATTATTCATGGAGATATTAAACCTGAGAATCTTTTATTGGCTTTCTTGTCGGTCAACGGAGAAAAGGTCCTTGAGAAAGTTATTTTAACAGACTTCGGAGGGACAAAAAAAATATCTGAAGATATGATAATGAATCATAATAGATTATTTTGCCCTGCATATTCAAAGGGATTTTTCACAAAGTTTGATCGCGATGAGGAACAGGCGCTTGTTTCCGCATATCCGGAAGTCCCTCAAGTGAATAAAAACGAGATCTTCCAAAATTGGATATCTTTAAATTTCCGGCGGGATGTTTTTGCGACAGTTACAACCCTGTGGTTTTTATTTTATGCTGAAAGTTATCCGTTTGATATCAATAAAGATGAAGGGTATGCCGAGCCGGATACAATTTATACTACTCCTGTCACCAATCATATGGGACCTAAGATAAGAGATATTTTAATAGCCGGAATGCGTGAAAATTCTTGGCATCGCCCCATGATTCGAGATATTCTTGTCGTTTTTTATAACAGATTAAGTTATTTAAGATCCATAAATCAATAGTTTAATGTTTTCATAAAAACAGTAAGATTATATAATTAATAAAAAATTTTAAAAAGTTATTTAAAAAGAAATGCGATGACTCACTTTACAGCAGCCGGATCTTCCTATGACAACCTTCTTTATCCGGCCAATATCATGCAAACTGCTTCCGAGCACCTTGTTTGTCCTGACAAATTGAAGCAAAAATACTCTAAAAGTCCTAATAAATATTTCCGTTATTTATCCGAAAAAAAACAAAAATACGCAAAAATTTTTGCTCAGGCACGTGTAGATTATGCTAATATTTTGCATTTCTATACCATAAACAATGCCGGCTTGCTTATCTCTAAAGAAAATCCGACTCATCAGCCCTCTTATCCTCTGACCCCTTTCCTTTTAATGAAAGTAATCAGAAAAGCCAATCTTCTCCTGCTTAACGCCGGGTATGCCCAAACATTTTTATTAAAAAATATCTCGGAAGACAGAATTCTGTGTTGTATACGTAATCACAATATTTTATCCGTTTTTGATTTACAGAAAAGCAAACTTCCCGATGAAAAAAATCCTAATTTTTTAGGAGCTAGCCTGTATTGTAATGTACAAAAAACCTATATTCTTTCAATGGCCGTTTTTGCTGCATTGAAAATCAGTTTGAATCTCATAGGAAAACGGGACATGATAGATGCGTCTATAAAATTACTCGACATTCATTCCCCATTCTATGTAGCCGGAATACAACCTGTTCCTTTGCTTACCGGTAACTTTGTAGGCGGAACAGGGTTTTCTATAGACAAATTATATACCGGTGGCAGCTTAGCTCATGCTCTTAATAGCGGATTACTGAATCCTTTTGAGATCAATCCTGTAGTACTTTTACGAAGCGCTTATATTTTATTCTATGCTTTATACACCATACATTCCCGCGGCAAGATACACGGAGATATAAACAATGATAATTTATTGGTTGAATTTGATAAGATAAATGATTACAAGGTTTTAGATATTGCGTTCTCTGATTTCGGCGGCACAATACTGAATAGCGAAAGTATCAATATCACTCCGAATCGTGAAAATTATTTTAGAACAGCGTATTCTCAAGGCGGTTATACAAAAACAGACCTGTTATATGCACAAAATCATTCTGACATAGCAGATGAATTTCTTTTTGAGTCATGGATGTTTTTTAGCCAAAAAAGAGATGTTTTTGCATTAGCAATCTGTATGTGGAACCTCTTTTACGGTGCTTCTCCTTATCTATTGCATCCTCAAGGATATGCCGATACAGATGTATTGATCGGATATCAACAGGACCGTATGGGCGAACCTGTAAAACAGATTCTGATGCAAGCTCTTCATGAGAATCCTGTGGCTAGGCCTGAGATTGAAAAAATTATCAGCGTTATAACAGAGGAGATTAACTTTTTGAACAGATCCGATTTCCTCCGGAATTTAGCCGGACGATTGCTTGTTTCTCCCGAACAATTAAGGGAAAAACATTGTGAGGGCGAAGATTCCTTTAAAGATTACATAAAGGATAAAATATTAAAATATGGGCTTATCCTATCTCAGGCCAAAGATGATTATGCAGAAATCTGCCGTTTATTCTACGTATCCAAGACCGGAACTCTCATTTCTACACAATATCCCGGCCATCGGCCTGATTATCCTATTACCCCTTTACTGTTGATGAAGGCTGTTAGAAAAGCAAATATGAAGCTTCGTAAAATATCGACTTCTCATTCGCGTACTTTTAAATTAAAAAAAGTATTACCTTTAGGTGAAATCCTTTGCAAACGTAAAGACGACATTTTATCTCTTTGTATTTTTGAAAAATTCTATCCATATCCGTATAGTCCGAATTTTTTAGCTGAGGATGGTCATACTGTTACGCAAAAAGCTTTTTTTCTTTCTCAGGCTCGGTTTGCTACATTAAAAATCGGCAAAACTGAAGCAGCATTGCAAATTATTTTTCAGGAACATCAAGAGTTAACCGCAAGTTCATTCCCGAAACCGGTGGGGGGCCTTATATATAATAAAAAACTTGGATTTTTGATCCTATAAAATATTTATTCTGTTTTTACAAAAAAATTATATTTTATACTTAATAAACATTACTTATGTTAATGTATTATATTACATATAACTAATATTAAGGAAAAATATGGCTAACCCTGCTACCGGAGCATCCGGATTTTCTACCGGAGTTTTCATTACCGATATAGAGGCATTCGGGCACCGGCTGTTAATTTGTCCGAATAAACTAACAACAAAAATTTTTCAAAATACAGCGGATGCTTATTTAGAATCCCAAAGAAATAAATATGGATCCATTATAGAGCAGGCGCGATCCGATTATAATAAAATCCGATCTTTATATAAAAAATGTAATTCCACTTTACTCATTTCCTTAAAAGAATCGAATGAATGCCCGGAATATCATTTAACGGAACATCTTCTCCAAAAAATTATCAAAAAAGCTAATGTGGTTCTTTCCCGATCTTACCATCCTTCGGGCGCGGAAATCTTTATATTAAAAGATATGCCCTCTATTTTTTTTGGGTGTATGCGTAAAAAAAACACCCTCTTCATTTTTACTTTCACAAAATTAGCGGTTTCTCAGGAGGATCCTAATTTTTTGGGGAGGGGCAATTATATTACGGTACAAAAAACTTATTGCATATCTTCGGCAGCTTTAGCCGCATTAAAAATCAGCATTTGCCCCGAAGGAAACATTATGATCCAAAAGGACATAAAAATACTTAAACATATTTATTCGAATAGAGAATTTCGTAATATTCTTTCCCTGAAAGAATCCGGAATCCAAGAGTTTCCCCTACTTAAAACAACTATAACGGTGAAAAATTTAAATAATAATAATTTTTTGACTATAGATTTGATCATAACAAAATACTGCAACGGAGGCAATTTAATTACCGCTCTCAAAACATGGTTCAAGCCGGATCAGGTGAATAAATTACAGCTTTTGTATAGTGCAATCCGCTTAATAAAGGCTGTGAAGGTTTTACATGATTCAGGAATTATTCATGGGGATATTAAACCCGACAATCTTTTATTGATATATCGATTAATAAACGGAGAAAAGGTTTTTAAAAGCATTAAACTAAGCGATTTTGGAGGATCGAAAAATTTATCCGAAGAGCCGCTTATAGATCCTCAGAATTGTTTTAGCACCCTTTGTTCAGTAGGTTATTTTACGAAATTTGATCATGAGACAGCCCTTATATTTGCATCCGATTACATAAATTGTACAACTTCTTATAAAAAAGAAGAACTTCGGCAACGTTGGATAGATCTTAATAAAAAAAGAGATCTCTTTGGACTTGCAACATCTCTTTGGGTCTTATTCTATAATCAAATGCCTTGCGATATCGGAGAAAAGTATGCAAATCCGGAGATAATTTATAAACCTCTGAAAGATATTATGGGTGAGGAGATAAAGTATATTTTAGTTGATGCTCTTTCTGAAAATTCTTTGGAAAGACCCTCACCGGAAAGAATGCTCCAAGTTTTTGAAAGAGAAGTTGAGACTTTAAAAAATCTATGTGAGTAGATTTTCATACAACAATATTGTTTATAAATATCCAAACATGAAAAATCATTACACAATAATATTAAAGTAGAGAAAAAATGCCCATTCAACCTCCTTCCCTTCGTCATTCCCGGACACTTCCTCCGGTTGTTTCAATAAGATATAGCAATTTTCATCACACACTGTTAGATACTTATATACGTACGGTAGCCGACAATTTAATGGTTTATCCCGATCAAGTAAGGGAAAAGGTTTATGCAGGCCCGTATGCAGAATTTACTTTTATAAGAAAGCAGCAAGATAAATATGGATCTATTATTGATCAGGCAAAATTTGATTATGAGACCATTCGTTCTTTATATAAGAATGTTTCCGGATTATTGATCTCCAAAAAAAATCCAAACGACCCGCCCGCCTATGATTTGTCAAAATATTTACTTATGAAAATCATCAAAAAAGCCAATGTAACTCTTGTTCAATCTAATGTCCTTACCTGTGTTTCAATATTTAACATAAAAAAAATTCCCTCCGTTACATTTGGTTGTTTGCGTAAAGATACCGGTTTAATTATTTTTGATTTATTCAATCTGAAATCCTCTTCCGGTGATATAAATTTTCTGGGATCAGGAACATCTACTACAGTCCAAAAAATTTATATTTTTTCACTCGCCCGTTTTGCTGCCTTAAAAATCAGTTTGTCAAATCCCGGAAATGAGGATATTTTCCGGACAGATAAAAGATTGCAACAAATTCATTTGGGGAATTCGAAGAATATATGTATTGAATCACGACCGTTACTGAAAATAAAATTTTCAATAAATGATATGATTAAAGGTTTGGTCTACAGAGATGCTCTGATTACTGAATTGTGCGCCGGGGGAGATTTGTGTACAGCTATCGAAAATTGGTTGATTCCGTTAAATGTGAATCCGGCTTTACTTATCCGGTTAGGAATTGAATTAATCAAAGCGGTAGCTTTTTTGCACGGACTATGGATTATTCATGGGGATATTAAACCGGGCAATTGTTTGTTGACGTTCCGTTTACAGGGGGGGGAAAAGGTTCCTGAAAAAATTTTACTTTCGGATTTAGGTGGTTCGAAAAGAGCCGGTGAAGATATGATGATGAATTCCGATATGCCTTTTTGTACTACATTTACTTATCTTTACTTCACAAAATTTGATTGGGAACAGGCACAAGCCCTTATTGTGGCCTATCTGACTGAAAAAGACGCCGAATTGAAAGAGAAGTTATCCGAATCTTGGATCTTGATAAATGTAAAGAGAGATATTTTTGCCCTTGCCGCAACCCTTTGGGTGTTATTCTATGGAGTGGAACCGTTTAAGTTGGGTTCCGCATACTATCCTGAGACCGACTACCTTCATTTGCCGACAAACGATCATATGGGTAATGAAATACGAGATATTTTGATTGCAGCTCTGGATGAGAATTCGTGGCAACGCCCCTCTCTTTTCGAAATCTTGGCAGTTTTTGAAGAACAGCAGGTAGTTTTACAAAAACAAAAAAAATTTTTTAACCTAAACCGTTCTATCTAATAATAAAGGCGACACAATTCCCGAGTTTTTTATTCCACAGTCACTGATTTCGCCAAATTTTTCGGTTGGTCAATTTCCGCTCCCAATTCGTGAGCAATAAAATAAGCTAACAGTTGTGTGACTATTGTCGTCAATATGGGCGCGAGAGAGTCTATTGTTTGCGGGATTCGGATGACATCATCGACGATTGCGCTTACTTTTTCCTGTGATTCATCTATGATCGCGAGGATGGGCCCTTTTCTTGCTTTGACCTCCATGAGATTGCTGACTATTTTATCAAACGTTTTATGGTTGGTGCATAGAGCTACTGTCGGGCATTCCTCGTTGATCAGGGCGATAGGACCGTGCTTCATTTCTCCGGCCGGGTAACCTACAGCATTTATGTAGGAGATCTCTTTTAGTTTCAGAGCCCCCTCCAGGCATGTCGGATACATGTATTGCCTTCCTAAGAAGAAAAAATTGTTGTATTGCGCATATTTTTTTGCGATTTGTGCGATGGAGTCGGCTTGTTTCAGGATGGAGCTTACCTGATCCGGAATCTTTTTTAGAGCCTCTAAAAATTGACGTCCCTCCTCTATATTCATGTGCCTCATACGGGCTAGTTGGAGGGCAAAAAGTGATAGAATGACCAGCTGACTTGTAAATGCTTTTGTAGAGCATACCCCTATTTCCGGTCCGGCATGTAAAAAGATCGTGAAATCCGATTCCCTTGCTAATGTCGATCCTTGGACGTTAGAAATGCTTAAAATTTTTGCCGCTTTTGCACGCTTCAGCTCTCTTACAGCTGCGATGGTGTCTGCTGTTTCGCCGGATTGACTTATCGCAATCACCAGAGTGTTTTGTGCTACGATTGCATTTTTATAGCGAAATTCCGAGGAAATTTCTACCTGAACCGGAATTCTTGCATATTCTTCAATCAGATAAGACGCAACAAATCCGGCGTGCCAGGAGGTCCCGCAAGCCAGGATGAGGATTCTTTCGACTGTATGTAGATCCGCAAGATGTTCTGCAAGACCTTCAAAAAATGAGGTACCGTACTCCTCCATGAGACGTGAAGAGCAGGCATTTCGAATTGTTTGCGGTTGTTCGAAAATTTCTTTGAGGGTGAAGTGTTCGTAATCCCCTTTAGAGACCTCTTCACCTGAATATTTCAGAGTTTCCGTTTGCTTTTCTATTTGTTCGTTATGGCAGTTAAAAATTTCTATTTTGTCTGTACTAATGACTCCGATTTCGTTATCGGAGAGGAAAATGACATCGCGCGTTCCGGAAGCCAGGGCATGAGTATCGGAGGAGATAAACACTTCACCCTGACTGACTCCGATTACGATAGGCGATTGGTTGGCTACTGCAATAATTTTCCCGGGGTGATCTTTATGAACAAGAGCGATGGCATAGGCCCCTTTGAGGAGAGGAAGAGCCGCATTGACCGCTTCGGGGAGGTTGCCGCGATAATATTTTGCGATCACATTTGCGATGACTTCCGTATCTGTATCGGATTGGAATACTACCCCTTCGGCTGACAGTTGTGCTTTCAGTTCTGCATAATTTTCTATGATCCCGTTGTGTACAAGTGCGAGAGACCTGTTCATATCAAAATGAGGATGCGCATTATTTTCGGAGGGAATGCCGTGAGTGGCCCAGCGTGTATGAGCGATGGCAAGATCGAGTACCGTTTTCTTTTCTAAAAGGACCTTTTCTAATACAGAAATTTTTCCTACTTCTTTACAGAAAACAATTTCTCCGTCTTTCAGACCTGCAATTCCCGCTGAATCGTATCCTCTGTATTCCAGTTTTTTAAGACCTTCGATGACAATGGCAACAGCATTATTTTTACCGACGTATCCGAATATTCCGCACATATTGTATTCCTTATTCTATGATCCGATTTCATTTTTTATAGAGCCGGCTATCGATTGCGCAATCCGATCTATTTCCTCTTTTTCAGGTCCTTCTACCATAACACGGCAAATATTTTCAGTTCCGGAATATCGTACAAGGATACGTCCGTTTTCTGACAATATTTTATTTCCCTGAGAAATATCTTTTTTTACCTGTTCTAAATTTTCAAGGGGCGGTTTTGAAGATACCGGAATATTTAAACAAACCTGAGGATATTTTTTAAAAGAGGCTGTCAGTTGGCTCAGGGACATATTTTTTTCCAGCATAAATTTCAGTATTTGCAGAGCCGTAACCAATCCGTCTCCCGTTGTATTGAAATCAGAGAAAATCACATGTCCGCTTTGCTCGCCGCCCAGATTACAATCCGCCTCCAGCATCTCTCTAAAAACATGTCTGTCCCCCACTTGTGTGGTGATGACCTCTACTCCGATCTCTTTCATAGCCCGGAAGAATCCGAGATTGCTCATGACGGTCGTCACGACCTTATTGTTTTTCAACTCCCCTTTTTCCCGGAGATATTTTGCGCTGATAGCAAGGATGGCATCGCCGTCCAGGATATTTCCTTTTTCATCTACCATGATGACTCTATCGGCATCCCCGTCGAGGGCGATTCCTACGTGGGCCTTGTGTTCCCGGACAAGCTCCCGGACTTTTTCCGGATGCAATGAACCACACATGTCGTTGATATTCAGTCCGTTAGGTCTATCTCCTATCGCAATTACCTCTGCACCCAATTCTCTGAAAATCATAGGGGCAACACGATAACCGGCGCCGTTGGCACAGTCGAGGGCAATTTTCATACCCGATAGAGAGAGATGTCGTGGGAATGTATTTTTTGCAAATTCGATATACCTGCCGTTTGCATCGTCAATTTTCGTATTTTTGCCGATATCGGAGGCTTCGGGAAGGCAATCATCAAAATCATTCAGACTCACCAGTTTTTCGATTTCCGCTTCCCATTCGGGAGAAAATTTAAATCCTTCGGCTGAAAAGAATTTTATTCCGTTATCCCGGAAAGGGTTGTGTGAAGCCGAAATGACAATTCCGGCATCGGCTCTGTAGGCACGGGTAATAAAGGCTACACCGGGAGTGGGGAGGGGTCCGACCATGAGGGTGTCTATTCCCATGGAACACAAGCCGGCAATGAGGGCATTTTCAAACATATAACAAGAGAGTCGGGTATCTTTTCCGATGACGACTCTGTGTTTTCCCGAGTGGGTTCTAAATAATTTTCCGGCGGCACGTCCGAGTGCCATGGCAATTTCTACAGTCATCGGATTGTGATTTGCTTTTCCTCTGACACCGTCTGTTCCGAATATTTTTATTGTACGTTCTGTCATCACACACTTTAATTTTGAATGTTTTATAGAAAGAAATGAGGTTAATCCATAAAGAAAGACTTAGCAAGTAAAACTCTTCATTTCGGACCGGAAATATTATTTGAATAAAAAATTTAAGTGAGAAAGAGTATGCTTGACTATATAGTGACCCATAATTTATGATGATATTTTATAAAAGACTTATACTTAGTAACCCCAAATACCTCATCGCTAGTGCAAAGAAAAGACTATACAACAACAGAACATGATTTTAACCATAATCTCATCGATAAAGACGCTCTTGAAGTCATTGCGCGTCTTAAACGTGCGGGATATGAGGCGTATCTGGTAGGCGGCGGCGTTAGAGATCTTCTTACCAATCACAAACCCAAAGATTTTGACATTTCCACCTCGGCGAAACCCGAAGAAATCAAACATGTTTTTAACAGACAGTGTATTTTGATCGGAAAGCGATTTCGATTGGCACACATACGATTCGGCCATAAAGTTTTGGAAGTGGCCACTTTTCGTTCAGGTGAAAATACCGATACCTTAATTACCAGAGACAATACTTGGGGATCTCCTGAAGAAGATGCGTTGCGACGCGATTTCACTATCAACGGACTGTTTTACGATCCGACCGGAAACAGTATTATCGATTACGTAGGCGGCTGGGAAGACATTCATCAAAGAGTTCTCAAAAGTATCGGTGATCCGGTGATTCGTTTCAAACAGGATCCCGTAAGGATGATCCGGCTTTTGAAATTTACAGCCCGATTTGATTTTACCATCTCTCCCGAATGTCGAAAGGCGCTGGAAATTTGTAAAGAAGAGATCGTCAAAAGCTCTCCGGCCCGTATTTTAGAAGAGATTCTGAGAATGCTTGAGTCCGGATCCTCTTCAAAATTTTTCCGTCTTATGGCGGAGTCCTCTTTATTAGAGCTTCTGTTTCCCTGTCTTACCCATTTTATCCAAGGGAAACACGGAGAAGAAATTTACTCCTATCTTGACCAAGCCGATCGGGTCAATAAAGAGCGGTATGACAAAGCTTTAGATCGCAATGTTTTGGCTTGCTGTCTTTTATTTCCTATTCTTGAGCACGAATTAAAATTACAATTTACCGATAAAGGGATTGCCCCTCATATCGGCGAGATTATGATGGTGTCTGCAGGGATCATCAAAGCGTTTGTCACCTCTTCTTTTTCTCATTTTCCGAAAAAAATGAGTACCACTATCGGATACATCCTGACGACACAATTTCGTTTTACCCCTTTTTCGGGAAAGACTCACCATAAACCGAAATTATACCACCATAAAGAATTTTCGCTAGCTCTTCAATTTTTGAAACTGAGAACTTTGATCAATCCGGATCTTGCAGAAGAGTATGAAACCTGGAAAAAACTGTTCAAACAGAATATTCGCCCTGATAAACCGCCGCATCACTCGGATTCACCCGTAAAAAAGCGCAGAAGATATTATGGAAAATCCCCGCGGAGTTGAAAAAATACCGGCTCCTTTTCCTTTAGAAATCTATCATTCAGGTCCTGATTTACAGGAAGGTCCCCTTCCGGCTTTTTTTTATTTTGCTTTATCAGGTGAAGAAAGTTTGGCTCTTGATCCTTTTAACCGCCCTGTCATTTTTCTAAAAAATCGCCGGATCAGAACCTTTTCTTTCACCCTTCCTTTTCACGGACACGGCCGATCTCCCGCTGAGGCGATGGAATTATGGACGAGGGAGTTTGATCGCGGAAGTGATTTTTTTATAGAATTTTTAGATCATGCCGGAAAAAACATCGATTTTTTACTTGAGCAAGGCTATATCGATCCCGATCGAATAAGCATAGGCGGCTTATCCAGAGGCGCTTATATAGCGACACATATTGCAGCTCGGAATCCGCTCATTCAATCGCTTGTCGGATTCGCTCCCCTCACCAAATTCGGCTTTCTGAGAAAAAGTGAAAAAGATCCGGAGAAGGCTATCGGAGAGACTTTTGACTTAGTACATCTTGCAGAAAAATTGGTCGGCAAAAACATCCGTTTTTATATAGGGAATCGGGATGTTCTGACGGGAACGGAAGAGTGTTTTGCATTCATACAAAAGGTGGCGGAAGTTTCCTATCAAAAAGGGGTACGCACTCCTCAAACGGAGTTGATCATTTCCCCCTCTATAGGCCATAAGGGACACGGCACTTCCCCTGAAATTTTTGACAGCGGTGCTAAGTGGATACTTGACCGTCTCGAACAAAATTCTTCCTCAGAAGCAACTTAAGTAAAACAGGCAGATGATCCGAAGCCTCTTCGGCTCCCGGAGGGGCAGTTTCATGAGTGATTTGTGTGACTAATTCTCTCTGACGAAGATATTTCAGATAAATATGATCTATTTTTGTTTTTGTGGAGGGTTCTGAAGGATCTTTATTTCCGTCATAAATATACCCGTTTCTTTCTAATAATTTCAAACGTGAATAATCTTCTTTTTCCGCTTCAAATCCTTCATTGAAATCTCCGGTAATCATGATACAGTCAATTTCGTCACTATCCTTTTCTATATATTCAATAATTTCAGTTAATTGATTATATCCTGTCAGAGCTGCTTCCTTTTTTTTCTGTTCCGAACCCGGATCTTGATCAAAACGAGAGTATCCGATTAAATGTGTAGTGGCAACCCGAATACATGTATTATCTCCGACATTAAAATCGACAAACAACTCACCTCTACCCGTTATATAAAGTTTTTGGGGAAATATTAATTTTTTTTCTAATGTCCGATAAGTTTTAAGTTTGAATGCAGTCAGAGCCTCTTCTCTTGGTTTATAGAAAATAAGATTACCATAAGGATTTTTATGATCTAAGGTCGAATGTATTACACAACCTGCGATTATATAATGAATTTTTCTTAACTCTGCTTCAAAAAAAGCTCTTGCCTCGAGAGATACTTCTTGTAGGCAAATGATATCGCATTTGGACTTCTCCAAAACATTCAGGATAAGAATTTTTCGGGTTTTCCAGTTTCCTGTAATTTTCTTTTCACCGTTTACTGTTGTTGTAATTATTCCCGGGGCAGTTTCATACTTTATAGCAAAAAATTCGTGTAAAATATTCCACGTTAAAACTCTGAAATATCCCATGATATCTCCGGGGTAAAAAGATTGAAGCATTTATATCATGAATAGAGGAAAACAAGCAACATTGCGATAAAAAACGTTTCGATGTTCAATATTTTTTAAACTCTTATAACAAGAAAATTTTATAAGTAATTAATAGTTAATTGTTTATGTAAATAGGAATGTAAGACGCGCAGCGTTTGGAGTGCGGTGACTCGTCACCGCTTTGCCCTCGCATCGACTTGTCGATGCGGTTTTAAAAACTTAGAGACTAATCTTTGAACGAATTTCTGAATATCTATAAACACAAAATATCGCTTAAAACGCCTCGACAAGTCGAGTCGAGGGCAAAGCGGTGACGAGTCACCGCACTCCAAACGCTGCGCGAATGATAATTTTCTTAACTCGATTGCGCTTAATTTAGAGGATTTTTACAGGGGTGAAATTAAGGTAGTCGGCAGCGGTTATGAGATACTCAATCCCGTTAACCGAACCGAAAAAAGGCGTTTCGCCGGCTCTGATATTTCTGATGTTATGGATATGTCCGAATACACACGTATCTATCTTGTATTTCTCCAAAAGAGCGGATGCGCGCGAAGGCTCTAACCGGGGACCCACCGGCGGATAATGGGTCATGACAATTTTCTTATGTGCTTTCGGATTCAACTGCCGTAGGCTACTTTCAAGACGCTGCAGTTCGCGTAGATAAATTTTTTCTGCCTGCTCTATATCTAAGTCATTCTCTGTCAGTTGTTTAACGCAATCTGTCTTGACGAAGTCTATGATCCCGTCAAAATGTAAATCGCGATCATCCCAAAGTCTTGCCCCCCCTATGGCAATGTCGTTCCAATAATACGAGTCATTCTGAATGACATGAAGCGAAGGGGGCAAAATATTTCGCACTTTATTGATAGATGTCCACCAATAATCATGATTCCCCCTAAGAAGCACTTTGGTCCCCGGAAGCGCTTGAATCCATTCCAGATCGGGAATGGCCTCTTCTAAATGTTTGCCCCAAGAAATATCTCCCGCAATGAGGACCAGGTCATCCGGAGATACTCGTGATTCCCATGCCGTTTTAATTTTTTCGGGATGGTCCCTCCATTTTTCACCGAATACATCCATTTGTTTATCGGGAACACCAAACGAAAGATGTAAATCAGCCAAAGCCCAAACGTGCATATTCATCACCTGTTAAATTTCATTGAATGAAGGAGTAAACTTCCGTTTATCATCCTTCATACACCGGTTTTTCGCAAGAAATTCGGGCAAAGTTCTTAAAAATGCGTTTTTTCTCTCATCAAAAATTTGGTTATCGTCTCATATCCTAATTTTGCATTGGGATACGGAGGCGCCTTTTTGGGATCCTGCTCTGCTTCGACCACAATCCATCCGTTATAATGATGTTCCAGCAGGATATCGCATATTGCTTCAAAATCGATAGGGGGAGATTCCGATTCTTTTACGTCTCCCGGAACGGTAAAGACTCCGGACAGGATAGCAGAAAAAAAAGAAGCGTCTTCCGACAGCCGGTTTTCCAATACCGAAGGACGTATATTTTTTGCATGTACATGCCGGACTCTATGAATATATTTTTTTAATAAAGGGATCGGATCGACACCTGTAAAACGTAAATGGCCTGAATCAAAGAGCAATCCGAGTCGGGATGTATTGTCCATGAGCTTTTCAATTTCATCACTGTTTTGGATGACCGTTCCTACATGGTAATGATAGGCACTTGTGAATTCCTGCGTTTGGAGGAAAAAAGCGAGTTCATCGAGAGATTCGCATAAATATTTCCATTCCTCTTCATCCATGACCGGTTTTTGGGAGAGGCCTATTTCATTGCGATGAATTGCTCTGCTACATTCCGCCATATTGACAATTCGAGCTCCGAGAGAATCGAGAAGGTCCATATGTCGTTTTAGATTTTCTTTTTCTTTTGTAATGGAATTTTCAAGTAAAAAGGTCGAATGCCACCCTCCGATAAGAGAGAGTCCGTATTTTTTGAGGAGTGAGGGAAGTGTGTCGATGATCTTTCGAAAAGGATCTTCCAATTCAATTCCTTCATATCCGATAGAAGCCGCATCGATAAGACATTGCTCCGGAGCAATATGTCGACCAAGTTTCGGAATATCACTGTTCATCCAGGAAAGAGGACTCACCCCAATTTTAATTTTTTGATCCATTCGATGTCCTTTTGTTCAGGAAATTTCATTTAATTTTTTCTCATAGAGAAATCGTTTATTTTGTACTTCTTTACAGGGAGATCCTTCTGCAATAGCCACATCCCACCAGGCACTTCCCGGTGAAGCTTTGTCCGGATCCGTTTCAATGACAATCACACAACTTTCGGTACGATTTTTATTTTCATGAATTTGCTTTTCCAATTCATTACAATCGCGGACTTTCACTGCATAACATCCGTATGAAGAGGCGTTTGCGACAAAATCTACCGATTTGCATTCTTTAAATAAATTTCCGTAGGGAGAAATCCCGGATGAAGTCTGGAGCCGATGAATACATCCGAATCCTTTATTGTCTAAAAGTATGACATTAATTTTATACCCAAGCTGTAAAGAGGTGAGTAGTTCGGTATGCATCATCAGATAGCTTCCGTCTCCCGTCATGATGTATACTTCCCTATCAGGTCGGGCAATTTTGACTCCTAAACCGCCGGCAATTTCATATCCCATACAAGAGTAGCCATATTCACAATGATAGCCGATTCGATCACGGACCTTCCAAAATTTATTTAATTCTCCCGGAATTCCCCCTGCTGCAGCCACGACAATATCTTTCGGATCTATAGTACGATTCACCGTTGCGACAACTTGTGCATCGCTTGTAGAAGTTCCGGGAATTTGCACTGTGAATAGATTATACGTGTTTTCCCAACCGATTTTCAGATCATTTATTTCCTTACGATATTGTTGGGTGGTAGAATAATTGAGTCCGGAAGAAATCTCTTCAAGAGCTTCCAAAGCATCCGATACGCAGGAAACGCCTCTGCATTTTATGCTGTCAAATGAGTTGATGTTGATCCCTAAAATTTTTTTATCGGGAAAAAGACTTTTCGATGCCGTAATAAAATCGTTGAGACGTGTCCCTATAGCAATGATCAGGTCTGCAGTTTCAGCTGCTCTGTTTGCAGATTTCGTGCCTGTCACTCCGATACCACTTAAATTCAGAGGATGATCGCCTAAAAGAGATCCTTTTCCCGCTTGTGTTTCACAAACAGGAATTCCATGATTTTCTGCAAATTTTTGTAAAACTTCTTCCGCTAAGCTATAATGTACTCCCCCTCCTGCAATGATCAGAGGTCTTTTTGAAGAGGATATGAGCTCTATCGCCTTTTGAATTTGTCTTCTATCCGCTCTTTGTCTTGGAACCGTATGAATTATTTCTTCAAAAAGAGAGGAAAAAAAATATCCTGTTTGTGACTGTACATCCTGCGGCAGACAGATGGTAACCGGACCTCGCGTCAGCGGATTCAATAACATTTCCGGTATTTTAGGAAGTAGATCTGAAAGTTGTTCAGGACAAACTATTCTATCCCATAATACACTGACAGGTTTAAAACAATCGTTGACCGATTCTCCGGGAAATGTCGTATTTTCACTTTGCTGCAATACAGGATCGGGTCTGCGGGAAACATAGATGTCTCCCGGCAAAAAAAGAACGGGAAGCCTGTTTACATAGGCAAGTGCTGCTGCAGTCAAAAGATTTGTTGCTCCCGGACCTATAGAGGTAGTAACCGCCATCATTCTTCTGCATCGATTTATTTTGGCAAATGCAATGGCAGCGTGCGCCATTCCCTGTTCATTTTGTCCGCGAAAAAAAGGAAGTTCTTTTTTATAGCGGCAGATAGCTTCTCCTATGCCCGCTACATTGCCGTGTCCGAATATGCTCCAAATGCCTCCGAAGAGCGGAACAATGCCCTCTTCGGTTTCAATTTTCTGATTACTAAGAAAACGGATAAGGGCTTCCGATGCAGTAAGAGCAATTTTTTTTGGCTTAATTGAAGAGAGAATTTCTTTTGCAATTGTGGTTGTCATAGATTACTCGGCGAAATTTCTGTTAAAGAGAGAAATTCTTTTTGAATCATCGCCATCGCTTCCCGGTCATCTATATGTTTAGCAAACCATTTTATTGCCGCCTCACCCCAAACGGTTCTTCCGATTGCCGATCCTTTGATGAACGGATATTTTTCTGACAGAGTCCGGAGGTTTTTTTTCAGTTCTTTCGGAGATTGGTTCCCTCCCAACAGCAACACTCCTTTAGGGGGTATTTTTGCTGTATCGATAAGTCGGGCAATGCGCTTCCACGAATCCTCGTCATGAATAGGTTGCAGCTTCCACCAATCGGGAAAAATTTCTTTTTGCAAACACATATCAATCACAGCCACAACACGTTGTAATCCGAAGATGACGTCTCTGTCAATCAGTTCGATCAATAAGGATCGACCCGATTCTTGTGTAGCGCAATAGAGCTCTTTCAGTTTTTCCACGGATTGCATATCTTCATCAATATAACACAATACTTTTACATTTTGCTCTTTCGGTCGATCATTCAAAATTTCCTTTGCATTCCGCTCTCCAATAAATTCCAGAGGGCTCGATTCCGGCTTTTCAATGCATCGAAAAGAGAGAAACTCTTTATCGATAGGATATTCTTCATCGGCAATAATACCGTAAGTTATGCCGTCGATTTGCGGGATTTTTTGGAATGATTCAAAGATCAGTTTTTTAAATTCAGAGATGGTATGTTCATCTTCATTGTGATGCAAAGCAAGCTCTTTAAAATATGTCCGGTGGTCAAAAGCCAACAAACTGATTATTTTTAGATCTCTTGAATTTTCTATAGTTATATGCAGCTCATTGACTTTATCTAAATTTCCCGGATTTTCTATAAAAAGTTGCAGTTCCTCTTTAAAAGGCATAGCAGGAGAACATCCGTGCCGGGTAACGACCAAAGCTCCGTTAGCATTTCCAAGCTTTGCACACATTTCCAAAGGAAGATTTTTAAGGAATCCGGAGAGAAATCCACTCAGAAAGGCATCGCCTGCACCAAGTACATTCAATACTGTAATAGGAAAGGGGGTAGATTGTAATGAATCAAAATTCCCCGGATAATATACTTCACATCCTTTCTCTCCTTTTTTTAAAACTAAAATAGCGGAGGTTTTTTTTCTTATTGCAATAACTGCATCGGCAACATTTCGTACATTTCCGGCAGCAATAAATTCTTCTTCCGTACCGACTATCAAATTGCATTCCGGAATTATTTCGCCGATTCTTTTTGAAAAATTCGGATTTTCTACATATCGATTTTCCCCTTCCCCATGCCCAGAAACTTTCCATAAAACCGGTCTGTAATCGATATCCAAAATAATTTTAAGTCCTAATTTTTTCCCTTGATCGATTGCATATTTTACAACGGAAAAACTTTCTTCTTGGGAGCATTGCGTCCCTGAAATAAGCAATGAATGAGATTGAGAAAGAAATTCTCCGGTGATATCTTCTCTACAAATAGCCATATCGGCACAATTTTCTCTGTAAAAAATCAATGGAAATTTATCGGGAGGATCAATTCCTAAAATAACTAATCCTGTAAGCCTTTTAGAATCGGTTTTGACAAAAGAAACATCCACTCCCTCTTTCAAAAGAGCTTTGCGAACAAATCGTCCCATGGCTTCATCGCCGACCCGAGTGATCATCGCAGTCCGCAATCCAAGCCTCGCACAACCTACAGCTATATTAGCGGGACATCCGCCTAAATATTTTGAAAATCGAGAAACATCTTCCAATGCAACACCGATATCGTCGGAATACAAATCTACGGCAGCACGGCCCATGCAAATAATATCAAATTTTTTATTCACCGAGCAACCTCATTAAGAGCTTTCGGCAACCAATACTTTGCCTCTTTATCCATCACCCAGCTATGTTCCGGAGTGAATTCGGGGACTATATACCGGGATTGTTCTGTGTGAGCAATCACCCAAAGATAGTACATTCCGTATCCGGGAGCGGAACATTGTGCATGATCATGTTCATCCATAATTTTTAATGTATCGTAGTTGCGCACTTTATATACGGTTTCACCCGATTCTGCATGACCGTATCCTTCCGGACGGGTAAATCGATAATGATAAAGCTCGGGCTGCAGATGATGATGCGGAGGATAACTGGACCATCTTCCCGGAAAATTGATGACTTCGCCCAAAACAAGTTTTGTATCGGGATGGCTATTGGAATTGTCAAAAATTGTTCTGACGCATCTCAAAGCCATATCTCCTACCCAGCCGTTTCCGCGGAGTTCATCGGAAGTTTGCTCGGGCAAATAGACAACCGGAGGAAATTTTTTTTTATTAGGTGTCTCAAAAATACAATATTCACACTCTGTAAAAGCGGTGACCTGAAGGGATATCTCACAGGATAGGTGAACGGCAAACGGACTGTCTTCAAAAAAATTCTCTCTTCTGTTTCTATATCGATTGCCTTCAAAAGTTACTTCTAAATCCCCTGAAAGCTGTAGTAAAGATAGCTCTCCCTTCGGAACAAATGTATGCGTTTGCCCTTTTGCCATCCGAACAACGGAAAAGGCAATTCCTGTCCTGTCATCAGGTTTCGTTATCTCCGAAATCCCCAAGGGAAATCCGTTGCGATAATGTGTATCTAAATTGCTCATGACCATCCTACAGTATCTTTCAACCGGAATAATTTTCCTACGCTAACAAAAATAAAGTATACATGCAATTGAAAATTATAATTTGACATTTTTATAAGAAATATCTATCTCTTATCCGATATGGATACCGACTTACACAAAAATTCCGGAGCTTTATTTTTTCTGTCCGCCGCATTTTTTCTTTGCGGACTGATCACCGTTTTTAACGGCATTTTACTCTCTTATCTTAAACCGATTTTACAGGTAGGCAACACTCTCTTAAGCCTTATTCCGATCGCTTTTTATACGGCTTATCTTTTGTGTTCGCCGGTCGTCGGTACTCTTTTTAAAGGGAAAAATATTTTGAAAGGACTCCGTGCAGGGCTTTTCATCGGATTTCTCGCCTTTCCTATTGTTCTCCTATCAGAAGAAATTCCTAATTTTTTTACAGTCGTCAGCATGATATTTATTCTGGGCATAGGAATAGCGACAATTCAGGTGTGCGGCAATCCTTATGTGATGCAACTAAGGTCCGATCCTGCAAAAAATATGATTTTAGTTCATGCCGCAACAGCTTTGGGAATGATTGTCTCCCCTTATCTCGGTTCTTTTATTCTTTTTGAAGGCTCTTTTCGATTGAGCTATTCTCTCATCGGACTCATATCGGGACTATTGCTGCTCATCAGCTACATCCTTATTTTGCCGGAACCGTCTCCCGCAAATTCAAACCGGAAAGAAAAAGGAGAGAATTCCTATTTCCCGGCGTTAAAAGAAAGGGTAGTTCTTTGGGGAATGGCAGGTATCGCAGCTGCAGTCGGCGTCGAGGTGTCTTGTGCCTATTCTCTTTTACCTTATCTTTCTTCCGGCGAAATTTTACACACAGATCCCGCAACGGCAGGGAGAATTTCCTGTTTGTTTTGGATCCTGTTTACCGGAGGAAGAATCCTTGGCCCCGGATTTTTGAAAAAATTCGGAGAAGAAAAATCTCTGTTTCTCTTTTCAGCATCGGGAATGGTCTTATGCACCTCTCTGTTTTTTTCTTCGGGATATTTAGGGGCTTTTGCCGTTCTTTCTTTAGGATTCAGCTGCTCGATTCTTTTTCCGGTAATCTTCGGAATGACACTGGAAAAATGCAAAGCGGATAAAACGAAAGTTTCGGGTCTCCTCTGTATGGCAAATATCGGAGGGGCTTTTTTCCCTCTCATACAAAGTCTTTTGGTCGATCATTTTACCCTGATCTTTTCTATGATTGTCCCCTTTTCCGCCTTTGCAGTGATTGCCCTCTATTCCATAAAAATAACAAAAAGATTTGAAGTTACTGTTAGTTAGTGATCATTTTTTATGCCGACCCTTCGGGCCTCCCTTTCCTTACTAACCTAACCCGGGCCTCCGCTTTCGCTGCGACCCGGGCTGTAACATGACGACCCTTCGGGCCTTAGAAATTAAACATGCGGAAAACTAAAACTAAGGCCCGAAGGGCCGGCATGTTACAGCCCGGGTCGTAGCGGAGCGGAGGCCCGGGTAGTATATAAAAAAAATATAGAGGTCTGAAGGACCGGCATAAAAAACTTTATAATCACTGCTGATACATATGCATAAACACATATTTGTTTTTTGCTAATCCATATGCGAGAAGTCGGGCCGAAAAAAAAGCGACGACAATGTCGCCGCCTTTAACTCAATATCGGTAGAGAATTATCTGCCGATAAGAAGGAATATTCCTGATAAAAGTGCCAATACACCTAAAACAATCGCAGGGATGACAAACGCTGGGGCTATGATCATAATTCCTGTGAGGATCAAATAGATCGCCAAAAGAAGAATGCCTATGTTTCCGGGAAATCTCATAATAGTTCCTTATGGTTAAAATTTATTGAATAACGTAACTTTTATTTTCATCTCATCATTCAATTTATTCGTCAATAAATTAATTTAATCCGATCGATTCGCAGGATAAATTCCTCTATTGATCTATTCCTCTCAAATCTTTATACTATTCGTATGGAAAAGAACGACTATACCTTAATTGATAGCGGAAAAGGAAACAAGCTCGAAAAATTCGGCCCTTTTCTTATTCGTAGACCGGCCGCTCAGGCTTTGTGGATCCCTACTCTATCCGAAAAAGAATGGGACAAAGCGCAAGCTGTTTTCACCAGAGAGGAAGACAAAAAATGGTCTCAACTCAGAACTCTTCCGCCTAAATGGCACATCAATGTTGCCGGAATTACCTTCAAAATTGAACCGACCGATTTCGGACATCTGGGAATTTTCCCGGAACAAAAGCCGCAATGGGAATGGATCACCCGGACAATTTTGCATCATCATAAAAAGACCTCTTCAAAAATGAAAGTGTTGAATCTTTTTGCCTATTCCGGCGGATCCACTATGGCTGCCGGAAAAGCCGGAGCTGAAGTGGTCCATTTAGATGCCTCTAAAGGGATGATCACTTGGGCGCGTGAAAATGCGGCCCTTAACGGATTGACCGATGCGCCTATTCGCTGGATCATTGACGATGTAAAAAAATTCTTGAAAAAAGAGCTGAGACGGGGCAGTAAATACGACGCTATTATTTTGGATCCCCCCTCTTTCGGAAGAGGATCAAAAGGGGAGATTTTTAAAATTGAGGAAGACATTCTTTCTCTGTTGGACATGTGTAGACAGCTGTTATCAGACCGTCCTGTCTTTGTTCTCTTCTCCTGTCACTCTCCCGGATTTACCGAAATCGCCATGAAAAATCTGATGGGACAAATGATGAAAGGGGTAGACGGAGTAATCGAATCGGGAGAAATGTGCCTTTTCGGTGAAAAGAATGTTTTGCCTTTGCCGAGCGGAACCTTCGCGAGGTGGTATTGTGGAGACTGAATACCCTTTTATCAATTCTCTGCAAAATCCAAAGATAAAACTTGTAGTCAAATTGAGAGACCGGCGCGATAGAGATTCATTGGGATTATTCCCCATCGAAGGATACAGAGAACTTTTACGTGCCTGTGACGGAATGAGAGAAATGGAGACCCTTTTTATTTGTCCCGAATTATTTTTGGGATCGAACGAACCGGCGCTCATTCAACGAATTGCCGAAAAGGGTGTTCCGGTATTGCGTTGTTCCGAACCGGTATTTCGCAAGATGTCCTATCGTGACAGACCGGACGGTCTCATTGCGATTGCTCCTCATTACTCCTCTTCATTGCAAGATCTGGAAAAAATTTTGGCAGAAAAGCCCATCCCTTTTTTGGTTGTGGCAGAGGCGATTGAAAAACCGGGAAATCTGGGAACAATTTTACGCTCATCCGATGCTGTCGCTTTAGATGCTCTCATTGTGTGCGATCGCTGCACCGATATCCATAATCCGAATGTTGTCCGGGCAAGTGTCGGCACTCTTTTTACCGTTCCGGTTATCGAAGCGGAGAGTAAAGAAACCATCGCCTTTCTAAAAAAGAAGGGGATAAAAATTTTGGCGGCTACTCCTCATGCCGAAGCGGAATACACCGATATCGACATGACTCTACCTTTGGCTATCGCCGTCGGAACGGAGCAGCTGGGTCTCTCCCGATTGTGGATGGACGAAGCCGATATATGCGTGCGCATTCCGATGTGCGGAACAGCTGACTCTCTAAATGTTGCCATGGCGACAACTCTTCTGATGTATGAAGCTCTTCGTCAACGGGGCAAAAAAAGATGATCGAATCGATCATCTATGAAGACAATCATCTGTTAGTCATAGAAAAATCATCGGGACTCCTCACACAACCGGACGGATCCGATTCGGATAGCTTGGAAGATCTCTGTAAACAATACATCAAAGAAAAAAAACAAAAAGAGGGAAACGTTTTTTTACACGCCGTTCACCGGCTCGATAAACCGGTTTCGGGCATCGTCCTTTTTGCCAAAACCGATAAAGCTCTCTCCCGATTAAATGAATCCATAAGAAATAAAGACTGCAAAAAAATCTACCGGGCATTATTAGAAAATTCTCCTCCGGAAAAAGAGGGGACTTTAGAACATTTCCTCATCCATGATCGATTTAAAGCACAAATATGCTCGGAACATGCTGAAGGGGCAAAAAAATGTATTCTTCATTATAAAGTTTTGGAGTCGGAAAAAGGCCGGACTCTTGTGGAAATCGATCTGATCACAGGAAGATATCACCAAATCAGGGCGCAATTTTCTGCATCGGGTTGTCCTGTAGCGGGAGATCTCAAATACGGAGCAAAACATTCGCTGCCTGCCGGTGAAATCGCATTGAAACACACAGCCTTAACAATCCGTCATCCTGTTTCTCGGGAATTCATGACTTTTCGGTCTCCTTTTGCGCATCATCTTTATCCTTCTTTATAGCTACCGGCGGAATCGTCCGCATCACAATCTCCAATTGCTCAAATTGATCGATAATCCTCCCTATCTCAGCAAGTAAAGGTCCTTTATCCTTATGTTCTGCAAGCTTCGGACTTTCTACCAAAGCTTTTAACTCACGGAAAGGCTGATTTAAAAGCGAAATATTTTGTGATTTATCTTCACGAAATGATGATTGTGCAATTTTTTCCAAGATGCTGAGCATACAAAAAAACGGATCTTTCAGATTCACATAGTGAATATCATGTTGTTCCAACATAATTTTTGCTGTTTCTAACAGAGTACAGGTGCCTTTCTCACGCACAATTCCCATTCCCGATTGTCCGGCTTCAAACGAGAATTTTTCTATTTCCCGTAAAGGGAATCCGGTGAAAGCAGAATCATATTTATTGCACTCCAATGCAATTTTTCCGAGTGTGGTGATGAGCTTACTGCAAATAGGTTCTATCCCTTCTCCGAGTGCTTTTTTATTGATGAGTTCCATCCGTTCAAAAAGATAAAATAAAAAATAACCAACTCCTTCTTTATCCGGAGAATTTTTTTCCGACGATTTCTTTATTTTTTCTAAATAACTCTGACAGGTGGTATAAAAAGAATCTATCGCCGCGATACCGACGCCAAGGCTCATTCGATCGGTTGCCTTATACGCAATTTCAGAAAAATTTTCTATCCGATTAAAAAAATCCGCTTCTCCTGTAAAATTTCGACTCTGCTCATTCATCATTCCGATGACGGCAACGGGATCTGAATAACGTGCCGTTTTAGAGAAGCAATAGCGCAAAGCATCGAGAGCAATTCCGGAATAAATGATCCATATCGCTATATAATATACGGGATGTAAAAAATCAGAGCGATAGAACAAGACTAATAAAAAAAGAGTTACAGGAAAAAAAAGGGTAAGAAGCATTTTCCCTATGCGTATACGCGGATCGTGTAAATACAGGTCAATCACTCCGGGAGTAATTTTTTGCTCGGATTTTTGTAACGATGATCCGAATAACGACAGGCCGATGATTCCGAAAAGAGAAAAAATTGATGAAATACTAACCGCCGTTATGATAAAAAATATGGCACTCGGATGACCCCAAAGATTTTCTCCCGGGGCGAAGAAAAGAAGTGCCGCTATAACAAGGGTAATTACTGTCGAAATCATACGGGAACTCTCCGAATAAAAAAATAGGTGGTTTAGAATCAGTATTATATTAATTCCTATTTTGTTTCAATGGTCATAAAGAAAGGAGCTCTCATGAAAGATTCAATCACTGTTTTTAGCACGGTAAAACTTCCGGTATTGAGAAAATTTCTTTTGTTGGGGACTTTATCGGCAGGCACAGGAGTGATTATCCTCACTTTAGCAGGCATGTATATCCCCCCCGATTATATGGTCTATTGGGGCACACCCATCCTTCTTGTGGCAGGAACTTTAATCGCTAAAGGGCTGATTCCCTACAGAAAATTATCCCGAATGGAAACAAAACCGGATGAACTTCTTCTGGTTCAGGATGAATATATACAATATATGCAAAACGGCAATCAGATTTATACGATTCCTTTAAAGATGATAGAAAAATTAGACTACATAGAAAAAGGGGATAATTACGGGATCGGAGTATACCTTAAAAAAGCCGGTGACGAAAAAATCATCGTTCACGACAGAAAGTTTCCCATGGAACAATACCAAAATCAATCGAGAACAAAATATGGATGTGATCTTTTTATTCCTTATTTTAGCCGCCGTGCTTTTATGAAAATTTCCTTTTAAACCTCTAAGAAATGCCCGATTGAATAATATCGTGCAGCTTAATCAGACCTAATACCTGCTTGTCTTCATTCAACACAGGGAGAACGGAAATCTCATTTTTATGCGTGTACTCCATCATTTTTATGGCATCGACTGCAAATAATTCAGGCGTTGCAGTCCGGGGACGCAAACTCATCACCTCTTTCATTTTTTTATTCAAAGCTTCCGACCCGAAATTTTGCAATGCTCTGCGAAGGTCGCCGTCAGTAAAAATACCGGCTAAAGTTCGATCCGGATTGATAATAAGGATACAACCGCATCGCTTATTCGATAACTCAACCAGCTTTTCATACAAAGTATCGTCCGGTTTACACTGAGGAAGATTTTCTCCGACAATCATCAGATCACGAACTTTCAGTGTGATTTTTTTCCCTATACTTCCTGCAGGATGATTCAACGCATAGTCATCTAAAGATAGTTTATTCTGTTCCATAAGGGCAATCGACAGGATGTCGCCGAATATCATTTGGATCGTTGTCGATGTCGTAGGAACCATATTATAAGGACACAACTCTCTTTGCAGAGGTAAATGGAATACAAGATCACAAACCTTCGCAAGCCTGCTCGTAGGGGCAGATACTACCGCAACCAGCGTGACTCCTTTATTGCGAAGAGAGGGTATGATAGTGAATAACTCTTCACTTTCTCCGCTTTTACTCAAAAAAATAAAAATATCATCTTTCCTTACAATTCCAAGATCACCGTGCAAAGCATTGATAGGAGAGATATAAATAGCCCCTGTATTGGTAGAGGTCATCGTAGCCGCAATTTTTTTTGCCACTAACCCGCTTTTACCGATGCCTGTCAGAATAATGACTCCCTTCCGGTTTTTCAAAACAGTAAAAAGCATTTCAAAGGCATCAAGATCAATGTGCTTAAAAAAGTAGTTCAAATGCTTATGCTCGCGATCCAGCAATTCTTTCAGCAAGTGTGTTTGCCCGTGATCCAACAATTCTTTTAGCATTTTTTTCTTCCGGTTCGAGCTTTCATGATATGTGGATTTTAAATTACCGGTATATTACCCTCAAGCTTTTAAAGGAAAATTATTATATAAGGATCGGTCATGACAAAAAAAATTCCTATCACCGTAGCGGAAGGGGACGGAATCGGCCCTGAAATTATGGCAGCAACGTTACGTATTTTAGAGGCGGGAGGAGCTAATCTTGAAATTCATAAAGTGGAAATCGGAGAAAAAGTCTATCTAAGCGGAGAAAATGCAGGAATTCAACCGAAAACATGGGACACCATCAGAAACACAAAGGCCTTTCTCAAAGCTCCCATCACAACTCCTCAAGGCGGCGGATTTAAAAGCCTGAATGTCACCGTGCGAACTTCCCTCGGTCTCTACGCAAATGTGCGTCCCTGTGTGGCTTACGCCCCTTTTATCGGTACAAAGCACCCCGGTATGGATGTTGTCATCGTCCGGGAAAATGAAGAAGATCTCTACACAGGTATAGAATATCGCCAAAGCGAAGATACTGTTCACGCTCTTAAAATCATCAGCAGACCGGGCTGCGAAAAAATTATCCGCTACGCCTTTGAATACGCTAAAGCAAACAAACGAAAAAAAGTCACGTGCTTCACAAAAGACAATATCTTAAAACTCTCCGACGGGCAATTTCATAAAATCTTTGAGGAAATCGCTCACGAATATCCGACTATCGAAAATGAACATTGGATTGTCGATATCGGCGCAGCAAAATTGGCCGATACCCCCGAAATGTTTGATGTAGTCGTCATGCCGAATCTATACGGAGATATTTTATCCGATGTGGCTGCGCAAATTGCAGGCTCTGTAGGACTTGCAGGCTCCGCAAATATCGGGGAACACGGCGCCATGTTCGAGGCTATTCACGGATCCGCCCCAAGACGTGCCGGACAAAATGTAGCCAATCCTTCCGGATTAATCCTCGCAAGCGTCCTCATGCTTGTTCACTTAGGAGAAAATACTGCAGCGGAAAATATCCACAACGCATGGCTCAAAACAATAGAAGACGGAGTCCACACTTACGATATTTTTAAAGACGGCATCAGCAAAAAATTGGTGGGCACAAAAGAATTCGGCCAAGCAGTTATCGATCGTTTGGGAAAAAAACCGGAACGTCTGAAATCTGTCAAATATGACGCTTCCCCCGAAAAAATGAAACTGTACACAGCAAAAGCAACCGGAAAAAAATCGGATAAAAAAACTGTCGGAGTAGATGTCTTTATCGACGCCAATGAATCGGTCGAATCCATGCAAAAAAAATTATCCTCTCTATCTCAAGAACTTATCCTCACGGAAATAGGAAACAGAGGGGTAAGAGTCTGGCCCGAAACAATGCAGGAAACTTTTTGTATCGATCAATGGCGCTGTCGCTATATGTCGAAAGAAAAAGGGGGAGCTGTCAGCCATAAACAAATTGCCGGACTGCTGGGTAAAATGGTAGAAGCGGGCATCGATTTTATCCATACGGAAAATCTATGCATTTTTGACGGTGTCCCCGGATTCAGCACCCCGCAAGGAAAATAAGGTAAGAGGAATGTAATTCGCGCAGCGTTTGGAGTGCGGTGACTTGTCACCGCTTTGCCCTCGCATCGACTTGTCGATGCGTTTTTAAAAACTTAGAGAACTAATCTTTGAACAAATTTCTGAATATCTATAAACACAAAATAACGCTTAAACCGCCTCGACAAGTCGAGTCGAGGGCAAAGCGGTGACGAGTCACCGCACTCCAAACGCTGCGCGAATTCAATGACCTCTTATACTTTGTTATAACTCAGGTTCCGGATTTTCCATCTCTACAAGATCCTCATGATAGTACTGCTGCTCATTCAGCTCGCCTTCCTGCTTAGCTACATACACCGCACAAACAGCATCTCCCAATACATTCAAAATCGTAGAGACCATCTCGCGAATCCTGTCAATACCGGCCAGAATGGCAAGGCCTTCAATAGGAAGTCCGACTGACCTAAAAACTACGGAAAGCATGATAAATCCGCTTCCGGGAATTCCCGCCGCACCTATCGCCGATAATGTAGCGGTAATCACAATCGTAAGGATCTGTTGCCATCCCAAATCAATTCCATAAGCATTCGCAATAAAAATAACGGCCATACCTTGGAATAAAGCAGCTCCGTTCATATTCACTGTCGATCCCAACGGCAAAATAAATCGGGTGATATTTTTGCTTACTCCTAAATTTTCCTGCACACAATGCATCGATACAGGCAATGTGGCCGAACTGCTGCTCGTAGAAAATGCCAGCATAATGGCATCTCCCATGCCGCGAAAGAACGGAAGGGGATTTAACTTGGCTAAAAAATACAAAATACCGCAAACACCTATAATGAGATGAATAATACAGGCAAAATAAAATACACCAAGAAAATATCCTAATTCATAGAGCGTTTCTAATCCGTATGTACCGGTCACCCAGGTCATGATGGCAAATACTCCGATAGGAGAAAATTCCATGATGATCGATGTCATGCGATACATGACGTCTGCCAGAGACTCCAAAAATTCAAGCAAAGGTTTGCCGCGTGCCCCCGCAAAATTGATGGAAATTCCTAAAAATAATGCGAATACAATAATTTGAAGGACATTTCCTTCTGCAAGGGAGGCAATGGGATTATACGGAATAATTTGCAGTATAATTTCTCCCATAGCGGGAGTTTCTCTTAAAATGACTTCAGTTGTAGACTTGAGCCCCATTCCGTTTCCGATACGAAAAATTGTCGCAACGGAGATTCCGATGACAATCGCGAGTGCTGTCGTACAAAGGAAAATAAAAAGTGTTTTTAATCCGACCCTACCCAATTTTTGCGGATCGTGAATACTGGTGATCCCGATGGTCATTGATGATAAAACAAGAAGAACGATGATCATATTGATCAGGCGTAAAAAAAGATCGCCGATAGGCTTGAATATTGCTGTATCATATCCCCCCGCAGTCATCAGGACTCCGGTGATCACTCCAAGGACCATGGCAATAAGAATTTTAATCCATAATTTCATTTATATCTCCGTAAGTGTTCTCTACTCGTCTCTTCCGGTAATCCGTGGAGGTGTGTATGAGAGTATCCGGTCATTTATTTCTGTTTACTAATGTTATTGTTTTTTTTATAAATTCATTCCAATGAATAGCACCTTCTTTAATTTCCAGTCGGATTTTTATCCAAGCTAAAGGAATGGCCGATTGCAAAGGAACGGATAATTTAACTTTATCTTTTTCGGTACATACAATATATTCCGCGCCCAGACTTTTACATTTTTCGGCAAATAGTTTAAGAGAGTGTTCGTCAATATGTCCGTGATCTTTTAAATAAATTTCGGCGACGATTTCGACTCCGTGTAAACGTAAGGTCTGTTCAAAATTTTTCGGATTGGCAATTCCGCAAAAAATACCGACTTTTTTATTTTTGATGTCGATCGGCAGATTGTCTTCTCCGAGAACGGTAGTGATATTGGCTTGTGTCCCTACTACCGGAGCATTTGTGTATTTCGCAATAAATTTTGAGGCCGAAGCATAGTGTTCCGGCGAGGTCAGATGATTCAAAATAATTAAATCCGCACGTTTTAAAGAGGAGAGCCCTTCTCTAAAAAATCCCAAAGGGAGAAGTTTGCTTTTTTCAGGGGAATCATTGGCATCCATCACGACGATTTCTAAATCACGAGCAAGCTGTCTGTGTTGCATGCCGTCATCTAATAAAATAACTTGGGCACCTTTTTCCATGGCTACTTTCACGGCGCGTCTTCGATTCTTCCCGACAATCACAAAGGCTGTCGGAAAATTTTCTGCAAGGAGAAAAGGTTCATCTCCGGCAAGATTAGGAGGATATTGAGGTCCTTTTCCGTCAGACAGAACTAAAGGGGTATTGAGGTCCTCGGCATGAGATCTATATCCTCGCGAAAGGATGGCCAAAGGAAATCGGGTGATGAGCTCGGAGGTCAGCATCATGGTGACAGGAGTTTTTCCTGCTCCTCCTATGACAAGATTGCCTATACTAATGACAGTATGGCCGGGTGTAGGACGGGATTGCAAAAGTCCTAAATCATAGGCGCTATTCCGCAATGCGACATATATTCCGTAAATCCAAGAGAGGGGAGTCAACGCAAAGATAAGAAAATAACTACGTATATTTTCTCTCTCCCTTCTGACAAATTGTAAAAAAAAATTTTCTGCTCTCTCTAGCATTTGCTTGATCAATCCTTTTTTGAATTATTCCTTCAAAACGGGAAGTATTTCAGGTTTCCGGTAAGGATAACACAAAAGGAGGATTTAATGCTAATAAGCTGCCGGTCAGTCATTTCGCCAAAGCCAAGGTCTCCCCGATTTTTTCGTGAGATTTACCGGTGTTGAAAAGAATGTATTCTACCATTTCAATAATGATATGGATAGCAGCCATATGGGCTTCCTGAATCCTATCTGAAGTGGAAAAGCCTTGAATATGCAATTCTAAATCGGCAAAGCCAAGTAATTTCCCCCCGTCTTTTCCGAGAAAAGCGATTGTTTTGAGTCCGTTGTTCTTTGCTGTTTCCATTGCGTTGATAATATTTTCAGAATTGCCGCTGGTTGTCAGACCTATAAAAATATCGCCGGGCTTTCCGTATGCTTCTACACCTCTGGAAAAAATATGGGCAAATCCAAGATCATTTCCTACGCAAGTGATGTGTCCGGGTTCTGATAATGCAATTGCAGGTAATGCTTTACGAGACTTTCGGAAGAATCCTGTCAACTCTTCGGCAAAATGCTGTGCGTCACAAAGGCTTCCTCCGTTACCTGCAATAATGATTTTATTTCCGTTAGTAAATGTTTCTGCAATAAGATTAGAAGTTTCTTCTATGAATTCAACGGAAGAAGCACTTTTAAGGGTAGTTGTAGCGTGAATACTGTCTTCGATTGCGGAAATAATTTGTGATTGCATAGTCGGTATATCCTATTGAAGAGGCGTTTTCTGCAACTCTACAAAAAAAAGGTTTATTTGACAAATTGAAAATTATAAACTTAAGTTATAAGAAATTGAACACAGAGTTTGTC